>NZ_JBIWDU010000002.1:0-453010 GCF_044762155.1 Neobacillus sp. NPDC097160 | reverse complement strand
CTTTATGGAGTTTAAAAGCTAACTTGTTATTAAGCTAACTGGGGCAAGAGTTGAAGAAGCTGCGATATTTGGCGGCTTTTCTTATTGAAGTAACGTGGCAGTTTAGTTCAATATGATATGGTAATTTTTTCAAACAAAAAGCAAGGAATTAGTATGATAAAATTCAACTATTAAAACTATTTAGGGAGGAAAATTGTGATTTTTGAAATATTATTTTTTGTATTTTTTATGATTGCATCATTTCATTTTTATAGAAAGTACATATTATTTGGACATGGAATGAACTATTTAATTGGAGCAAATTCATTTATTGCAGGTTTTGGAATTATAAAAGACAATATTCCCGATGAAAAGAAATGGTTTTTTCATATCGTATCAGTAATAATAGGTCTATCGATTTTAGCTTTAGTTGGATTTTTAAGGAAAAAACAGAAGAATAAAGTCATTATTTAAGTTTTTCCCACCATTTCTGAAACAACAATCTTACTAAAAGTGTCATAATCAATATGCCAATGTTGATGGACGTGAAGCAGAAGTATATATGGAACGTGATATAAGCTTAAGTAACTAACGCATGCTTTAGTTGAACAGTAGGGGTTGCTGATGCAGCCTTTTTATTCGTCCACTAACGAGCAATTTAGTGTAAGAAGGAAAACCTTGATTTAAAACTAAAATATATAGATTGAAAATTATGTTATTATTTATATAAAAGAAAGTGAGAGTGAAAATATGAATATTAGAGTAGCAAGTGAATTAGATTACCCTGATTTAAGACTGATATACTTAGAATCTCGTCGTAAAAGTTTTCATTGGGCAGATATAGAAGAAATGACTTTAGAAGACTTTGATAAGCATACTGTAGGAGAGTATATAATTTTAGCAGAGGAAGATACTCATATCCTTGGATTTGCGTCTTTGTACTTGCCAGATAATTTTATACATAATTTATTTGTTCACCCTGATTTCTTGGGTAAAGGCGTTGGTGGTCAATTGGTTAATGCATCCATAGAAAAAATGAATAAACCATTAAGATTGAAATGTGTATCTGAAAATCAAAAAGCGATGAAGTTTTATGAGAATAATGGTTGGAAGAAAGTTGTTGAAGAAGGTAAACCAGAAGAAAAATATTGGGTTATGGAATATGAATAAAATAAATAATTGAGGCCTGTTTTATTTTTTTGATGTTAAGCTAACGGGGTGCAAGAGTTAAATAGTGGGGTTGCTGCGGCGATCTCCTTTTTTGTTGTACTAACTGGCAGTTTAGTTGAACAATAGTCATTAGCTTTTATTCAACAATCGGGACAGATTGTGGAGTAATGCCTTTAAAGAAAATTGGATTTATAGGTTGAAATTTAGAAGAGAGCTAATAATACGGATACATATTCAAAAGTAATATATGAATCAATGTGGGTGAAAAACTAGATACATTAGCAAAATTAATCTTTTGGATTATTTCCAAAATTCAATCTAAAATCTGATATAATTAGTTAGTTGGAAAAAGTACTAAGGGATGGTGAATTTCATTGAAAATTCTTGATACAGATCAACTTGAAATAAAAGCGATTCTAGATCGATTAACCGCCTCATTTTTCGATGCTTTTACTAATAAAAATGGAAATAAACCGAATGTACGCGCCCTCACCGAATTATTTATTCCAGAGGCAATGATCATTAAGAATACAGATTGCGCTCCTATTATTTATAGTCTTCAGCAGTTTATCGAGCCCCGTGAGAAACTATTAAGTGAAGGAAACTTGATAAATTTCAAGGAAGAAGAATTGTACGAAATCACAGAGATTTTCGGAAATATCGCTCATCGCTTCAGCCTGTATCGAAAAATAGGTGTATTGTCTGGCGAAGCTTTTGATACAATGGGCATGAAAACAATGCAGTTCATTCGCATGCCCTGTGGTTGGAAGATAAGCTCAATAGCTTGGGATGATGAAAGAAATGGCTTAACCATTCCGGAAAGGTATCGAAAAAAATAACTATGCAAAGGACTCTCTTCTCGGGGTAGTCTTCATCTAATTGCTCCAAAGCATGCGGTGACATAGCTTTGGGAATTTCCAATTATCTTGAAAAAGTGGATGACGTATCCTAGTATTTGTAATGATCTTCAACAATCGGGCGCTTTTCTTTAGTAAGAAGGCGTCTTTTTGATATGCCCCTACACATCAACGGATTAGATTTTGTTAAGGTAAAAAAAGATTGTGAAGATTTTCACTTAAACTAACGGGTGCAAGAGTTTAAGATCCAGCTGCCTTTTTTGGCGGCTTTTCTTATTGAAGTAACGTGGCAGTTTAGTTGAACAATCGTTATTAGCTTTTATTCAACAAACGGGCCAGATTGTTGAACAACAACTTTTAAGAAAAATGGATATCTATGTTGATATTTAGAAGAGCTTGTGAAGAAATGTACTTAAAGTAACGGATCAGTTTAGTTCAACAAAATAAGAGGATTCTATGAGAAAAGGTTCCCTATTCATGGGAACCTTTTTTATGGGTAAATTAATTTGAAATAAAAGTTGAATAGAGCAGTTCCAAAATTTCCTCAGGAGAAAAACCACGTACATTCTTTTGGAAAAAATACGAATCACTGCTTAAAGCCATTAGTACCATATCTGCTTTAAAAACACTCTGGGAATGGGTATGCCCATCTGCTGCCATTTCGTCAAATAGTTGAACTAATATCTGATGTAATTCAACATATAAAGGGCTTTGGGTTCGGGAGTTTAGTGGTTTTGTTGCCCTGCTTTCCTCCACTCCTGTAAGTAATTGTGCTTTTTTTTCACGGAAACAAATAAAAAAGCTTAGTACTTCTTTCAGTCTTTGATTAGGCGGAACTTTATCGTTCTCCTTCAAGTAGTCTTCAATATCCTCGAAAAATAGAACAACGCTGTCTTTAATTAAATCAAGACATAATTCACCTTTGTTTCTATAACGGCGATAGAGTGTTCCCGGACCAATTTGTGCTTCTACGGCGATTTGATTCATACTTACCGCTTCAACACCATATTGCTCAAAAAGCCTATGGGCTGTATTCAATATAAGCTGACGATTCTTTGCAGCATCGCGTCGTTCAGACCGAGTACGGGTTATATACCCACCATTTTCCATGTAATCACATCCTAAATTTAATCACACCTTGACAACCGGAGATATCTCCGGTTAAGATAAAAAGGAGTGGTCTCCGTTTAAATTTTAATTGAAAAAGGAGGAAATTACAACTTATGC
Source organism: Neobacillus sp. NPDC097160 (assembly GCF_044762155.1). Taxonomy (NCBI): domain Bacteria; kingdom Bacillati; phylum Bacillota; class Bacilli; order Caryophanales; family Bacillaceae; genus Neobacillus; species Neobacillus sp. NPDC097160. The sequence goes on along the minus strand of NZ_JBIWDU010000002.1, from coordinate 449,777 downwards.
AAAATCAAGGTAAGAAAACCGCATTATTAATAATGGATTTACAAAACGGCATTGTGTCACATTTAGGAGAAAATATAGATGAAGCGTTAATTCCTTATCAAAAGGCAATAAAAACAGCCCGTGAACACTCTCTTCCAGTTATTTTTGTCAGAGTGGGGTTTAGCGAGGGATATCCTGAAATTAGTCCAAGAAATAAGACATTTTCAGCTATATCTAAATACGGTGCCATGACCGTTCATGATCAAGCAACACAAATTCATGAATCCGTTCAACCTGAAGGAAATGAACCTGTCATTACGAAATATCGATTTAGTTCTTTTTGTGGAAGTAATCTTGAAGTACTACTACGGGCTCAACAAATTGAGACACTTGTTCTTAGCGGTATTTCTACGAGTGGGGTAGTTTTATCAACTTTAAGAGAAGCAGCGGACAAAGACTTTGAAATTAAAGTACTAGAAGATGCTTGTTTTGATCCAGATCCAGAGGTTCACCGAGTTCTAATGGAGAAGGTGTTTCCAAATCATGCCGATGTATTAACGGTCCAATCCTGGATTGCTACATTGAACTAAACTAGTAGGGTCTGTTTCCATTACTGTGAAATAGACCCTTCTAGTTTGCCCTTTTTGTTTTTTTGTGGAAAAGAGGCGGGTCTTCGCAAAATCAGATTCCAAGTGTCATCTCCATCAGGTGTTACAGATTTGAAATCTTGAACCTTTTAGGAGCAGACACTCATGATGGTTTTTTTATGATTTACACAGCTGTTTTTTATAGTATCTAAAAACCTTTCAATATTAAATGAAGGAAGGAATAGATTTGTCTATATTTAGTAACAAAAGGAAGGCTCCAAATAAAAATCATTTTAATCAAAAATTGATTGCTCCCATGGTTTTAGGGTCTATTCTAAATCCTATTAACTCTTCGATCATTTCAGTTGCTTTAATTCCTATTGGGCAAGCGTTTGGTGTACCCCCTTCCCAAACAGCATGGCTTGTTTCTGCTTTATATCTTGCTACAGCAATTGGGCAGCCAGTCGCAGGAAAGCTCATTGATATTTTTGGTCCAAGACTCCTTTTTTTAATCGCAACATCACTAGTAGGCATCTCTAGCTTAATCGCCATCTTTTCCCCTAATATTTGGTGGTTAGTGATTGCCAGAGTTTTACTTGGTCTGGGAACTTGCGCTGGTTATCCTGCCTCAATGTATCTTATCCGTAGTGAAGCAGAACGAACAGGTAAGGATAATCCAACGAGTATTCTTACATTATTAGCAATTGCTACCCAAACCATTGCCGTTGTTGGACCTACCTTAGGGGGGCTCCTCATTGAAATCGGTGGTTGGCAAAGTACATTTATCGTAAATGTTCCTTTGTCATTAGCGTGTGTGCTCTTAGGCTACTTCCGTTTTCCAAGGGGAGGAGGGGATTCCCTAAAAAAAGAGGAGAAAATGACTTCCATTGATTTTATTGGTATCCTTTTATTTGGAATCACTTTAATTTCGGCTCTCCTTTTCTTGATGAGTCCGAATTGGCACAATGTATATTTATTAATGATTGCAGTCATCTCTGGTGTCCTGTTTATTAGCTATGAGCTGAAAAGGAAAAATCCTTTTATCGATTTACGATTATTCGGTGGGAATACCCCTTTATTATTAACGTATGTCAGGGGTTTACTTTTAGCTACGATCTCATACAATCTCCTTTACGGATATACCCAATGGTTAGAAACAGGTAGAGGGCTGTCCCCATCACATGCTGGTCTGTTGCTGTTGCCGATGTTTTTAACGTCAATCATCATTTCTAAAATAACCGGAAAGAATCCGGCAATCCATATGAAATTGATTGTAGGGAGTATCGTTCAGTTTATTGCTATGTCACTGTTGCTATTTACAAATCATTCAAGCAGTATTGTTTATCTTGTTGTCATAGCTATACTATTCGGAATACCCCAAGGTTTATTGAATTTGGCTAACCAAAATGCTGTCTATTTTCAGGCTTCTTCCGAACAAATGGGCGCTTCAGCTGGTTTGTTAAGAACCTTTATGTACATGGGAGCTATGCTATCTTCTGCTGCTAGCGGATTGTTTTTAAAATCCGATGCTATTACAAAGGGGCTCCATCATCTAGCAATTTTCAGTTTAGTCATTTGTTTTATTCTTATGATTACTCTATTAGATCGATCTTTGAGCAAAATTGGAAAAAACACATAAGCTTGCGAAATAATGCACTTCTACTATGGGTGCTATAGTAACAGAAAAAATTTATTGATTTTGTGATTAAAATCATATTTTAGTTATTCCATTAAAGGGCGCTTTAAAGGAATAAGGATCACAGAAATGATCAATCTTTTTTACAAAAGAATGATTCACCGGGATATATTAAGAGCGTGTTTTGATCAATCTTTTTTCAAAACACGCTCTTTTCTTTTGTTCATTTATTGAAGTTATTAGGATTAATTTGATCAAACTTTATTCTAAAGCAACAGCTGTCTAAAAAATGGTCGTTTTTTAAATGTAAAATAGTCCCTTAGACCATCGTGATACAAATTTTTACATGGTAAAGTTTAGAAAAAAGGAGAGTTGTTATAATGAAAAAATTATTAAATATTGGGATGATATTTACTTTTGTCTTTGGTCTGATATTTGCGGTTTCACCAGCTGAAAAAGCATTTGCCCTATCTTATGATGGTTCAAACCCTGTTTCAACAGGTTGTGCAAATGATGCAGTCACCAAATCCTATAGTTATATTGTTGACAGATACGATAATGTTTATGGAAAAGCGGAGCTAAAATGGAGTGCGAAGTGTCGAACATCTTGGGGTAAAATAAACCTTTATCATGCCGCTCCGTACGATAACGGTGCTTACTATGCGAATGCAAATGTGTATAGTTACACTAGTAGTGGTACTTACAGAAAGGTATATACTTGTGCTAGTGGTGGTGGTAACGGGGCGATAATGAAAGGTCAAACCTCCTGTTATACCGCTCAAGTGTATAATGGTGCTGGGTATACAGCTAAGGCTAAAGGGTATGTCAATTGGGGTATAGCCTCAGGAACGACTAATCGGTACTAATCTGCGAAGAAATTTTGCGTCCTTTAGCCAAAATGAGATTTAGAAATTATAACTCTGATAATCCATATATATTTTGTCTTGTTGTATAATCGGGCGCTATTGTTAAATAAGACTTCGATTTTTAAACGACTTTATGTAGCTTTGAAATAAAGTCACGATGTTTGTAAAAAAGATGCGTTGTTTAAAATAAAGTCGCGATGTACAATCAGCACTATTTAGAGGTTCTGGGTTCAACAAGAAAAGCGTGACCCTAGCCGTCGGCATTCACAATTCACCGAGGTTTGGAAAGTAGCACTGTGGGGCGTTGTAATCAGCTAATATGAGCTTTTTGTGTTTATTCAAGAAAAGGGCGCTATTCTGGAAAATGCGTTGGCAACAAGTGATAAGTTTTATGGCAATCGCCGGTAAAAGCGGTACATTTCATTTGCTGTAATCAAAGTAAAAAAACGCAAGTGAAACCACTTGCATTTTTTGATGTGAATTTACTTGTGAATTAATGTTTTGCACCCTAGAAGGGAACCCATCACTTTAAAGCAACGAGGGTTTGACTCTTTTTTATGACCAGTTCATAATATCGTCAAAACTTTGTTGCAAATATGTGAATAACATCACAAATACCTTTTTTAACTTGGAAATGGTGATAATATATAAGTGTAGTAAGAAACAAACAAGATCTTGTAACACAACATGTGAAATGGTGAACAAACTTAATTGTATTTTATAGAATCCAAAGGGAGATGGAGTAAGATGTTAAATCTTTTAAGAAAAAATAATATTGTTGCAGGGATTTTAGCTATCATTCGAATTTATATCGGATATGAATTTTTACATGCAGGTATTGGAAAATTAACAAGCGGCGGATTTGATGCAAGTGGCTTCTTGAAAGGGGCGATTGCTTCTAGTACTGGAGAACACCCAGCAGTTCAAGGCTGGTGGGCAGCATTTCTAGAGAATATTGCCTTGCCAAACGCGGATTTGTTCTCTTTCTTAGTGCAATGGGGCGAAGTGCTAGTCGGAATTGCGTTAATCCTAGGCCTTCTTACTAACTTTGCAACTTTAATGGGTATGGTGATGAATTTCTCTTTCCTATTCAGTGGCACAGTAAGTACAAACGGACAAATGATTCTTTTAGCCTTCTTCGTACTAGTTGCAGGAGCAAATGCTGGCAAATTTGGTGTAGATCGATATGCAGTGCCATATGTACGCAAGTTCATGGGAACGAAACGTAATGATAAAACAGACACAGCCCATGCTTAATAGCGAAAAATTGGTGCCTGATCCCAGTGCAATAAAGCAGTAACGCAGTGTGGATCAGCACCACCTTTCAAAAACAGAACCTTGCTAATTTCAATTTAGCAAGGTTCTGTTTTTAAGCATGTTTACGGTTCGATTCCTCTAGAAATGTGGTCAAATAGTCAACACTTGTTATTTTTTTATTGCATTCAGCACTGTCCAGACAGATGTAGTTTCCAATCGCTTTATAGTAATCGGGGTTATTTGACTTTTTGGCTTTGGTGATTGTGGAAATAAAAGCTACTTGGCCGAAACGATTACAGAACGAACATAAATTATCCTTATTAATAATCGAGTATTTACATTCAATTCCCATCAATTTCTCATTCAACTCGTAAATAATAAACTTTTTGTTGGTGCTGATATCAGACCAGCTTAGGTAGGTCATCTTCTCGAAATCAATTGTCGATAAGTTAGGGACCTTTAGCTTCTTGGCTTTTGGAAACATTTTTTTCACTTGTTGCTCGGTCAGTTTGGGAAACGGGATTAAGTATCTCGCTAAGTCTTGAACATATTGGTCAAACTCAGCATCCGTTTTCCATCTTGAAAGGTCTAGCTTTTCTACTTGTTCCCTAGCTGCATGTGGAAAAAGATCAAGAATTTGAGCATTGGCCAGTTCCCTGAAAGCCTTAATGACACTCGGGTCAGAGTTCTTTTTATAAATATCCTTTATTAAATCCACTTGCCGTTTTATAAAATTATATTGCTCATTCTTAATAAATTTTTCGTTCATTATAGGTCGCCTCATTTTCTTCCGTTACTCTCTTATATTTTAAACAAAGTTTCCTTTATATAAAATGGAGAAGATGACTTAGAAATAAACAATACATACGAAAAAAGGCTGACTCCAAAGCAAAGAGTCAAACCTCATTATACGATTTCTAGACAATTGTAGTTGAACCTAGTCTTGATATTGTGTTCCAAGCGGGCAGATCCCTTATGAGTCATCCCTTTTTTTCTGCGAGTAAACTATTTTTTTGATGGTTTCGATGGATAGGAAATACTCATCCGCTAACTGGTGGATGCTTTTTCCAATAGAAAATAAATGTTTGATTGAGGCATTTCGTTCATCAAGGGACTTTCTCGCCCCTGAACAACTTCCCCATTTCCGGTAGTTTTTTTCCGGCTTGGGGATATAAAGGGTTTCCCCTTGAACATATTTTTGAATTTCTGCAATCAGCTTTTCAGGTAATATGTTGCTTGCGTTTACATATTTCATAATGTGCCAGCCCCTTATTTTTTTTTGATAAATAAGGTGCAAAGCCGTATATTAGAAATGAAATAAGAGCATAGCTGGGCGATTTTTCATAATAAATGTCCGCCCCATGCAAAGTATCGCCTTTCCAATAAGTGGCTTTGCATGAGTGGCTGGAGTCCCTGGTAATCTAGACTGATTTCCCAAGACTCATCACCTCCTGAAATGTAAGGTAATGTCATTACCTTTTTGGGTAAGAGATTATACATTATTATAAATGACCCTTTACCTTAGTGACTAGTTTTTTTATTCCAATAAAGCAGCGAGGGTCTAACTCTTTTTTATGTTCAGTTCATAATACCGTCAAAACTTTGTTGCAAATATGTGAATAACATCACAAGTACCTTTTTTAACTTGGATATAGTGATAATATATAAGTGTAGTAAGAAACAAACAAGATCTTGTAAATTGACATGTGAAATAGTGAATAAACTTAATAATATTTTATAGAATCCAAAGGGAGATGGAGTAAGATGTTAAATCTTTTAAGAAAAAATAATATTGTTGCAGGGATTTTAGCAATCATTCGAATTTATATAGGATATCAATTTTTACATGCAGGTATTGGAAAATTAACTAGCGGCGGATTTGATGCAAGTGGCTTCTTGAAAGGTGCGATTGCTTCTAGCACTGGAGAACACCCAGCAGTTCAAGGCTGGTGGGCAGCATTTCTAGAGAATATTGCCTTGCCAAACGCGGATATGTTCTCCTTCTTAGTGCAATGGGGCGAAGTGCTAGTCGGAATTGCGTTAATCCTAGGTCTTCTTACTAACTTTGCAACTTTAATGGGTATGGTGATGAATTTCTCTTTCCTATTTAGTGGCACTGTAAGTACAAACGGACAAATGATTCTTTTAGCCTTCTTCGTACTTGTTGCAGGAGCAAATGCTGGCAAATTTGGTGTCGACCGATATGCAATGCCATATGTACGCAAGTTCATGGGAACGAAACGTAATGATAAAACAGACACAGCGCATGCTTAATAGCGAAAAATTGGTGCCTGATCCCCACTGCAATAATGCAGTAACGCAGTGGGGGTCAGGCACTATCTTTATGAATGGATCGAATATCCTTCTTTATAAAAGCTCTTAATTCTATGGTACAATTTTACATATTGCTAATTGGAATCGTTTGCGTAAAAAGAGGGGATTAAAATGGTCGTGGTAGGATCTTTTGCTAGTAGACCGTGAACTTTTGGAAATTACTTTGTAGCTTGTTAGTAATGATTAAAGTTAAAGTAGTATGCAAACGGGAATAAGAATAACCAGTCGAATCATGAATTCGATCATCATGGACCCTCCATTAGCATGACTTTTTATAACTTCATTATAATAGCAGTTTATTAACTCTTTGTTTTTCAAATGTAAATTAAATGTAAAAAGTGTCTTTTGAAAAGACAATAATTAATAAACCTGAGCTATGATTCGATGTTGTATGTTAAATCCATGAAACGGAAGGTCCGATAGGGAGGAAACCATTATGAATGTTATTGAAAAGGCCCTTCAGGTTGCAAGCAGAGCACATGCAGACCAGTATAGAAAACATACGGATATACCTTATATTACTCATCCAGTTGCGGTGGGGATGATGTTAATGAAAGCGGGGTATGGCGATGAGATCGTTGCTGCAGGAATCTTACATGATACAGTCGAAGATACATCACTTACATTAGCAGATATTGAGCGGGAATTTGGTCAGCGAGTTGCAAGAATTGTAGAGGGATGCTCAGAGCCGGATAAATCATTATCTTGGGAGAAAAGAAAACAGCATACTATTGAGATTTTAACGTCGGCTTCAAAAGACATCAAGGCTGTTGCCTGTGCAGACAAATTACATAATATCCGGTCCATCATAAATGACTTTGAACAAATCGGTGACATGGTATGGGAAAGGTTTAATCGCGGTAAACAGGATCAAGAGTGGTACTATCGAAACGTGGTTGAAAGCTTGGGTTACCAATCAAACTTTAGGTTATTAGATGAGTTGAAGGTGGAAGTGGATCGATTGTTTAGCCCCAGCGGTACAGAAGTTTAAAAAAGATAAAAAATTTGTGCTTGCCCCCGGTGCAATAAAGAATTATGCAATGGGGGTCAAGTATTGTCCTTGCGGAAGCTTTTGTTAGGTCTGACTTTTCGAGCGCCGCTGACCAGGGCGCTTGCGCTTTTCTTATTAAATTTCAATAATGATCGGGAGGATCATCGGTTTTCTCTTTGTCTTTGCGAATAAGTATTGGCCTACTGATTTTTTAATATTTTGTTTGATTACATTCCACTGCCGACTATTGTCTGTTTGTAAGTCATTAACCGTTTTTTTAACGAGACGGTTAATCTCTCTTAGGAGATCTTCAGAATCTTTTACGTATACGAAACCACGAGTAATCGTGTCAGGGCCTTGTATAATTTTTCTCTCTGTTTTACTTAAAGTTAAAACAATAACGAGCATGCCATCTTCGGAAAGTTGTCTGCGGTCTCTCAGCACGATTTCCCCTACATCGCCTACACCCATGCCGTCAACATATGTATCCCCCGACGGAATCTTCCGAGTCTGACGAGCAATGGAGTTTTCGATATCAACGACATCCCCATTTTTCATAATAAATGTGTTTCCAGGCTCAACTCCAACCGATTCGGCGAGCAAACGATGATGGTGCAGCATTCTAAATTCACCATGAACGGGAATAAAATAGGTTGGCTTCATTAGGGTAAGCATGAGCTTTAAGTCTTCCTGGTATCCATGTCCGGAAACATGCATTCCTGTCGAGCTGCCAGACCCATATATCACTTTAGCACCAAGTTGAAATAAGTTGTCGATGATACGTGAAACATCTTTTTCATTCCCGGGTATTGGGGATGCTGCTAAAATAACGGTGTCTCCTGGGTAAATGGAAATGTCCCGATAATTTCCGCTGGCAAGACGGGCAAGAGCTGCCATTGGCTCTCCCTGACTCCCCGTACATAGAATGGTCACCTTATTGGGCGCTAATTTGTCGACTTCATTTGCCTCAATCAGCATCCCATCCGGAACAGTTAAGTATCCACGTTCAATGGCTACTGAGACGACATTGACCATACTTCTGCCAAGCAAAGCGAGCTTTCGCCTCGTCTTCATACAAGATTCGACCACTTGCTGAACACGATTTACATTTGAAGCGAAGGTTGAAATAAAGATTTTCCCATCCGCTTTTAAGAAAGCCTCGTCCATATGGCTACCTACTATTCGCTCTGATGGTGAAAGGCCAGTACGTTCTGCATTTGTACTTTCAGAGATTAAAACTTTGACACCTTGCTGACCAATAGCCGCCATTTTATGAATGTCTGTATATTGGTTATTGGCAGGTGTAAGATCGAATTTGAAGTCTCCAGTATGGACAATATTTCCTTCAGGTGTATGAAAGACTATCCCTAAACAATCTGGAATACTATGGTTAACTTTGAAAAAGGATACTTTCATCTCTCCTAACTCAATTTGAGATTCCGAATCTATTGGTATGAGCTTGGTATCTCTTGCAAGACGATGCTCCTCTAATTTTAGTTCAATTAATCCAAGTGTAAACCGGGTGGCATAAATGGGGACATTTATTTTTCGTAAAAAGTAAGGAATTCCGCCAATATGATCTTCGTGCCCGTGTGTCACGATTAAAGCACGGATTTTTTCCTGATTGACTTCTAAGTACGTGATATCAGGAATAATTAAATCAATCCCTAATAAACTTTCATCCGGAAATTTACCGCCGCAGTCGATAATGATAATATCATCTGCATATTGGATCACATACATGTTTTTACCGATTTCATTTATACCGCCTAAAGCGAAAATAGATAATGTATTTTCATTGGTTCTCAATTTGATTCCTCCCAATCCCATTTAAATAATGTTAGTATTCCATTTTTAAAATTCTTTATGGGTTAAAATACTCTTTTTTACGTACCACATCAGAAATGGCTATCCGAATGATTCTTTAAAACTTTCTGAAAATTGGCGCCTGACCTCCATTGCAATAAAGCGTTAATACAGCAGTGGGGGTTAGGCGCCATCTTTCCCTGTTCATAATACCGTCAAAACTTTGTTGCAAATATGTGAATAACATCACAAGTACCTTTTTTAACTTGGAAATGGTGATAATATATAAGTGTAGTAAGAAACAAACAAGATCTTGTAAAGTGACATGTGAAATAGTGAACAAACTTAATTTTATTTTATAGAATCCAAAGGGAGATGGAGTAAGATGTTAAATCTTTTAAGAAAAAATAATATTGTTGCAGGGATTTTAGCTATCATTCGAGTTTATATAGGATATGAATTTTTACATGCAGGTATTGGAAAATTAACAAGCGGCGGATTTGATGCAAGTGGCTTCTTAAAAGGAGCGATTGCTTCTAGCACTGGAGAACACCCAGCAGTTCAAGGCTGGTGGGCAGCATTTCTAGAGAATATTGCCTTGCCAAACGCGGATTTGTTCTCTTTCTTGGTGCAATGGGGCGAAGTGCTAGTAGGAATTGCGTTAATCCTAGGCCTTCTTACTAACTTTGCAACTTTAATGGGTATGGTGATGAATTTCTCTTTCCTATTTAGTGGCACTGTAAGTACAAACGGACAAATGATTCTTTTAGCCTTCTTCGTACTTGTTGCAGGAGCAAATGCTGGCAAATTTGGTGTCGACCGATATGCAATGCCATATGTGCGCAAGTTCATGGGAACGAAACGTAATAATAAAACAGACACAGCCCATGCTTAATTGCGAATAATTGGTGCCTGATCCCAGTGCATAAAGCAGTAACGCAGTGTGGATCAGCACCAACTTTCAAAAACAGAACCTTGCTAATTTCAATTTAGCAAGGTTCTATTTTTAAGCATGTTTCCGGATCGATTCCTCTAGAAAAGTGGTCAAATAGTCTTAATTCTCAGTGATTTTTTTACAAATTTCCTTTAGAGACTTCATTTATTCCGAGAGGTTATTTTACCTTAAAGTCAATGCACGTAGTACCTATAATGATTTTTTTATTTGCTTTTATCCTTGTCAATCATTTTTAAATATCTGTATACACTAGGTTCAGATATATTCAATAACTCAGCGACTTGAGATACAGCACCTTTTAATTGGAATATACCTTTTTTGTGTAATTGTTTTATGATCTCTATTTTTTGCTCCTGCTTTAGGACAATATTCGGATTTAAAAGAGATGGGTCGACGATTGAGTTTACAACCTCTTCAATAGAGTCTGAAAAATATTCAATAATTTCATTATCACTGTGTTCTTCGATTGTTTCTATTTCCGAAAAAGCCATTTCTTCTACTTTTGGGCTAATCATGTTTAGTTGAGTCTGAACTAAATCTAGAATATCATTGGCAATTTTCTTATGTTTACTAGAATCAAAATTGATACAAAGCATTCCAATTAATTCATTATTTTCATCTTTGATAAAGTAAGTAGAACCTCGAACTTCTGCACCTAATTTTGTAAATCCTTTGTAGTTTGTTACATAGTCATTATCATGATACTTTTTGTCTTTCATCATTTTAAGAGCAAGTCCTGTTAACGGTGCATTGACTGTTCGACCACTAATATGATTATTTGCGATGGCTCCGACATAAGAATTGCCTTTCTCAATAATGTGTAAAATCACTTCATAGTTTTCTCCAAGGACTATACCCAAAAATTCCACCAATTTTTTGTAGTGTTCAATAACTTCCTTTTTCTTAACTTTCTTATTCATAGTAAACTCCCCATAAACATTTATAGACTTTAATTTCCCGTAAAAAAATCAATATGGAAACAGGTAAAAATATTTAATCCTTCTATCTTAAAGTTTAACAATACTTGAATAAATTTTCCAGAAAATAATACCAAGGATTCATATATGGATAATAGTATAACTCAGGGATTGTGGACAAACAATTCTACAAAAATGTAAACACTTTTTTTAGATTACTTACGGTTTAAAAAATTTTCTCAACATTATAAAAATTTATTGCAATTAGATTATCTCGATAATATAATATTATCATGATAATAAAAAATTATAAAGAGGTGCTTTAAATGAAAAAGTATCCAGAGGCCATTGGTCCTTATTCGGCATACCGTAAAGCAGGAAATTTGATTTATACTTCCGGACAGCTTCCAATTGACCCAGAAACAAACGAATTTCCTGGCGATAACATTAAAGATCAAACCAGACAATCTCTATTAAATGTAAAAGCAATTCTTGAAGAAAATGGCTGCTCGATGGATGATGTCATCAAAACGACTGTCTATTTAATCGATATGAATGATTTCAGTGCTATGAATGAAGTATATAAGGAATTTTTTGTTTCTCCTTACCCAGCAAGAACGGCTGTTGCTGTTAAGGAACTTCCAAAAAAGGCCTTAGTGGAGACTGAGGTTATTGCAGCACTTGATAAATAAAAAGGAGATGCGGAGATGCAATTAGATACAAAATTAATTCACGGTGGTCCATTACTAGATAAATATACTGGCAGCTCATCCGTACCTATTTATCAAGCTTCCACATTTCACCAATCTCAATTTGCAGAATCACAAGAGTTTACATATACCCGATTTGGCAATCCCACTAGACAAGCACTTGAGGAAACGATTGCTTGTTTGGAATTTGCTAAATACGGATATGCCTTTTCTTCAGGTATGGCAGCGATCTCTGCAGTGCTACTTAATTTTTCACATGGCGATCACGTAGTTCTTTGCAAGGATATTTATGGAGGAGCCTATCAACTAGTAACGGAAATGTTTCCAAAGTATGGAATTGAGTATACTTTCGTTGATGAAACGGATCTTTCTACCTGGGGAAAAGCAATCAAAGAAAATACAAAAGGTTTTTATATCGAAACACCTTCTAATCCTCTGTTAACTATTACAGACATAAAAGGTGTTGTGAAGCTAGCAAAACAGCACAATATTCTTACTATAATTGACAATACATTTATGACGCCAATCTATCAAAATCCAATAAAACTTGGTGTTGATATTGTTATTCATAGTGCGACGAAATTTATAAATGGCCATAGTGATGTTACTGCTGGATTAGTGGTGACAAGTGATGAGGAAATTGCTAAAACAATTTACAAAACACAAAAAATGTTTGGCAGTATGCTGGATCCATATGATTGCTGGTTGGTTTTAAGAGGAATAAAGACAATGAATATTCGAATGGAAAAGGAAGTAGAGAATGCGGCTTTTATTGCAAAAGAACTTCAAAAGCAAAGGAAAGTGAAAGCAGTCTATTACCCAAGCCTGGTCAATCATAAAGGGAAAGATGTCCATTTTGCACAGGCAAGTAGTGGAGGAGCTGTATTGACATTTGATTTAGGCAGCTATGAAAATGTGAAAACCTTTTTTGAAAATGTAACGTTTCCTATAGTCGCTGTTAGTTTAGGCGGAGTAGAATCAATATTATCTTACCCTTTCACAATGTCACATGCTGTAATCCCTGAAAAGGAAAGACTTGATTTAGGGGTGACGGAAGGATTAATTCGACTAAGTTGTGGAATTGAAGATAAACATGACCTTTTAAATGATTTAATTAAGGCATTAGATCATGTAAAATTGGAGAGTTGTCAGAAGAAAAGGGTAATTTAAGGGACGGAAAGAAGAAATGGATAAAATAATGATAGCTAACTTACCAACCAAAATTGAAAAAGTACATTTTTTCAGTAAAGACTTCGATAAAACAGTTTTCATAAAACGTGATGATCAAACTGGAATGGCAACATCAGGGAACAAGCTTAGAAAGCTTGAATATTTGTTAAACGACGCTCAGAAAAAAAAATGCGATTATCTAATTACAAATGGCGGGATTCAATCAAACCATGCTAGAGCAACTGCTGTAATGGCAGCAAAATATAAAATGAATTCCTTATTAATTTTAAAAGAAGGCGAAAAAGGTAAGACGGAAGGAAATCTATTTTTTAATAAATTAGTGGGTTCCAAAATTAAGATGCTAGATGAACAGCAGTATCAAAATCTCCCTTCAATCATCAAAGATTTAAAGGAAGAATTGATAGATTCAGGTCATAACCCCTATGTTATTCCGATGGGCGGGTCCAATGGCATGGGGGCTTTAGGGTATTTAGATGCCTACTACGAAATATTGAATCAAGAAGAGCAGTTGGGAATTGAATTTGATACGATCGTGGTTACAAATGGCTCAGGTGGGACATACGCTGGATTATTTTATGGAAATAAAGAATCCAAAAGAAATAAAACTATTATTGGAATGAGTGTATTAAATCAGAGGGAACAAGCAGCCCGTGATATAGTCCATGTTTTAGAAGATATAAATCAATATAGAGACAGTCATTTCCGCTTTTCAGCTGAGGAAATTAACATTATTGATTGTTATATTGGATTAGGTTATGGCAAAAGCCAAATGGATGAACTGAAATTTATAGAGAAATTTGCCCAAGAAGAAGGAATTATTCTTGACCCCGTGTATACTGGGAAATCAATGTATGGTTTGTACCATGAACTTAAAAATGGAAACCTTCAGGAAAGCCAAAACATATTGTTTATTCATACGGGTGGAATTTTTGGCTGGACGGATGAAAAGATGAATATGTTATTTGATTCTATGTAAAAAGTGTCTGTTCATGGACATGTCAAAAAGACATCCATGACCAGACACAAAAGTAATTAGTTTAAATGAAATTGGTTCGCGTAAAAATGTAAACGCATACGTAATTAATTTTAAAAAAATGAGGAGAAATTTATGAGACACAACTTTGATGAAACTATAAATAGAATCGGAACCGATTCGGATAAGTGGGATAATGAGGGAAAGAGCGGCACTTTGATTCCACTAGGCATTGCCGATACTGATTATAGGGCGCCAAGTGAAGTATTAGATGCTGTAAGGGGAAAAGTAGACTTTGGGGTATTCGGGTATGGACATTTTCCGCATGATCGATTTACTGATGCTATAAAAGGTTGGTATGGTCGCCATCATAAAATCGATATTAGGAAAGACCAAATTAGTTATGCCCCCGGATTAATGACAGGAGCTTTATGGATGTTTTTAGATGCCTATACCAATCCCGGAGACAAAGTAGTGATTCAGACCCCAGTCTATGCCACATTTAAAAGGGTAATTGAAAACTTTAAGAGAAAAGCAATCGACAACCCGTTAATTTTTCGCGAAGGGGATTATCATATTGATTTTGAAGATTTAGAAGACAAACTAAAGATGCCTGATGTGAAAATACTCCTTGTATGTAATCCAGCAAATCCAGTTGGGCGGGTATGGACAAAAGAGGAAATGCAGAAAATGTACGATTTATGCCGCGAGAATCATGTGATTATCATTAGTGATGAAATTCATAGCGATATGATTCACAAGGGGCTGCCTTTTCACTCCTTTTTAGAAATTTGTGAGGAAGAAGATCAAAATGTTGTGGTAATGAACTCTCCAAGCAAAACCTTTAATTTAGCATCTTTCTTTAGTGCTTATGTGATTGTAAAAAACAGAAATTTAAAGAAAGCCTTTGATGATATCTATAAAAAGTATCATTTTGATTATAACTATTTAGGGGTTGAGGCTTTAATAACTGCCTATAATGAGTGCGATTATTATGTGATGGAATTAAATGACTATTTACAAAGCAATATTGATTTTTCTATTGAATATATCAACAAACATCTACCAAAGTTAAAAGTTCAGTATCCTGATTGTTCCTATTTATTATGGGTCGACTGTGAAGAGTTAGGTTTAAATAGTGAAGGCTTGACCAAATTTTTTGAAGATTCCGGAATCAGGGTGAATGCTGGGGAGTCCTATGGAAAAGATAGTGGGCATTTTGTAAGAGTAAACATTGCTTGTACAAGGTCCTTACTAGAACGTGCATTAAAACAGATTAAGGTAAACTATGACAAGTCTGGTTTTTAAAACAAATTAAATTGTGAGGTTTTATATATGGGGAATAAACCTAATAGACAAGGAAATGCAATTGCTGCTGAATGGGAAGAAAAGTCCTATAAATTTCCGGTGTCATTTAATTATGCAATGTTTTCTGTCCTACTATTTTTTGGCTTACTGCTTGCGGGAACACTTGGTTTCGGTGCATCCCTGGAATTAATGTTCTTGTTGTTATGGATTGTTGTGAGCCTGCTAGTGATGAAACTGGGATACAAATATAATGAGGTTCAAAATATGGCTTGGGAAATGGGAAAACAGTCTTTTGAACCGAATACGATTATTTTAGTAGTTGGCGTGATGATCGCTACCTGGATGGCTTCTGGCACAATCCCTTATGTTATGTATTGGGGGTTAGAAATAATTTCGCCGCAATACTTTTTAATCACTGCCTTGCTCCTTACATCAGCAACATCTCTTGCAACCGGTACCTCGTGGGGGACTTTGGGTACCGTTGGTTTAGCCTTAATGACAGTTGGTAACGCACTTGGCCTTCCCCAGGCAATGACAGCAGGCGCCATCATTTGTGGTTCCTTCTTCGGTGATAAGTTGTCACCACTGTCTGATAGTACCATTTTAGCAGCCACTGTTGCTGGTTCTAAAGTAATGTCACACGTTAAACATATGTTATGGTCAACTGTCCCAGCGTATTTTCTAACAGCAATAATATTTATCATTTTAGGTTTAAAGTATGGAAAAGAAGGATCGAATATGCAGCAGATTCAAGAAATAACAAGCGCAATATCAAAGCATTTCGATTTATCCTGGATTTCATTGATTCCTCTCCTAATTGTACTGGTGATGCTTGTGAAAGGCATCCCATCAATTGTTTCGCTGTTAATGGGTGTGTTTAGCGGCCTTGCCGTTGCTGTTTTTACTCAAGGTTTTGGTTTAGCCAAAATGTTTGACTTCATGACCAATGGATTTACGGTTAAATCTGGTAGTGAGTTAGTTGATACCATCCTGAGCAGAGGCGGACTCTACAGTTTAATGAGCTCATTCCTTGTTGTCCTACTAGCCATGTGTGTTACGGGCATGCTAGAACAATCCGGCATTCTAGGCACTTTAGTAGAGCCATTAGTCAAACGAACCCACGGATCTGTATTTAAAATAACACTAGCGACGATGTTGATCGCATTAATCACAAATATGGTTGGCTCATCAATGTTATTAACTGCGATTGTAGCGGGTTCACTTATGAGAAATGTCTTTAAAAATAATAATTTGGCACCAGAAAATCTTTCACGTAATATCGAGGATGTTGGGACGATGGGCGCACCGGTTATCCCATGGAATTCCAACGCCATCTATTGCTCACAGATGTTGGCAGTATCACCATATGCATATTTCCCATATGTCTTTCTCGCCTTCTTTGTACCATTATTTGATTTAATTTATGGCTTCACTGGATTTGCAATTAAAAAGTTAAAGCCAGAGAAACTTGAGAATGTTGAACCGGCAACTAAAGCGGTCTAAACAATGGAAGCAAGACAATTATTAAAGAAGCCCCTTTGTGATTAATTTTCTTAATCTTGAAAAAATTTTTCGCAAACTTGATAGAAAATAGGACTGATTAACCTATAAATGGCTGAAAAAATAGTGATTTTACAAGGAATTAATTATTGGCATGAATATTGCAAGTTAATATTCATAACTAAGTGATAAGGGGGTAAGTGATGTATAAAGCCATTATTCTAGGGACTGGCCCTGCTGGGTTAACAGCAGCAATCTATTTAGCACGTGCAAACATAAGTCCTTTAGTCATTGAAGGGCCTGAACCAGGGGGTCAATTGACATTGACTACAGATGTTGAGAATTTTCCTGGTTTTCCTGAAGGGATTATGGGTCGAGAGTTGATGCAGAATATGCGAAAACAAGCTGAGTCTTTTGGAGCAAAGTTTAAAAGAGGATGGGTTAAAAAAGTCGACTTTTCCAATAACCCTTTTACCTTAACGGTGGAAGGAATAGGGGAGCTCAAAACGCAATCGTTAATTATTTCAACGGGAGCTTCTGCGAAACTTTTGGATATTCCAGGGGAAAGGGAAAATCTTGGCCGTGGGGTAAGCACCTGTGCAACATGTGATGGATTTTTCTTTAGAGGAAAGAAAATTATCGTTGTCGGCGGTGGAGATTCAGCCATGGAAGAAGCCAATTTTTTAACGAAGTTTGCTTCGGAGGTGCGCGTCGTTCACCGTAGAGAGGAGCTTCGCGCTTCCAAAATTATGCAAGATCGTGCCAAAAACAATCCTAAAATTACTTGGAGTTTAAATTACATTCCTGAAGAAGTGATGGCAGGAGAGCGACATGTTGCTGGCTTGAGAGTAACAAACAGCAAAACTGGAAAACAAGAAATTTTGGAATCTGATGGTATTTTCATTGCAATCGGGCATAAACCGAACACAGCATTTTTAGACAATCAAATCAAAACGGACGATATGGGATATATCATCGTGAATCCTGGTACTACCCATACAAATATTCCCGGTGTATTTGCCTGCGGGGATGTGCAAGATCATAAATACCGCCAAGCCATTACGGCTGCAGGAAGTGGTTGTATGGCTGCTCTGGATTGTGAAAGATATCTTGATGCAAGTGAATTATGTAGTGGAACCAATCAATCTATCATTGAGAACAAAATATAGGGAGGGTTTTAATAATGAGAGAGATTAAAACAAAACAAGAGTTTGATGAGGCGATTTTATCAACAAAACCAGTTATGGCTAAATTTTTTGCTGAATATTGCCCAGACTGTCAGCATACTGATTTATTCCTGCCAACTTTGGAGGAAGTATATAAAGAAAAAGTTGATATGATCGCAGTAAATCGAGATGATTTTCCGGAGCTATTAAATGAGTTAGATGTTTACGGAATCCCAAGTTTTATTGCTTTTCAAGATGGAAAGGAACTGAATCGCTTTGTAAGTAAATTCGGAAAAAGCCAGGAAGAGGTTGAACAATTTCTTAATCAAGTCGTAGAGGTAAGCGGAAAATTAGAATAGAAAATCCTTTACTTGTAGTTAATTGGAAGGGCGCCAAACCAAAAGGATTTCGGCGCCGCTTCCAAATATCCAGGAATCTTACAGTGAAAGAATAAGAGGAACAGTGGGTGAAAGCAACAAAACGTTTCCAAAAAGTACTAGTCGCAAACCGAGGAGAAATCGCGGTCTGTATCTTCCAGCAAGGAGGTAATAATAATGAACTATTCATCGAAGCTAGTAAAAGTAAAGAAAGATCCGGCGCATGGCTCACACATCTCCCCTGTTTATATGACGTCAACGTTTGTTTTTGATAATGCGGAAATAGGAGCAAAACGCTTCGCGGGTGAAGACCCGGGATTTATGTATTCACGCCTAGGAAACCCAAATGCACGTGAGCTAGAAGAAAAGGTAGCGGAGATGGAATTTGGTGAAAGTTGTTTGGCGTTCTCATCCGGAATGGCTGCCATAACGGGATGTCTGCTGGGAGTTTTACAAGCAGGAGATCATGTTGTGGCACATACCGCGTTGTACGGGGCGACACATGCATTTCTAACTACAACGGTAAAGAAATTTGGAATTGATGTTACCTTTGTCCCGTTTAAAACAGGGGAAGAGCTAGAACCGCACATGACTGATCGAACAAAAGTAGTCTATTTTGAAACCCCTTCCAATCCGACACTTTCCTTAGTGGATATGAAGAGTGTCGCAGCGGCTGCCCAAAAAAGTGGAGCATTGACGATAGTCGATAATACATTTTTATCCCCATATTTGCAAAATCCGATTCTTTGCGGAATTGATATTGTTGTCCACAGTGCAACCAAATATTTATCCGGTCATGGATATCTGATCGGTGGACTCGTGATCTCCAGAAAAGGAATTATTGATCCGATGAGAAAAGAAGTGCAGAAGAATATGGGCGCAACACTTTCCCCAATGGATGCCTGGCTTCTTTATCAAGGAATCCGTACATTACATATTCGTATGGATCGCTCGCAGGAAAACGCAAAAATATTGGCGGAACGGCTGGAAAAACATAGCGAAATTGAAAGGGTTTATTTTCCAGGTTTAGCGAGTTTCGAAGATAACGAGATTATGGAGAAACAAATGAAAGGTCCCGGCGCCATGATTTCTTTTGTCTTAAAGGGAGGGTACGAAGCCGGTGTGAAACTGATGAACTCTGTGGAACTGATTACTTTAGCTGTTTCCTTGGGGGACGTAGGGACACTTATACAACATCCCGCTTCGATGACACACGCTATAATACCGAATGAGGAAAGAGAAAAAGCAGGTCTAGACGATGGACTTGTTCGTTTTTCAGTTGGGATCGAAGATGTTGAAGATATTTGGAAGGACCTTGAAATAGCATTAAATAGCAGATGAGGAGGAAAGCGGGTAAAAATAGTATAAATGGAGGTTACGGAGATAATGTATGATTTCGACCAGGTTATAAACCGTGCCAATACTGCATGTGAAAAGTGGGATGATCTTCAAAAACGCTTTGGTGTAAATGATGCGATTCCAATGTGGATAGCAGATATGGATTTTAAATCGCCTCCTCCTGTCATAGAAGCTTTAAATCGAAGAGTGAAGCACGGCATATTTGGCTATACAAGCAGACCTGATTCATTTTATGAGGCTATTGTTGATTGGGTAAATAGAAGACATCATTGGCAGATTGATAAAAAATGGATTGCTCCCAGTCCAGGTATACTCTCGGCACTTTCCTTGAGTATCAATTCATTCACACAGCAAGGAGATAAAGTTATAATCCAAACTCCCGTTTATCATCCGTTCTCCCAAATCATCAAGTCGCTTGGAAGAGAAGTGGTAACAAACCCGCTCAAATTAAAAAATAGCCGATATTCGCTAGATTTTGATGATTTGGAAGCAAAAATAGATTCCACTGTTAAAATCTTAGTACTTTGCAATCCGCACAATCCGGTGGGAAGAGTTTGGAGTCTAGAAGAGTTAACGATGCTGGGAGAGATTTGCATCAAAAACAACATTTTAGTCATTTCAGACGAAATTCATTGCGATCTTGTATATAGAGGATACAAACATTTGCCATTTGCCTCTATATCCGAAGAATTTGCCAATCATTCTATAACTTGTATAGCACCCAGCAAAACATTCAATATAGCGGGTTTACAAACTTCTTGCAACATTATTCCGAGCGAAGAAATTCGTGATATTTTTAACCAGTCTATAAACAATCAGTGTATTAGCTCTCCCAATGCATTCGGAATAATAGCAGCTGAGAGTGCCTACCGATACGGTGAAGAATGGTTAGAGCAGCTGATCGATTATTTACAAGGAAACGTAGATTTTGTTATTCATTACTTTCAAGAGAACATTCCACATATAAAAGTAATTAGGCCGGAAAGTACGTTTTTAGTGTGGTTGGATTGTCGTGAATTAGGGCTTAAACCAAAAGAACTTGATGAGTTTATGCTAAACAAAGCCGGAGTTGCTATGAATGAAGGATACATTTTTGGAGTAGACGGCGAAGGTTTTATGCGAATGAATATTGGGTGCCCCCGTTCCATTTTGGAAAAATGCTTACGTCAAATTGAGGGGGCAGTTAATTTTTTGTGTAAAGCATAGGAAAGGAGTGAAAATAATTATCTGAATAATAAGTAAATATAGATAAATTTGAATATTTTCAATAATTAAATTGGTCGTTATGAAGTGTAATAACGGAATTAGGCCAACCTAAATGTTGAAATGGGGGGGCAGTATGACACAATTTTCTACTATTCAAGAATTTGTCCAAACATTCTCAGAAAATATTATGGAGGTACTTCGATTTGATGTAACAATACTTAATGAAAAAGGCGTGAGAATTAGTGGAACTGGGGCATATCGAAACCGGGTGGGGGAGCCTGCACCGGATGGCTCCTTATTAAGAATGATTATGGAAACGGGGAAACCCGCTATGATTCATGATGTTATTAAAAATGAGTCACAGTGTATGAGTTGTAAATTTTTCTCGCAGTGTAAGATTTCGGCAACCTTAGGTTTTCCCATTATGATCCGGAATAGACCTATAGGGGTTATTGGCATCACGGGTTTTTCCTCCGAACAGAAAGAAAGGATGATGAGAAACTCTGAGATGCTGATCAAGTTTTTACAAAATATGAGTTCTCTGCTAGAAAATAAATTGATAGTGCTAGATTATAACCGAGAATCAGAATGTAAAGTTCATGTGGATTTCCCGGTCTCAGAAAAGAAAATTTCATTCGAGAATATTATCGGTCAATATTCAGGATTACAAGATTTAATTAAAAAGGCCAGACGCATTACCAATAGTCCCTCAACTGTTCTGATCAGAGGTGAAAGTGGGACAGGGAAAGAATTACTGGCACAAGCTATTCATTATGAAGGTAGCCGCGTGAAATATCCTTTTGTGGCAATAAATTGTGCAGCCATACCTGAAAATCTGTTGGAAAGCGAGTTGTTTGGTTATGAGGGAGGTGCTTTTACAGGCTCAAGGCGCGAGGGGAATATTGGGAAATTTGAATATGCGCATAATGGGACAATATTTCTAGACGAAATAGGTGATATGCCATTATCGTTACAACCAAAATTATTAAGAGTTTTACAGGAAAGATCAATTGAACGAATCGGTGGAAAAAAAGGTATTCCTATCAATGTAAGAGTGATTGCAGCTACCCATAGAAATTTAGAGGATATGGTGGAAAATGGCGGATTTCGAGAGGATTTGTATTACCGGCTCAATGTGATACCGCTATATACGAAACCATTAAGGGAACGCAGTGATGACATTGTGTTATTTCTTAACTATTTTATTAGGAAGCATTGCAGACTTTTGGGCAGACACGATTTGCAGCTAGATCCACTAGCAGAGCAATGGTTAACTCAATATGATTGGCCAGGAAACATTAGACAACTGGAAAATGCTGTGGAATATATGGTTAATTTAGCTGAATCAGATACAATTGAATATCACGATTTACCGGAATATCTTACTAAACAGGAGAATTTCACCGGTTTTACAAGGGGATTAAGTTTGGAACAAATGATTTCAGAATATGAAAAAAATATTCTACAAACCTTTTATTTTGCTGAACCCTATCGAAATGATAAAGAAAAAATTTCACAAGAATTACAGATTAGTCTCTCTACGTTATACAGGAAACTAGACAAATATCATTTAGTTTAATGAACACGGATTAATAAATTCCTATTCTAGATCAAATTCTTTTCAAAATTAAAGGGGGATATTTTTTATGAAAATGAGATTTAAACTTATTGCTCTGTCGTTACTTGCTTCGATTGCGTTAACTGCATGTGGAAGCACGCAAGATCAAACAACGACCAAACCCGAAAAGACGGCTGAGATTAAGACTCTGCTAGAAAAAGTTCAGGCAGATGGAACAATTAAAATCGGTACGGAAGGAACCTATGCACCGTTTAGCTACCATGATGCTTCAGGAAAATTGACTGGTTTTGATATCGAAATCGCTGAAGAAGTAGCAAAAAGGCTTGGTGTGAAAGCAGAATTTGTTGAAACTCCATGGGACGGAATTTTTGCAGGACTTGATGCGAAGCGATTTGACATCATTGCATGCCAAGTAGGCATTCGTCCTGACCGACAGGAAAAATACGATTTTTCAGAGCCAACTAATGTGTCCAAACCATACTTAATTGTTCGAAAAGACGATGACACGATAAAATCATTTGCAGATTTGAAGGGGAAAAAGTCAGCTCAGTCAATGACTAGTATGTTTAAAGAGATGGCTGAATCCAACGGTGCTGAGGTTGTGGGTGTCGAAGGATTTAATCAAGCTATAGATTTATTAGTTTCAAAACGTGTAGATGCGACGATTAACGATGGATTGTCTTATCTTGATTACAAAAAGCAACAGCCTGATTCTCCTCTTAAAGTTGCAGCAGAGCTTGATGAACCCACGAAAATGGGGATTATGCTAAGGAAAGAGAATAAAGAATTGGTCGAGGCAATAAATAAAGCACTTGCTGCTATGAAGAATGATGGAACATATTTAAGCATCTCACAAAAATACTTTGAAACGGATGTTTCAAAATAAGGGGTGTTCTAATGGCTACTGATGAAAGAATGCAGCGAATCATCGACATCATTGTTAGTTCGTTTATTCCGATGTTAAAAGCAGGGATTGTTTTTACCGTCCCATTGACATTGATTTCTTTTTTCCTTGGGCTCGCACTTGCCTTGCTTACAGCAATGGCAAGAATCTCGGGAGTTAAGGTTCTTGATGCCATTGCAAGGTTTTATGTATGGGTGGTTAGGGGAACGCCGCTGCTTGTTCAATTGTTTATTATTTTCTATGGTCTTCCAAGTATTGGGGTTACGATTGGACCGTTGCCATCAGCTATTATCGGTTTTACGATTAGTGTTGGTGCTTATAATTCAGAGATTATTCGAGCAGCGATCCAATCAATTCCTAAAGGTCAATGGGAGGCAGGCTATTCAATCGGGATGAGCTATCGTCAAGCATTGAGGAGAATTATTCTTCCACAAGCAACCAGGGTCTCTATTCCCCCTCTGTCGAATAGTTTTATCAGCTTAGTAAAGGACACATCATTAGCAGCCACCATTACCGTTACCGAGATGTTTAGGGTAGCGCAGCAAATTACTGCGACAACATACGAGCCTTTAGTTCTATATTGTGTCGCAGCATTAATTTATTTGATGTTTAGTACAGTTCTTTCAAGCGCACAAGGGCGTATGGAAAAGCGGCTAGATCGTTATGTTTCAGGTTAAGGAGGTACACACATGATTGAGATCAATAATCTGCATAAGCAGTTTGGACAAATTGAGGTACTAAAAGGGATCGATTTGAGAATAGAGGAAGGTAATACAGTATGTATTATTGGCCCTTCAGGATCAGGGAAAACAACCTTGTTACGCTGTTTGAATTTGTTAGAAGTACCTACAAAAGGAATGATCAAGCTCGGTAATTTTTCCTTGGAATTTCAGGATAAAAAGCAAATTCCAAAGGATACTGTCATCAAGTTCCGTCAACAAACGGGAATGGTCTTCCAGGGTTATAATTTGTTCCCTCATATGACCGCACTCGAAAATGTCATGGAAGGTCTTGTGATCATTCGTAAGCAGGGCAAGGAACTGGCACGTGCTAAAGCTCTTAACTTATTAGACAAAGTTGGTTTAAAGGAACGTGCAAACCATTACCCATTCCAGCTATCTGGAGGGCAACAGCAGCGTGTCGGAATTGCTCGGGCGATGGCAATGGAACCAGAAGTCCTGCTTTTTGACGAACCTACTTCCGCGTTAGATCCTGAATTAGTAGGAGAAGTTCTAAAGGTGATGAAAGAACTGGCGAAAGAAGGAATGACCATGGTTGTGGTCACTCATGAAATGAACTTTGCCCGTGAAGCAGCGGATAAAGTCGTCTTTATTGATAAAGGGATCATTGTCGAAGAGGGTACTCCACAGCAAATTTTTGAACATACCCAGCACGAACGTACATTACAATTTTTAAATAAACTTTGTTCGTAAAATGACTTTCATGATATTCGAAGGATAGTTGATAAAAACAAAATCGTTTTGCATGGTCACTGAATAGGATATGGATCCATAGGTGACCTATTTTTATGAAAAAGGAGCTTATGCGTATACGTCCATTTTTAATGAAGCTGCTGAACTATATAGTTGAGGTAATAGGGATTCAAAGCTTGTGAAAGTATAGGTAAAGGCGCCTACTCCAGCTGCAATCAATTGGAAACTGGAGCGGGCACCTTTTTTTATTTATGCAATTAATGCGCATTTGGATGAAAGTGCGACGTGAAATACTGAATTTCATCAAACTTCCAATTTAATTCCAGTAAATGTCGTAAGTATCTAAAATTTGGTTGTAAGTGTTCCGATTTATGTCGTAAGCTCCACAAAATATGTAATAAACAGCTGAAAATATGTCGTAAGCGGTGGGGAATGTGCCGTAACCTCCTTCAGCAAGCTAATGAAGACCAAAACTCTGGTCGAATGCCAGCAAAATGGTCTTCATCAAGTTAATGAAGACCAAAACTCTGGTTGAATGCCAGCAAAATGGCCTTCATAAAGTCAATGAAATCCAAAACTCTGATCGAATGTCAACAAAATGGTCTTCATCAAGTCGTAAAGACGAGTATGTCGCACTTTGCCCAAAGATTTCATCACACACTCAAAAAAAGCCTAAAAAACCACGTTGATTAATAACCGTGGTCATTTATGTTTAAATATGGTGAAAATATCCCGCCGAGATATTGAGCATTTTCAAGATATTGGTTGATAAATTCCTCCAATGTCATGGGTATACCCGTATCTTCTAACCAATAATCGTAACTAATAGCTAGATTCTTTTTGATCACATCGTTTTCCAGCCATTTATGTGCTAAAGTATGATCCATCCGAGAGAGGACATTGGAAACATCTTGAATTTTTGTGATTAGTAAACACCTTCTTTTAAATAGTTAGTACTTTCCTTTCTAATATATGTAAAAATGACAAAAAGACGCTAACACATACGTCATTCACATATTTTTATAAAAAAACCTTATTGCATAAAACTTTCTGAAAATTTGTTGACTTTAGTTTTTGAAAATATATAATTATATGTATTAATCCGATTAAATTAATGTGAATTATAGGTAAAGTGGGTGATTATTTGTTTCTTCAAATAAATAACATTAACAAACAATTTATTAATCACAATGTTACTAGTAATGTTCTTACGAATATAAATCTCGATATTAAAGAAGGGGAGTTTGTCTCGATTCTTGGACCTTCAGGTTGTGGGAAATCCACCTTGTTATCGATTGTTGCTGGATTAACGAAGCCAACGAGCGGTGAGATTTTGCTCAATGGGAATCCAATCAAAAAACCGGGGAAAGACCGGGGGATGGTTTTTCAAGAGGCAGCTTTATTTCCTTGGATGACGGTCGAAGAAAATGTGATGTTCCCGCTTCGCAAGGAAATGAAGAAAAATGATGCAAGGGAAGTGGCCCATCAGTATTTGCAAATGGTCCAGCTAAGCAACTATACAAAACATTCCCCGCATGAGCTATCTGGCGGAATGCAGCAACGGGTCTCCATTGCCAGAGCGCTCTCAATGAATCCCAAGGTATTACTAATGGATGAACCGTTTGGTGCTCTTGATGAACAGACACGTTCAAGACTTCATTATGAATTAGAGAAAATTTGGTTAGATACAAAAAAGACAATTCTTTTTGTCACTCATAGTATTAGTGAGTCTATCAAACTATCAGACAGAATTATTGTCATGGGAACGAGACCAGGTGTTGTACTTGAAGATATCCATGTGAAAATTCCAAGACCGCGTGGTGCGCATCCCCAAGCAGTGGCTAATTTAGAAGAAAAAATCAATGGCTTATTAAAAATAGAGATTGATAAAGTGATAAAAGAGGAACTAGCTTATGCAGCGAACAATTAAACGAATTATTTTCTTTGCCCTTTTACTCATCATTTGGCAGGCTGCTGTTAAGATATTGAATGTTTCGCCGGCCCTTATGCCTGCACCGACTGACGTAGTGAAAGCACTAGGTACAGGTTTTGAAGATAAAACCCTCATTTACGATATTGTTGCAAGTTTTCGAAGATTAGCCATTGGGTTGCTTATTTCCATCATAATCGGCTTCTGTTTAGGAATCCTGTTAGCAAAAAATAAGACAGCTGATGAAACATTAGGTACCTTGATCTTAGCGCTGCAGAGTGTACCAAGTATTGTCTGGCTGCCAATCGCCATTATGTGGTTTGGTCTAAATGAAAGCTCTGTTATTTTTATCGTGATTCTTGGGGCTACACTAGTCATTACCATCAATATGAGGATTGGGATTAAGAATGTACCGCCTCTATATATCAGGGCTGCACAAACGATGGGATCAGGAGGAATCGATCTGTTTGCAAAAGTTAT
The DNA here is from genome assembly GCF_044762155.1 of Neobacillus sp. NPDC097160. Lineage (NCBI taxonomy): Bacteria > Bacillati > Bacillota > Bacilli > Caryophanales > Bacillaceae > Neobacillus > Neobacillus sp. NPDC097160. The sequence continues at coordinate 422,333 of NZ_JBIWDU010000002.1, read as the reverse complement.
TCTTCCTGCTTCCGTTCCATATGCTGTTACCGGGATTAGACTGGGCTGGGCATTCGCCTGGCGCGCGCTGATGGCTGGAGAAATTTTGAGTACCGGGCCCGGGTTGGGTTATACGCTTAAGTACGCATCCGATTTTGGAAATATGAGTATGGTCATCGGTATTATGATTATTATCGGTGTCATTGGCACGATTGTGGACATTACTTTCTTCCAACGAATCGAACAGAATGTCATTCGCCGTTGGGGATTAGAAACAAGTAAATAAGGGGGAGTAATAAGATGAATAAAAAGACAAAAATCATCGGTATGTCATTTTTACTTAGTATGGGATTATTAGCTGGCTGCGGTTCAAGCGAATCGAGCGGCAGTACGGGCTCTGAAAAAGTCGTGATTGGGTATTTTCCAAATATCGATCATGCACCTGCAATGGTAGCGAGAGAAAAAGGGTATTATGAAAAGGAATTAGGGAAAAACGTGAAAGTTGAGTACAAAACGTTTCCGGATGGCGGCGCCTTTATGACCGCACTAAAAACAGGTGATATTGATGCCGGTTTGGTGGGTCCTGGACCAGTTATGAACAACTTCACAAACGGTGCAGATGTTAAAATTATTGCAGGCGCATCATCAGGCGGTACAGCAATTGTTGCAAGTAAACAAAGTGGAATCAATTCTGTTGAGGATTTCACTGGTAAATCGTTTATCACACCTGGTGTCGGATGCACACATGATGTCCAAATGGAAACATTCCTGCAAGACTACGGCATTTCATCGGCTAGAATTGGGGGAACATTGAAGCATGTAACCGGAAATCCTGCCCAATATGCAAGTATGTTTGAATCTGGTAAAGTTGATTTAGCCGCTGTACCAGAGCCATGGGCATCTCAATTAGTAAAAGAGGCCGGCGCGAAAATTATTGTCGACAGCTCCAAAATTTCTTACGGTAAAACATTACCGAATACAATTTTAGTTGCAAGTGGCAAGAAAATTAAAGCTGACAAAGAAGTAATTGCGAAAATTGTGAAGGCACAGAATGAAGCGATTGATTTTATCAATAAAAACCCTGATGAAGCAAAGAAAATTACTGTTCAAAGCATTAAAGAGATTACAAAGCAAGGACTTGACCAAGACGTAATGGATACGGCTTGGACACACATTCGCTTTACTGAAGAGGTAAACCAAGACGTGATTCAACAATTTGCAAATTCATCTATTGAACTAAAATTTATAAAAGATAAGCCAGATTTTAAAGCATTAATCGATACCCAATTCATTAATTAACAAAGAGCGAAGGGATACTGAGTGGGTTCACTCAGGCATCCCTACTTCTGTTTTATAGCAAAAATAGATGTTATCCTTTGAGAGGAGCATTTTTCTACTTAAAGGTTGGATAATAAAAGAATGCATGTAAAAATGATCTTGAAAGGTGAAGAAAATGAAACTATATAACTCCATTCTTGATTTAATAGGGAATACCCCAACTGTCAAACTTAATAAAATACCAGACCGATCTGGTGCTGAAGTATACATAAAACTTGAATCCTTTAACCCTGGGGGCAGTGTGAAGGACCGTGCAGCGATGAAAATGATTGAGCGGGCGGAGGAAACAGGGAAATTGATTCCTGGAAAAAGTACCATTATTGAACCGACATCTGGAAATACGGGGATTGGTATTGCCATGGTAGCTGCCGTGAAAGGCTATCGCTGTATTATTACCATGCCTGACAATGCCACTCAAGAGCGCGTGAAAATCTTAAAGGCTTATGGAGCAGAAGTTTATTTAACTCCAGGAAAATTGCGGATGCAAGGAGCGATTGATGAGGCCAACCGTTTGGCAAGTGAGCTTCCTGACAGTTTTATTCCCATGCAGTTTGAGAATCCGGCAAATGCTGATGCCCACCGTGGAACGACTGCTGTCGAGATATTGGAAGCTTTTGAAGGAAAGTTGGATGTTTTAGTGGTAACGGCAGGAACTGGCGGTACCGTTACCGGTGTAGGAGAAGAATTAAAGAAATCGATTCCGAACTTAAAAATATATGTGGTCGAGCCATTCGGATCACCGGTCATATCAGGTGGTCAACCAGGGCCTCATAAAATCCCCGGAACAGGTCCAGGGTTTATACCGAAAATCTTAAACCGCGACATTTTCGATGAAATCCTGCTCATTAAAGATGAAGATGCTGAAGTTATGGCGCGCCGACTTGCCGCGGAAGAAGGAATCTTTGTCGGGGCATCGGGAGCATCCACTGCCCATTTTGCTGTTGAAATTGCTAAAGGCCTTCCATCTTCAGCAAGGGTTCTATGTTTGGCTCCGGATACAGGAGAGCGATATCTATCATCTGACCTATTTCCGGGTTAATGGAATCTCGCGATTTATCATAAAAGAAGCTTCCGACATTCGGAAGCTTCTTAATTTAGTTGCTTTTTCGTGAAGGGCATAGTGGTCTTGACCTTCACCGTTTAACTCCTCGGTTGAAAAAGAAAAGCTTTTAATGTTGCATTACTTCTTCGAAGAAATCGGATAGTACTCGAGCTGCCAGCATACCGGCAATACTGCCGCCAATAACCACTGCTCTTTTTCCTAATAAATCATTTTCTAGCAATCCATTTGACATCGAGAATGTGCCTCCGTTTACAATCATTACATTTGATGGTTAGCATTAAATTTTTTTGTTTAGGGTTATTTTTTGTTAGAGTAAGAGAACTGCTTCTGGAAAAATCGCTCATTTTTAAGCAAACTAATTAAGTAAGCCTAAATAAATTAACAGTTAGAAAGAAATGATAGGAGTGAATGGTAATGAGATTTAATCCAAAAGAATTTTTTATACATGATTTACGTTATTCTGTTAGGTCTGCCGTAGAAAAGGATGCGAAAAATTTATCGGAACTAAGGGTGCAGATTGATGGCGAAACAGAAAATCTGGATAGAGAAAAAGGCGAGGCGTACATAGACGAAACAGGTTTTAAACAGATCATTAAAGTTGATACAGAAAGTATGAATAACCTATTTTTGGTCGCCGAGATAAATGGAAGAATTATAGGTTTTTCAAGATGTGAAGGGAATAAGTTGAAACGAACTTCTCATAAAGTAGAATTTGGGGTATGTGTATTAAAAGAGTTTTGGGGATATCGTATAGGACAAAACCTTTTAAAAGAATCCATTCAATGGGCAGAAGCAAATGGCATTAAAAAAATAACGTTGAATGTCCTTGAAACCAATGACAAAGCAATAAAGCTTTATCAAAAATATGGTTTTGAAGTGGAGGGTATTTTAAAAAGGGACAAAGTTCTTTCAGACGGGAATTACTATAATACTATCTTGATGGGGAGGTTTAATGGATAAGGATTTTTCTACCTTTTTAGAAGCCAGTAAATAGACCGGACCATGTTCCTTCGGTCTATTTATTTGCGTATCTTCAAATTAATCTTTACTTTCAAATTCAGTAGGATCAGGAGACATGGGAACACCAAAAGAAATATATAAAGTCAGACCATTTGCTTTTTCCTTCATTTATGCATCCTTTAAGTGAGCAGCTATAGGGAATGGAGAGGTAATATACTCAGTAGGTAGGTACGATTTTTCCCAGAAGGATCTTTGCTCAAGACTAAGTACATTTCCTTTCCATTGATTTGTATTTTTGAATAAAAACTTTTGTATTCTTTGGGAGCTTCATAGATATTTAGACTGCTAGGATATGTTTTAAAATCCTTGCAATAATAAAAGTATCCCTGATCGTTCTGAGGGTGTTTGTAGTAAAATAAATGTTTAATTCCCTCTTAGTGCGGGTAGTTAGTATATTAACTTATCGTCCAAAGGAGGAATTTAAATGTATAAACATGAAAAGCACCTAGTGGGAGTTTACGATACTGAAAATGAGGCAATCGTTGCTGTTCAAGACTTAAAACGGCAGGGGTATGCTGCTGAGGATATTTCGGTAATTGGGAAAAACAAAGAAGAGGTAAACCAAATTAATGATGTTACTGGTACAAAGACTGAAGAAGGTCTTGTTGCGGGAGCAGCGACAGGCGGCGCACTTGGCGGCCTTGTCGGTCTGTTGGCAGGAGTAGGTGCTCTTGCAATACCTGGCATCGGGCCGCTTGTAGCAGCGGGACCAATAGCAGCAACATTGACTGGTGTTGCTGTCGGAGCAGGGGCAGGTGGATTGGCAGGAGCTTTAATTGGAATGGGCCTTCCTGAAGAAGATGCTGACCGTTATGAAGGACTTGTCAATGAAGGGAAAATCATTGTCGTTGTTGAACGCCGTGAAAACCGTGTTGGGGATGACTATTTGGATACAGATGTAAATCAGAGTCTAACAGGCGGAACTTTAACACCAAATGATCCGACAAATTCTCCGCTCACTTCCGATAATCCAGGTAATCCTCGCTCGAACCACAACAGAGGTTTTTAATAATTGAAATGTACAAGGGTGCCTTTCCCAAATTGGGGCTGGCGTCCTTTTTTTGTCTATGCTCTTGGAATCATGCTAAAATTTTTATTGAAAGTAGATATCTTTCTTAGGTAAACTCCTACTTAACATGCTTCTTTACCTAGGAATCTTGAGCTGAGTTTTCATTTGAAACTGTTATTTTACCTCGATTACTATTTGTGAATGTGTTTAAGCAACCATCGCCAAAATTAAAATTCCCGCCGATTATGGAACTATTGGCAGTATGGCTGTTATGAGTGGCTGCACCAAAATTAATGTTAGCATTATTAGAAAGTGCTTGTACCTTAAATTGGCTAATATTGATCGAACATGCCATTTCAATCACCATCCTTACTCCATTTTATTTTGAAGAAAGGCATGTGATTGTCCACATCCCTAAAGGAAGTGTTATAAAGTAAATTATGGTACCAAAATATTCACGGCCTAAACGGATGGCGAACAGTGACAGGCACTGTTCGCCATCTTAGTTTGATTAAAGGAAATCAGGAAGACATTGTTGAATTAAGTAATGTAATATTGGAGGGCTGCAAATGCATGAAATTCAATTGAAGGAAATTGAAATGGAGAAAAGAAATGCATTTCTAGACTATCTTCTTTTAGCAGATGAAAGCGAAGAAATCGTAATAGAGTACATAAATGACGGCGAGATGTTCGCCATTCTCTACAAAGGACAAACCGTAGGAGTTGTCTTATTTACTTTTCACCCTAACGGAATCGTTGAACTTAAAAATATTGCTATTATCGAAGAATTTCGCGGTAAGGGAATAGGAAAATTAGTAGTTAAAGAGTCTATCAATTTATATAAAATTAAGGGGCTACATCAAATGATTGTCGGAACGGCCAATTCCAGTATTGCTAATCTAGCATTTTATCAAAAGCTGGGCTTTAGGATGGCCGAAATTAAAAAGGATTTCTTTAAAAATTATCCAACACCCATATACGAGAACGGAATCAGGGCATTGGATATGGTGATGTTTGAAAAAGAAATATAAAGTGAAAGTGGTGAAAGAAAACAGATGAACTTAGAAACTGTGTTTAATGGCCTCCCTATTTTGAAGTCTGATCATATAACACTTAATAAAATTGAAGAGAATAATCTAGAAGAGGTATTTGAAATTTATAATAATGATCGAGTGTTTGAATTTTGCGGAATAATCCCTAAGCACAATAAGGATACTGTGAAAAAAATGATTGGACACTTTGAACGGGATTATCTTAAAAAAACGAGAGTGAAGTGGGGAATATTTTATAATGAAAATGAAAAATTAGTGGGAATAATAGAAGCACAGGATTTTAATCAAAAAGTAAATATGGTCACCATTGGCTATTTTTTAGCAGAATCCAATTGGGGAAAGGGAATTGCAACGCAATCAGTTAGATTGTTGTTGGAGTTTTTCTTTAAAGAAGTAAATGTCAACAGAATTCAGGCAGAGGTAATGCCGTTAAATGTGAATTCAAAGAAGGTTTTATTAAAAAATGGATTTTTGAAAGAAGGGACATTGAGACAAGCAACACTATGGTCCGGAAAAGGGATTGTTGATTTGGAGATTTATGGCCTTCTTAAAGAAGATTATGAACAACTTCATGAAAGTGTTCGACAATGATCGTGAATCACGGCTGCCATACTGGGGTTCCATTTAAAACTAAAAAACAGAGTGAAGTCTCCCTTTTTAATTTAACGTTTCTAAAAGCAATCACCTGAGATAAAATGAATAATATGAGTTGGAGGAAAATACCAAACTAGTAGAAGCGTCACAATCAAGTTAGAGGTTGTGGTGATTAAAGGGGTATATCAATGCACAAAATTAAACAAATATCTATTCCAAAGGAATCAAGAGTGATTGTCATTTCTGATATCCATGGAGAATTAGAACTTTTCAAGGCGCTATTAGAAAAAGTTCATTTTTGCCAAAAGGATTACTTAATTATTAATGGAGATCTGTGTGAAAAAGGCAGCAATAGTAGGGGCGTTGTCAACTATGTGATGGAACTTGCAGCAACGAATCCAAAGGTTCATGTGATTGAAGGAAATTGTGAAGCGTTAGTGGAAGAACTTTTAAACGAAAATCCGCAATTACTGGGCTATCTACGGGCGAGACCGAACTCCATCTTCCTGGAATGGCTGAAACATATTGGAGTGGAACTAACCGATGAAACTACGATCCAAGAAATCAAGGAATGCCTGACAAAGCACTTTTTTAAAGAAATGGAATGGCTGGCAGCATTACCGACGGCTATTGAAACCGATGAGTATATTTTTGTCCATGCGGGATTAGCCGATATCGACGTTTGGAAAGAAACCGATCGGGATACCGCCATTTCTCTGCCAGCCTTTTTAGAAAAATCACATCGTTCCGGTAAATATGTGGTGGTTGGGCACTGGCCCGTGGGAAATTACTCTACCGATATATTGGTACATAATCCGATTATTCATCATGAGAGAAAAATAATTGCCATTGACGGTGGAAACAACGTTAAAGAGACCGGACAATTAAATGCTTTGATTATTCATAGGACGAACAATGAAACTGCTTATTCCTACACATATGTTGATGATTACCCTTTATGTAAAGTAGAAGAAGATTTTGTGAGTGACCCAAAAATGTTCGGTACAATTTCATACCCATTCTATGAAATTGTGCCAGTTGAAAAAGGCGAGCATTTTACATTAAGTGAGCACCCAGGAACGCATCAAATGCGTAATGTTAAAAATGAATATATTCATAGAAAGGAGACGACGCAATTCATGGCAAAAACAGATGTATCCTGCGCGCAAATTTCCGTAAATAAAGGAGATATCGTCTCTATCATCGACGATGACTGTACGGGATATAGCTTGATAAAAAAAGATGGCGTTGTGGGCTGGGTGGCGAAAGACATTCTGGGTTAAACCCAGCTATTAATAATAACAAAGTGGGTATCCATATGAAATTAAAAGCGTTAATAGGTTTTATAGTATTGTTTGCTGCATATCATACGTCAGAAGTTTTAGGTAATCAACCTGTTTTGATTTTGAGCTGCTTTCTCCTCTTTTTTGTTATTGCTCATATTGTGGCAAAATTGCTTGGTGAAAATGGAATTTCGGCCTTTGGGCTGCAACGACATACAGGTTCCTCTAAAACTCTTTTTACTGGCTATTTACTGGGTCTATTATTTTATGGGGGAAGTATGGTCGTTTCCGTAATAACAGGGGAAATATCCTTTGAAGGCATCTTTTCCATTCAACAAATTATCCTTCCCCTCCTCGGTATGATTTTACTAACGTTCCTTTCATCGGCAAGTGAAGATATTTTAACGCGTGGATATGTCTTTAAATACCTGCCGCAAAAAATATCAATGACAGTATTAGTGGTCATCTCCTCAGTAGTTTATGTACTGAATCACATTTGGAGAATTGATGATGGCTATACACAATGGATTATGCTTTTCTTAATGGGGTTAACATATGCCATTCCTTTTGCAGTAACAAGGTCCCTTTGGTTCACAATAGGCTGCCATTGGGGTTGGAACACTGTCTCTCTTTTTAAGAGTCAAATTGGCAATATGAGTGACTTTAAAATTATCGATCACACCACGGACTGGACATATATTATTACCATGTTGTTTTTCCTTTTATTTGTTGTTTTTTATTCAAGATTATTTTTAATCCGGAATGTAGAGGGCAGTAGAAATGATCTTTTTTACAATAATCAAAATAGGTAATTAGATAAGGAGTAATTGTATTGTGATGAATGAGGAAAAAATTATTGCTCTTATTAATGAAGATCAATGGATGATGGAAATATTAAAAGCAGCAAAATCATTGAATTTACCTGATTGGTGGATATGTGCTGGATTTGTTCGCTCAAAAATATGGGATACATTACACCATTTCAGTGAAAGAACTCCACTCCCTGATATTGATGTAATCTATTTTGACCCGACAAATGTGGATGAATTAGTAGAAAAGAATCTGGAAAAAAAGCTAACATCCCTAATTCCCAACATTCCATGGTCAATAAAGAACGAAGCCAGGATGCACATTAAAAGCAATATGCCTCCCTATTCTTCCTCGGTTGATGCCATATCCAAGTTTCCAGAAACAGCGACAGCTTTAGGAGTAAAACTGGATGAAAAAGACAATGTGATCCTAACAGCGCCATGTGGAATTTATGATGTCGTTCATTTACAGGTAAGGCCGACAGCTTTTTTTACAGAGACTAAGGAACGAGTGGAAATATACGAAGAACGGATGGCAAAAAAGAATTGGCAGGCGACCTGGAGTAAATTAAAGGTATTTCATACTCATAGTTCTTGGTAAGTTAACGAAGGTGTTTCTTTAATAGACAGTTACCTTCAAAGGTCAATTTCCCTCGTCGAGCTAATGGAGCCGAATAGTTGTAAAGATGTACTAATTTTGAGAGATGTTTTTAAGGAAAAGCCCAAAAGAACGCTGATTCTTTTAGGCTTTTGATATTGTTTACCTACCGCTATTGATTTCCTTCCCAAACAATTCAATTGTTTCAGGAATACTCTTCACACCAAGGTTGCCCTCTTTGCGCTTCCTTAATGCCAAGGATTGGTTCTCCACCTCCTTTTCACCAATAACAAGCATGTATGGGATTTTCTGCTTTTCTGCCTCTCTGATCTTCAACCCCATTTTCTCTGTCCTGTAATCAATTTCTACACGTATTCCTGCTGATTCTAATTGGGATTTCACGTCATTTGCATAAACTGCCTGTGAATCAGAAATAGGGATGATTTTTGCTTGAACTGGTGACAACCAAAGTGGAAATTCCCCTGCAAAATGTTCAATTAAAATGGCCATAAAACGCTCAACAGAACCGAAGATGGCTCGATGAATCATGACTGGACAGTGAGGTTTATTATCTTCACCGACATAAGCACAATTAAATTTTTGCGGCATTTGAAAATCTAATTGGACAGTCCCGCATTGCCAGCTGCGTCCAAGTGAATCTAAAATATGAAAATCAATCTTCGGACCATAAAAAGCTCCGTCACCTGGGTTTAGTTGATAATTTATCTTTTTATCCTTTAAAACAGATTCCAACGCTAGCTCTGCTTGATCCCAAATTTCTTCAGAGCCCATGTATTCTTCCGGTCGTGTAGAAAGCTCCACCTTATATTCAAAACCAAAGTGGGAGTAGAACTCATCTAATAAAGTTAAAACCTGATCAATTTCGGATTCAATCTGGTCTAGTCGAACAAATAAATGGGCGTCGTCTTGAGTAAAGGAACGGACCCTTAAAAGTCCATTTAATGAACCGGAAAGTTCATGTCGATGTACTAAGCCAAGTTCTGCAAAACGGATTGGCAATTCTCGATAACTTCTCCGCTTAGAGTTGAAAATTAATATAGCCCCAGGACAATTCATCGGTTTAATCGCATAATTTTGTTCATCCACATTGGAGAAGTACATATTTTCATGATAGTGATCCCAATGTCCCGATTGTTCCCATAGTTCCTGCTTCATCATAATCGGTGTTTTAATTTCTTGATAGCCTGCCCTTTGGTGTTTTTTTCTCCATAGATTTTCGAGTTCATTCCGAATCACCATTCCATTTGGTAGGAAAAAAGGCATTCCGGGAGCCTCTTCCATTGAAGTGAACAGTTCTAACTCTTGACCTAACTTTCGATGATTTCTTTTTTCAGCTTCCATTTGATTTGACATGCTAATTCCTCCTGATTTTTAAAAATGTATAAAAAAAGACCGCACTCATCCCAATGATAGGGACGAGTGCGGTCGTGATACCACCCTAATTCCAACAAACACCCGATCAAGGATGCTTTTTGCTCGAAAAGATAACGGATTTACCGATTAAAGATACTTTGGGTTGCCCCATTTCCCCATAATAGCTCCAAGGTGGTAAATCATTTGCGTATTCTTAAGGGCTTCCAGCCGATGACCCTGTTCTCTGGTAAGAAATTGTACGAATGATTCATGTCCTTTTCAACACGGTGACTTATAATTTTTTGAAAAAAAAAACCGCACTCATCCCAACAAAAGGGACGAGTGCGGTCGTGATACCACCCTAATTCCAAAAAACATACAATCAAGCATGTTTTTTGCTCGAAAAGATAACGGATTTACCGATTAAAGATACTCTGGTTTCCCCATTTCCCGATAATAGCTCCAAGGTGGTAAACCATTTGCATATTCTTCAGGGCTTCCAGCCAATGACCCAGTTCTCTAGTAAGAAAATGTACGAATGATTCATGTCCTTTTCATAGCTTATTTTGATTTCTGTTTTATGATTGTTGTCAATTTTAATACAAATATTTGGAATGGTCAATAGATGTTTATTAGATATAAATAAATTTTCATTGTGAGGATTGTGTATTGTTAATGTTGAATTAGAACTGTTTGAGATCTTGTAAGGTGTGAGGTAATATTTGGTATAATTGAATGGGGGTGATGATGAATGGGGCCTAAATGGCTGGAATGGGCAAAACAACTGCAATCCATTTCCCAGGCGGGATTAACGTATTCTAAAGATGTTTATGATTTGGAGAGATTTGAACAAATCAGAAACATAAGCGTTGAAATCTTGTCGCACTATACAGGGATGGATCAACTGGTTTTAAGGGATCTGTTTGCAAATGAAACTGGTTATGCAACACCGAAAGTGGATATTAGGGCTGTTGTATTTAGGGATCAAAAAATTTTAATGGTCAGAGAAAATACGGATGGTAATTGGTCATTGCCAGGAGGCTGGGGTGACATTGGCTTAACTCCAAGTGAAGTTGCCGTTAAAGAAGTCAAGGAAGAATCAGGGTTTGATGTGAGAGCAATAAAATTATTAGGAGTACTTGATAAAAAGTGCCATCCACATCCACCTTCTCCATATCACGTTTATAAGATGTTTATCCAATGTGAAATAACTGGCGGGCAAGCCACTAAAGGAATAGAAACAAATGCAGTTGAGTTTTTTGCTGAAAAAGAACTACCGGCATTATCAATTGCCAGAAACACGGAATCACAAATAAAATTGGTCTTTAAGCATTTACATAATCCACAAGAACCTGTCTATTTTGACTAAATGAATTTAATTAAGCAGAAAGTTTTACGGATGGGAGGTATTGGTGTGGAGCAGCATAAGATCATTATTACTCAGTATAATCCGAAGTATGCTGAACAAACAGTGAGGATGTGGCGAGATAGTAAGGAACAGGCTATCGGTCAGAAAGAAATTCATAGTTTTGAAAATCACATCTATTTTTTAAATCATATATTACTTGAACAGTATCAAATAGATTTAGCGTTAATTGATGAAAAAGTAGTTGGCATGGCTGCCTATAATGACAGGGAAATAAGCCAACTTTATATTCATAAAGACTATCAAGGAATCGGTATAGGTCAAACATTACTAGAAAAAGTAAAGGCCCAATCAGGTGGAAGATTAACATTATACACGTTTGAAATAAATAAGAATGCACAACGATTTTATGAAAAGCATGGATTTGAAATCATTGGCAGGGGACATGAAAATGAAGAAAATTTACCCGATATTCAATATGAATGGGTTGCAAACAAATGGTAAACTTGCGGGAAATTCTAGTTAAATTCATAGGGAATGGAGACATTTTATAATGGCAACTTCAGAAAAGAATTTAAGGACTTGCAACCAAGGACACAAATATTATAAAAGCAGCGATTGTCCAACTTGTCCGACTTGTGAGCAGGAGCGCAAACCTGAAAATGGTTTTCTTTCATTGCTGTCAGCACCAGCTAGACGGGCATTGGAGAACAATGGGATAACTTCTTTACAGGAGCTAGCAAAATATAGCGAAAAGGAAATTTTACAATTTCACGGAATGGGGCCTGCTTCTTTACCGAAACTTAAGTCTGCTATGAACGAAAATGGATTATCATTCTGTAATGAAAAATAAACAAAAATAAATTCAAAATTTTTAGCAGGAAAAGGTTGGATCCCCTTGTGGCCATGAACAAAGGGGATCTTTTCCGTTGCTTAAAGTTGATTTAAAACCATCGTAATAAAATCCGCATAACTGTCAATATGAAAATCTGCTTCAATGTTGCGATTTTGAAAGGCGACAGTTTTGATCTGTAATTCTCTTGCAGGAATTAAATCCAAGTCGCGGTCACCCACGACCAAATCAATATGATGGCTTTTCAGGACATATTCATAGGAAGAACGATGAGGTTTTCTTGTAAATCCTTGTTCTTCAACCGAAACAATTTCTTTAAAGTATGTGGCCAAATGGAATTTTTCAAGTAGATAAATGGTGGATTCCTTATCTCGGTGAGTCACAATAATATTGTTTTTACCAGCAGCTAATGCATCCTCTAGGTGATCAAATGGCCTGCTGTACAGCTTTGAGTAATGGTTATGTAATTTTTGGTATTCTATTCTTTGCTCCTCGCTAATACCATAGTGTTTAAAGGCAGTTTTGGAATCAATTTTTAGCCATGTTAACACTTCGCTACGGTCGAGGTCTTTTTGACTCAAGTTCACGAACCCTTCAACAAGTGCCGGATAGGTATCAAATAATGTTCCATCGAAATCCCACAATATATTCATCAAAATCTCACCCTTCAAAAAAGTTACTCTAAAGATGTTACCACATATAGTTACAATTTCTAAGTCTGATGAATATTAAAAATTTTTATAATTTTTGTAAAATTATTGTATTTTCTAATAAAATCTTCTTTTTGTATGTTATAAAAGGAGTGTGAATAAGTGGTTTCAGTTTTGATTACTACGTTAAAAAGAAAGGGTGTTTTTAAACATTGTTAAATTCCACCGTCCTTCAACATGAGTATAAACTGAATTCATTCCATCCTATTTTAAAATACAATGGAACGAGGAAAGTGAAAAATGTCATCTTTCTAATCGGAGATGGTATGGGTTTTTCTTATACCACCGGCCTTCGCTACTTCAATCATGCTTCCCAAAAAGGATTCATGAATCCCACTATATTTGATCAATACTTTGTCGGCACCCAATCAACCTATTCATTGGATAGTGAAAGTAATATTACGGATTCCGCCGCAGCTGGTACTGCATTAGCGACGGGGTATAAAACCTATAATGGAGCTCTTGGTTTAAATTTTGATAAACAAATTGTTCCGACAGTATTAGAGTATGCAAAATTTCGTGGTAAGTCTACTGGCCTTGTAGGAACAAGTCAGATCAATCACGCAACATTGGCGGCGTTTGCTGCGCATATGGAGTCTCGGGAACAATATGATCAAATTGCTGATGATTATCTCGATGAACGTATAGAAGGCAAACAGAAAATAGATGTGATGCTCGGGGGTGGAACATCCTATTTCGTTCGGAATGACCGAAATATAGTCGAAGAGTTTGTAAAAAATCGTTTTGGTTATGTGAGCAACTTACATGAGCTTGTCACGAATAGAACGGAGCAGCTGCTAGGTTTATTTGCACCGATTGAACTGCCGAAACAAATTGATCGTGAGTCGACTGTTCCTTCCCTTTCCCAAATGACGAAAGCGGCCCTTCAGCGCTTAAAGCAGAATCCAAATGGTTTTTTTCTTTTAGTGGAAGGAAGTCAAATTGATTGGGCGGGGCATGATAATGATATTGTAGGGGCTATGAGTGAGGTTAAAGACTTTGAAGCAGCCTTTAAAGCCGCGATTCAGTTCGCTTCCGATCGTGAGGATACGATTGTCATTGCAACAGCTGATCACTCAACTGGGGGAATGAGCATCGATCGAAATGATAATTATAAATGGAATCCAGGTGTCATTAAATCCATTACCTCCACACCTTCTGTGATTGCTAGAAGATTGCATGATACAAAAGATATGACCATATTAAAGCATCATATGCCCTTTCCACTTCATGAAGAGGACTTGAAATCCATCCAATCAACGCTAGAAATGGACGTAGAAGACACCAAGCAAACACTCATTAACATCATCAATCACTATTCCAGTACGGGCTGGACAACTAAAGGGCACACAGGTGAGGATGTACCCGTGTATGCATATGGCCTAAATAGACATTTGTTTAGCGGTAGAATGGAAAACAGTGATATTCCAAGGATTCTTTTTCAAATAATGGATTAAAAAACATTGAAATCGAGACCAACTAATAACCTAGAGAGCATAAATAGAAACTAGGGGCACCATCTGAATGTGGATGGTGTATTTTCTTCTTATAGGATATTTGATTAATGGGGAAAAGAGTGATCCGGGGGAACAAAAGTGGAATGTAGTATAATCGCATCATTAGCCTATGTGGTTATTAAGGACAAAGAAGTGTACAACAAGGAATCAAAATAACGAGTCGAATCATGAAATCTCTCATCGATAACAACTCCTTTAGGATTTGATTTTTTATAAACTAAGTATATATGAAATTTGTTAACTCTTTATTTTCTATTTGTAAATTTATTGTCAAATTTCCTGTGAAAATGAAATAGGCGAACAGTGACTGGTACTGTTCGCAAAAAGTTCATCCGTTTAATGCTAAAAGCAATGTTGAACGACATTCGTTTACTAATTCATCATCCTTTTGATCATCAGCATATAAAAGGAGTATGAGGGTTGTATATATTGCTTTGAACCTTGCGATCTTTTTAATTTCAGGTTGAACATCACCATATATTGTGAAAAAGGCTTCCCTGCCTTCCGCAGGAAGAAAACTATAAATAATCGATAAATCGACCGCCGGGTGTCCAATATGCGTATCGCCCCAATCAATTACTGCTGAAACTATGCCATCTTCATTTACAAGCATATTGCGAATATGTAAATCACCATGAACGAGTGTTTTGGTTTCATCCTCTAAAGGTTTCTTTATGGATGAAAGAAATAATTGCAGCTGCTCCACTGCATCTAGGTCGATTAAACCTTTCTCCCTGGCTGATTCGATATTTGCTTCCAGCATTGGTTTTCTTTTAGTGATATTGATCCGCCCCAGTTGGTCATAAGGAACTTGGAGCTTTTCTGCATCTGTTATTGGAAAATTATGCAGTGTTCGTAAAAATTGAGCCAAAGGTTCTACCGAAGACATTCGCTGTTCGAGTGTCAAATTAGTGGGTGTTATTCCTGATAAGATGGTGTATCCTCCAAATGGCCACGGATAATGATCTTCTGGAATTCCTTGAAATTGTAGACTTGGAACAGGAATTGGCAGCAAGGGAGCTAACACAGGAAGGAGCCGATTTTCAGTTTGAATTAACTGTGCAGCAATTTCTCTTCTAGGAAAACGAAAAACATATCGATCATTTATGAGAAAAACGGAATTATCAAACCCTTCACCCAATACCTTCACTGTTACTGGCTTAAACTCTGGAAATTGGTTCTCAATGATCATACTCGCTCTCTTTTCCGAAATTACCTGCTCAGGAGACCAAGGCTGACTCATTTCATCCACCTCCATTTTATACCTTCAATTATTATAATATCATTGCCATTTATATTGAACATCGTAACAAATAATGTGGTAAAATAATGAATATTTAGAATTGAATGAACGAATCTTTAGAAAAAGTATAAAACAGTTTGAGTAAAAAGTAACTCAAAAAAGGTAGGGGATTTGCAATGGATATTTGGAAATCAAAAGGATTCTCCATTTCTACTAAAAAAGAATATTTAGATGTGGAGTTAATACACAATTTTTTAAGTCAAGAAGCTTACTGGTCAAAGGGGATTCCAAAGGAAACAGTAATAAAGTCAATTGAACATACTGCCTTATGTTTTGGTGTTTATAAAGGCGAGGTTGATCATGGAGGTAGTCAACAAGTTGGATTTGCCAGAGTGGTATCAGATCTAGCTACTTTTGCTTATCTGTCGGATGTGTTTATTTTACCAGAATATCGCAAATTAGGATTATCGAAATGGCTAATGGATATTATTTGTAACCATCATGAACTAAAAGAGGTCCGCAGGTTCATGCTAGCAACAAACGATGCGCATTCATTATATAAAAAATTTGGCTTTGAAGAGATTAGTAATCCCGAGCGACTCATGCAAAAAGTTCGCCAATTTCCATACCAGTAGTAAAGGGCTTTCTTAAGGACAAAACTAGCGGTCAGATGCTCAAAAATGTCCTTAAGAAACCTTATAATGAAAAAGAACGGGCTTATAATGCCCGCAAATGATGTAGAAGTGTCTCTAAGGTAAAAAGAACGGGCTTTTAGATATGGGATCCTTAGACAAACCGATTGCGACCCGACAACATCCCAAAAATCATCACGACTACAGAAATGACGATGAGTGTGATAAGTGGTACTGTCCACATATGGGTCTTGTCAAATAAATATCCAATAAACAAAGGGCCTACTGCTGCAAGAATATAACCGGATGATTGTGCCATTCCAGATAACTCTGCAGCCTGGCTGGCATTCCTAGCCCGAAGTCCAATATAGCTTAGCGCTAATGGAAAGGTTCCTCCTAATCCAATCCCAATTAATATAATACTGATGATGATAATGTAAAAGGCTGACCCTAGCAGTAAGCCAACAAATCCAACGAGTGAGCACACCGTTACCATGAAGGCAATCCAAGTTTGTGAACGGAAACGGCCCGACATGACAGGAATCAAGAAAGAAGCGGGCAGCCCCACTATTTGGGTAAATGAAAGCATCCAGCCTGCTGTTTCCATACTCATTCCATGACTATGTAAGATTTCAGGTAACCAAGAAATGGTTACATAAAATAAAAAGGACTGAAATCCCATAAATATCGCGATTTGCCAGGCGAGCGGCGAACGCCAGATGTGACTAGAGGTAGAACTAACTCTTTTTATTCCTTTTTGACTTCCTTGATTAAATTTGAGTAGAAAAGCCCACACCAAGATAGCTGCTACTACCGGTATCCCCCAGACGATTAGGGCTCCCTGCCAGCCGAGGTTTAACCCATCTGCTAGAGGAACACTAACTCCTGATGCCAGTGATGCAATCAATCCCATTGAGGTTGAATAAACACTTGTCATGAGACCGAATTTCTGTGGAAATTTATCCTTTACAACGGCTGGCAAAAGAACATTTCCAATGGCGATACCTGCCCCAATAAAAAGGGTTCCAGTATAAAGAAAAAACGTCATTGGAATGGAACGGATCCCTATACCGATAAAAAGTAAGATCAAACCAACGAGTAATGTCCTCTCATTTGTTATTCGATTAGCAATTTTGGGAACGATAGGTGACATAATCGCAAAAACGATTAAGGGCAGACTCATTAATAGGCCTGCACTCCAATGTGCCAGCCCAACATCTTCTTGAATATTACCAACTAAAGGACCTAATGATGTAATGGCTGGACGCAAATTAAATGCGACAAGGATAATCCCTGTTACCAGTAAAAATGTATATGTCGATTTTGTTTGAGCATTTGATTTTTGTAACTCCACAAATAAAACTCCTCTCTAATAAACAAAGTTCTTAAAGTATATCATTTCAAACATTGACAGTCACTGTTCCCCAAACGGTAATTCGACAATATACACTTCGAAAAATGTTTGTAAAATTTACAATTCTTCACATCCCCTCAACATCCTATTAACCTTAGCTTAATATTCTTGGGTTTTAATAGAGAGGTAATCTAAATTGGGGGAGGAAATTAAGACATGAAAAAGCGATTAACAGCTGTATTAGCACTTAGTTTAATGATTCCAGCAGTAACTCCTGCAGCAGCGGCAGGGAAGGACCTCACAATCAATTCTATCAAATTTAATTCCATGAAAGCTCCAGCTACCATCGAAGAAATGGTACAAACATACACAGGTGCGTCAATGGATGTTACCTATAGTAATGGAGCAACAAAGAATTTCCCACTTTCATATAAACAGCTATACCTTTCTGATGAAAAAATTGTGACAAATAAAGGGGTGAAAATCCCTGCAGGTACCCCAATCGACGCTAAAGGGAATCCGATCATGGATAAAAGCATCCCAGGACAAGAATCATACTATATTTCCGATGCACCAGATTCTAATAGTTTAATGAATGTTGGCGGAAATCTATTCCTAGTATCCCATTTTGAATATCAAACACTTGATAGTGCAGGGAATTCGGCTTACGGAGTAGTTCCGGCCTCGATGACCTTAACTTCATTAAATCAAGATAAAAAGAATGGCGAATTATCGATAAAAGAAGCCAAGAAGGTTGACTTTTCCCTCGTAAATGGACTTTGGATTCCATGTAATGGCTCTACCTCTCCTTGGGGAACCCATTTAGGATCGGAAGAATATGAGCCAAATGCTCGTCAATTTGAAGCAGAAATAGGGACAGATAAAGATTCAACGAATGTGAAAGGTTTTGCTAAGCTATACTTTGGTGATGAAACGAAAGGAAATCCATATAATTATGGTTGGATTCCTGAAGTGACGGTACAGCCAAATGGTGATTCAAGTGTCGTAAAACATTATAGTACTGGCCGTTTCTCCCATGAAATGATGGAGGTAATGCCGGATAATAAAACAGCATTCTTTGGCGATGATGGAAACTACACCGTCTCGTTCATGTATGTTGCTGACAAAGAAAAAGACTTATCTGCAGGAACTCTATATGCTGCTAAATTTGGACAAACGAGTACAGAAAATGGCGGAGCAGGAAATCTTGAATGGATCAAGCTTGGCCATGCGACTGACGATGAAGTCAGAGCGATTATTGACAATGGAACAAAATTCAGTGATATTTTTGAAACAGCCAGCCAGCCAACAGAAGGCTATACGGCCGTTAAAACCGATTCTAGCGGAGCAAAAGTAGAATATCTAAAAGTAAAACCAGGGATGGAAAAGGCAGCGGCGTTCTTAGAATCCCGTCGTTATGCAGCTCTAAAAGGGGCAACAGCTGAATTCCGTAAAATGGAAGGTTTAGCGGTAAACGCGAAAGATAAGAAAGTCTATATGGCCATGTCTGAAATCGGAAAAGGGATGCTTGAAGATACTAAGATGGCAGATCCTGTTGATGATATCCGCTTACCACAGATTCTTGCAGGTGGAACTTATGAATTGAGCCTAACTGGCGGGCAAAAAGATAAGGATGGCAATACCATTAATAGTAGTTATGTTGCCTCTACAATGAAAGCACTTGTTGTGGGTGAGGATTTATCTGCCCCAGATGCATACGGCAATAAAGCAAATCCAAATAAAGTTTCTAAACCAGATAACTTAAGCTACTCGGAAACAATGAGAACCTTATTCATTGGTGAAGATGGCGTGGAGCATACCAATAACTTTGTTTGGGGCTATAACATCGATACAAAAGAGTTGTCCCGTGTGCTTTCAGTACCTGTTGGAGCAGAAGCAACAGGATTACGAGTTCTTGATAACTTTAATGGATTCTCTTATATTTTAAGCAACTATCAGCATCCTGGGGATGAACTTAAAAATTTCCAAGGAACAGCAGTTGATAAACAAGCATTAGAGAAGGCAATGGAAGAGGGAATCGGCATCTTGAAAAAAGGTGGTATCGGTTATATTGCTGGAATGCCACAGTTAAATGATCTTCATGTTGGCTGGCATTTCACTTCCGGTAAATGGTTCTTCTACGATGAAAATGGTGTGATGCAAACTGGTTGGGTAAAGGTTGGGCCAAAGTGGTACTTCCTTGAGGATTCCGGCGAAATGAAAACCGGCTGGTTGAAAGATGGAACAAAATGGTACTATCTTGCATCATCCGGTGAAATGGAGACCGACTGGGTGAAGGATGGATCGAAATGGTACTATCTTGCATCATCGGGTGAAATGAAGAGCGGCTGGGTGAAGGATGGAGCAAATTGGTATTACCTTGCAACATCAGGTGAAATGAAAACCGGCTGGGTGAAAGACGGAACAGAATGGTACTATCTTGCATCATCAGGTGAAATGAAAACCGGCTGGGTGAAAGACGGAGCAGAATGGTACTATCTTGCATCATCAGGTGAAATGAAGACCGGATGGGTGAAAGACGGTGCAAAATGGTACTATCTTGAAACATCAGGTAAGATGAAAACAGGCTGGGTCCAAGTGGGGCAGAAGTGGTACTATCTAAATAACGATGGCAGCATGGCAGCAAACACCACCATCCAAGGCTATAAAGTCAATAAGAATGGTGAATGGATAAAGTAATTCTTAGTAATAACGTTAAAGGTGGACAGCGTTATTCATAAAGGGTTCCGTTTGGTGCAGCGATACTGTTAAATGACATGGAAAATGGCGTCTAAAACTGGTAACAGTTTTCTCACGCCATTTTTTTTATATTATTATTAAGGAATATGGCTCTAATTGAAGCACGAAATAAGGCATCTGAACTAAGGGAATTTAAGACTAAAAGGAGGTGGATTTGATTGAATCAACAAAAATCCAAAAGAGGCTTTAAGTCTCTTCTTGAGATACTTTTAGTTTCAGCAAGGCTTGGTCTAACATCCTTTGGAGGACCAATCGCTCATCTAGGCTACTTCCATGAAGAGTATATTCGTAGAAGGAAATGGTTAGATGATAAAAGTTATGCTGATTTAGTGGCTCTATGTCAGTTCCTTCCAGGACCTGCAAGTAGCCAAGTAGGAATTGGGATTGGAGTTTTGCGAGGAGGACTTCTAGGTGGAATCGCTGCTTTTCTAGGTTTTACACTTCCGTCTGTTATTCTTCTCATCTTATTTGCTTTAATCCTGAATGGATTAAATGTAGAAAATGCTGGCTGGATACATGGACTTAAAATAGTTGCAATAGCAGTAGTTGCACAAGCTATTTTAGGTATGTCTCAAAAACTTACACCGGATTTAAAAAGAAAAGCTATTGCATTAGTTGTAATGGTTGGTACACTCCTGTGGCAAACCGCACTAACACAGATAGGTTTAATTGTTGTTTCTGCCATATTAGGCTTTATCCTATTTAAAAAGCATACTGAAAGTGATGATTCAGAAATACATATTCCCATTTCTCGTGGCTTTGCACTTCTTTGTTTGTTTTTATTTTTTGGATTACTTATCCTTTTACCTATAATGAGGGATATAACTTCTTCAAGGTGGATTGCTATATTTGACAGCTTTTATAGAGCAGGTTCTTTAGTTTTTGGTGGTGGTCATGTGGTGTTACCATTACTGGAACGTGAATTTGTACCTTCTGGATGGTTGAGCAAAGAATCATTTTTAGCTGGATACGGTGCTGCACAGGCAGTACCAGGTCCATTATTTACCTTTGCCGCCTATTTGGGAGCAGTAATAAATGGATGGAAAGGTGGTTTATTAGCAACGGTAGCCATCTTTTTGCCTGCATTTTTACTTATATTAGGTACTTTACCTTTTTGGGATTCATTACGTCGCAATCCCAAAATAAAAGGTGCATTGATGGGAGTCAACGCAGCCGTTGTTGGAATCTTAATTGCCGCCTTCTATAATCCAATTTGGACTAGTTCAATTTTAGCACCAGGTGACTTTGCTTTTGCTGCTGTATTATTTAGTATGTTGGTATATTGGAAACTTCCTCCTTGGGTTATTGTAGTAACCGGAGCAATTGGTGGTTCACTTATTGCATTAATTTAAATCAAATAAAAACTGGACAAATATAAGTTGATCCTTCTCAAAAATCTATTAGATACAATTAACCCATCCAATAGAATGGGTTAATTGTTTAGCTTATAAAAATAGCGTGTGCCAATTCTATAATGCACCGGAAAATGGAATCCTTTAGGCTATTCCCTGTCCGCCTTAATTCGTATCGGCTGTCATCGATGAATCAGCAGGTCTATCCCCATTCTTTAAATCCGCAATGCTCAAGCCAAAGTTCATCTCTAAATGGGGGTAATCCTTAAATTGAGCCCAATCACCGCCCCATTCGAACCCTAGAGCTTTTGCCATATTCACAACCTCGGTCCAATCGGCTTTCCCATTTTTATTTCCATCATATTGCATATCCCAAACCACATTTCCTGAAGGGGTCTTTAACGCAAAATCAATAGCCAGCCCAAAATTGTGATAGGACTCTCCCCCTTTTGCATACGTTACAATATTTCCCTCAGTTGAACGGCCTTTTTCGTATAGTCGATCCTGATCTTCGGAACTTCGGAAACCATCGGTAATCACGATCACAATTCCTTTATCCGCCGCTTGTTGGATTAATTGATTACTACGTTCTTTCACAATCGGATGAAGTTCAGTTGGGAAAGAATCAGAATGATTTATTTTCGATTCCGTAAAAGGATTGGATTCCTTAAAAAATTCAATAATGAAAAGGATAGCGACCAGTACGAGAATCAATAGATAAATAGAATTTCCTATCCGTTTTCGTTTCAAGACTTCATATTCCTTTCGCCTTTAAAATTACTTCATTATCTAAGACGAAAGATATAGCCTAATTGTTTCATATTATTATATTCCTTATTTTGGATGAAAAAGATATCGTCTCAAGAGGATGAAAAAGAGGATGTTAAAGAAGAAAGTTTACTCCCATCTGAAGAACATGTTAATAAACTTTTCTAATACCAGATAAACGGAGAGTGAAAGAATTTTGTTGTTCATCTTTCAAGGAGAGCATTTGTTCACGCAAGTTAAGGCGATAGACACGACCTTTAATGGTTTGTGAGATCCCATTTTTAACGTAATCAATTGTCACAAGTTTACTTTCTGCTAGCTTTTTTAAAAACATCTAAATCCCTTCTTTCATAAGTAATGGTTTATACAATAACATTGTAACCTGAACATATTAAGAAATGATGAAGGGGATGTTAAGGATCGATGATAAGACAGTAAACATTTTGGTAATCATGCTATTACAAAAGGTGCGAAATACAGTTTCGCACGTTCTTTACATACATAAAAACTCCTAATACTGGAAAATTGTATAAAAATCAGGGTGGTTCAGGATGATGAAACAGATTTTAAAATCACTTAATAAAACATTCAATAAAGAACCAAGACAGAACATGAGAAGGTGTTAAAAAAAATACAGACAGATTTAAAAGGTGTCCCATACCCATTGTCCTTTAATGCCAGGAAATATTTTGGAACCATTCAGGAATTTGAAAAATTCAATTGGCCTAAATCCTATCTTAAGGCAGACATTTACGTCAATGCGGAAGTTGAAATTGTGGATTATGGCAAAAAACCAATGAAGGCAGGGAAATAGGTTGAAAATAGTCATCATCGTCGTATTGCTTGCCATAACCGCTTATACGATGGGGTTTGGCATCAGCTTATGGAAGGAAAAACAAAAATTCGGGGCGGTAGCGTTTTTTTTTTCTTTCGCTTGCCATACTTGTTCTTCCGTTCTTTTCTATTTTGAAATCTTGATTGGAAAAAGGCAGACATGATCTATCACTGTCTGCCTTTTTCCATGAATCCTTATGGAGAGGGTGTAGGCGTTTGGCCTTTCTTCGCGATTTTCAACTCCAGTTTTTCACTTAAAAAAGTTGCCCCTAGGACCAGAACACCGCCAATCATTTGAATAAGAGACATGCCTTCACTAAGGAAAATCGCTGCGATGATTACGGCGGAAATTGGGTCGATATAGCTAAGAACGGCAATCGTTTGTCCTTTTAGTTCTTTGATAGAAGTAAAATATAAAAAATAACCTAACCCTGTATGTACAATACCTAGAATCAAGATATAAATAATGGAGGTTGTGTTTAAATCAGCAAAATTCAGATGACCCTGCCACCATATATATGGAAACAAGACTATGGCAGCGACCATTAATTGCACCAATGTGGTTTCAAAGCCGGATAAATTTTTGATGAATTTGTTCATTAACACTATACTTGCATAGAACGCTGCTGCTAAAAGGCCATAGAAAACACCTACTACATGATTTTGCGATCCGCTTGTATTACCAGCCCCAGGATTAACGATTAAAAATAAACCGACCATTGCTGAGATGATGCAAACAACCTTCACACTTGTTAATTTTTCCTTCAGAACCCATGGTGCTAACATCATCACAAAAATCGGTGCAAAGTAATAGCTAATCGTGGCATTGGATATTGTCGTATACCGGTAAGCCTCAAAAAGGAAAATCCAATTAAAGCCAATGGCAGCTCCCGATAACAGCAGAAGAATGGCATTTTTCTTTAATGCTTTAAAAGATGTCTTGTGTTTGACTATGAAACTAGCAAGAAGCAAGAAAATACTGCCGATGACCCCTCTTAAAAATGCAATTTCACTTGAAGATAGTTCAATCTTTTTTACAAATATCCCGATGCTCCCAAAAATGAGCATGGTCATGATAAGTCTCATTTTCATTTTCAAGTCGATTCCCCCTTGTTCTTAATCCAATCATAAAGTGTGAAAATTCTCAACTGCTAAGAACTAGTATGAAAGACATTGAGGAAAACCAGCGAGGTTTGTCCTTCATAGGGGGTATGAAGGACATTTTTGCATGGCGGCGGAAGACTGACTCTATACTGGTCATTTACCAGCAAGAATCGGCACATGAAACCAGAAAAGGAAAAATACTGTTATAGGTACTGATAACATATATGCCCATAAAGGGTGTTTATAATGGAGTAAAAGCATTAAAACCATAATGCTTGCAAAGAAAATTGACCAACTATATGTCCAGCCGTGATGATAAACGAATAGTCCATAGTAACCCATAAAGAATTCGAAAACTGCCCAAAGAAAAACCCAAAACAAAATATACACAAGCTGCTTAAAAAAGTTTCTTTTAGGAAAACGATATAAAAAAATTAGCAGTGTACTTGGATAGATGATGAACATAATAAAGAGGTTGTTAAACAAATGGTTAGGCAGCAGATTTGGCGGACTCGGATAGTTCCACAACGGGAAATCTTGCGTGAACAAATTGTATAGCATGTCACCGATGATAAAATATTGAATGGTGCTGAGATACTGACGCCAATTTTTCCAATCTCCCCATTTCCAGGCACAAAGGATGGAAATAAAGCCACTAATAATAAGAAACATAAGGCCCACCTTTTTATGTAATAACCGTAAAAAACTGCATTATTTTGACAGCCTTTTTAGTAGAGTGATATTAGTATTCCCAATCAGCCGTAAACCATTAAATGTTTATTCCATATTTTATGCATATCTTTAAGAAGACATCAATTCAATAAATTTCCCATCTGTATTATAGTATTGATAAGAATATAAGTAATTTTTTTCTAAGGAAGTGTAAGTTTTGTCAAAACAATTAACCACTGGGGACAATATTCTTAAACGTTATCATGCGGACTGTGAAGAATGTTTTGGTTTGTGCTGTGTAGCTTTGCCATATGCTAAGTCTGCAGATTTCGCACTTGATAAAGATGGTGGCACTCCTTGTCCCAATTTGCAATCCGATTATCGTTGTGGGATTCATAACAAACTCAGAAATAATGGATTTCGCGGCTGTGCTGTATATGAATGTTTTGGTGCAGGTCAAAAGGTATCTCAAGTAACCTATGTTGGGAATGATTGGCGGGATCACCCAGAGTCAGCGAAGGAAATGTTTGAAGTATTTCCAATTATGCAACAGCTTCATGAAATGCTTTATTACTTAAATGAAGCACTTAGTTTAGAAGAAACTCAACCTATTTTTCAAGATTTGCAGGCTGCTTTAGAAGCAACGGAAAGTCTCACCAATTTAAGTCCCCAATCAATTATTGAACTTAATGTACCTGCACATAGACCGATGGTTAATGAGCTACTTTTACAGACAAGTGAATTGGTTCGTGCGAAAGTGCCGCCAAATAAAAATAAAAAAATAAGCAGGGGAATTGACCTTTTAGGTGCAAAGTTAAAAGGGGCTAACCTTAGAGGATCTAATTTAAGAGGTGCTTTCCTTATAGCAGCTGATCTCAGAGAGGCAGACATAAGTGTGACTGATTTTATCGGGGCAGATCTTAGAGACGCTGATTTAAGCGGCGCCAATCTTACAGGAAGCATCTTTCTCACTCAAGCACAAATTAACTCAGCTAAGGGCGATTTGAATACTAAATTACCACCTTCTTTAAGTATTCCAGATCATTGGCATAAAATTGCTAAATAATTTTTTTAAACGTAGGATCATGAAGCAATTCCTTCATTGCTGCTATTTTCCAATCATGATTCATAAAAATGAAAAGAATTCCAGTTGTATGTTAAAATTATGTTTAAAAAGGAGGAATAAATGATGCCGACCAATTTAAAAGACACGACAACATTACATAATGGTGTAAAAATGCCATGGATGGGGTTAGGAGTTTTTAAAGTAACTGAGGGTGAAGAGGTTATTCAGTCTGTAAAAGCTGCTATTCGGAACGGATACATAAGTATCGACACAGCCGCTATTTATGGGAATGAAGAGGGTGTTGGTCAAGCCATTCGTGAATCCGGCGTCGCTCGTGAAGATTTGTTTATTACATCAAAGGTTTGGAATGCTGACCAAGGCTATGAAACCACTTTAAATGCCTTCGAAACCAGCCTTAACAAGCTCGGACTCGATTACTTGGATCTTTATTTAATTCACTGGCCAGGTAAAGACAAATGTAAAGATACCTGGAAGGCTTTAGAAAAGCTTTACAAAGATGGGCGTGTACGCTCCATTGGTGTAAGTAACTTCCAGATTCACCATCTAGAAGATTTAATCGGTTCCGCCGAAATTAAACCAATGGTCAATCAGGTTGAGTACCATCCACATTTAACGCAAAAAGAGCTTCAAGCATTTTGTGTGAAGGAAGGGATTCAACTGGAAGCATGGTCACCTCTAAAACAAGGGAAGCTTTTAGAAGAGCCTGTTCTTGTCGACATTGCCCATAAATATAATAAGTCCGTCGCCCAAGTTATTTTACGCTGGGATCTTCAAAATGGAGTTGTTACGATTCCAAAATCAATCAAAGAGCATCGCATTATTGAAAACGCAGATGTTTTCGATTTTGAATTAACGGCAGAAGATATGGTCCAAATCGATGGCTTAAATCAGGATAGCCGCGCTGGATCACATCCGGACACGATGACGGCAGGGTTTTAAGTTAAGATTGAATCTTGGGGGCTGATGATAGTCCATGCTTGAAAAAATGAATCTGGCATTTAACTAAATTTGTTATCTATCTTTAGAACCTTGCTAAGCGACCGCTTCGATGATTTTAAAAGAGTTTTGGTCGCTTAGAATCTAGATATGCGACCGTTTCAATGATTTCAAATGGGATTCGGTCGCGTAGAGCCCTGATAAGCGACCGTTGACATGATTTTATAGGGGCTTTGGTCGCGTAGAGCCCTTATAAGCGACCGTATCAATGATTTTAAAAGGGATTCGGTCGCGTAGAACCACGATAAGCGACCGTTGACATGATTTTAAAGGGGATTCGGTCGCATAGAACCTGATAAGTACCCGAATCCCCTATTTTTCAGGCAATACCAAAATTTGATTAATGCCACAATTAGGGCTTCGGGCCTTGGTATAATAACAAAAAAACACACTGTGATTTCTAAAGTGAAATATAGTGTGTTTTCCATTATGATTTGTTTGTTTGGACCTGTTAAGTGAACCAGTTAAAATTTTTTTGGCGAGGTTCACTTTCTTTTAAAATGGTGGGTAATAGGGTCTTAAGCCAATTGGAAAATAGCTAAAAATCCCTCTCTAAAGAAATACCTGAAGTCGTTATTAAAACGGATAGACTTGGTAAGTAAGAATTCCAACAATGATTCCTGTTATCGCTCCGAAAAATACCTCTGCTGGTTGATGTCCTAATAGTTCTTTGAGCTTTTCTCTTGACTCTGTCTTCTTTAAATTTGGATTTTTTAAGGTTTCGATGAGTCGGTTCCAATCAGCTAATAAAGTATTTAACACTTCAGCATGGTAGCCGGCATGTCTGCGAACTCCTGTGGCATCATGCATGACAATTAGCGAAACAATCACGCATATAGCAAACTCATTTGATTTGAGACCTGAGGTTAACCCAATGGCTGTAGTTAAAGAAATTATGGTAGCTGTATGAGAACTAGGCATGCCGCCGGTACTAAACATCAGATTCCATTTTAATTCTCTCGACGTGATATAGTGAATAGGTATTTTTACAAATTGGGCAATCAACATTCCTAAAAGTGCAGCTAAGATTGGATAGGATAAAAACATCACGTTCCCCCTAATGATTGTATGTCCTTAGAATATGACAAAAAAACCAAAATCATGAAAATTATTAATTATGGCCGAAAAGTTTGCAATACGGTTCCTTTTCCATCTGAGACCTTAACTTCTGCATATGCCCCATTGATAAAAGTAATCTGCGGTGGAACATGGCCGCAATCAATATCATAAATGACCGGGATGTCGAGTTCATTAGCAAGGTCCTGATAAACATCTTCAACCGTATAGTTATCGACTGGTGTATTCGCGGGGCTTCGGCCAAACATTAGACCAGAGCATTGGTCAAACCAGCCAGCTAATTTCATTTGTACCAATGACCTTCGAAGGTCTGTGGTATTCAATTCACAGTTCTCCAAATACCAAATAACAGGATCTCCATTTATATATTTTTTTCTAAAGCTTTGAACATCACCGAACGGTGTGCCAATTAAATGTCTAATAATATCAATACACCCGCCAAGTAAGCGGCCTTGTATTTTCATATTACGATTTGGGGCAGTTTTCCAACTAGTTTTTTCAGTTAAATGAAAAACACATGGAGAGGGATTATCGTGCTGCCATTCTTTCTGAAATTGTTCAGAGGACTGCTGAAGGACTGATTCGTCTGTTTTTGTTGATAATACTGGCTGCCACATGGCTGTCGTTTCGTCCGAAAATTCTCCTCGTAAATCAATTAAATTAGTTCCGTGAGCAGTAGCGATTCCTGTCTTCAATGTGATAGCTAAGAGCAAGCCGCTAATATCGGAGTACCCTAATATCCACTTGTTTCTAATATTTTCATAGTCAATATGTTCGAGGATTTCGATTAATAATTCGCCGCCCCACGGTGGAATGATAATGTCGATTTCATTGTCAGCCATAAGCGTATTTAATTCGGCTGCCCGTTTTACCGCTGATGCAGATTTTGCCTTTTTTTGCGTCCAAACAGTATCGCCACAGGTTATTCGAAAGCCTCTCTGTTCCAGACGATTGCAAGCTATGGTTACCAGTTTATGTAATTCAACAGGTATACCCGATGAAGGTGCTGTGACCCCTATTGAAGCTCCGTTTTTTAAATGTGGATATGTAATCATGGAAAATCCTCCTCACTTTTAGATGATTTTACCAGATGACTTGCCTGAAGTTAAACTATATTTCTAAAAGATAATATAATTGTTCTCGTAACCTGAAAAAATTAGGAAAATTATGATGATCATAATAGAAACTATCTCCTGAAGTTGATAAAATGGGAACAGGTGTTTTAAATGGGAGGAGAGGTGTCTTTATGGAACTCTATTTTTATAATGAAGGATTTAGAAACGCGATTGAAAAATATATTTTAACAGAAGAACAACTTAGATTTACCGGTACACCTGTTGACAGTATCAAACTTTCTAGTCAAGATTCGAATCGTGAGTCGATCTTAGCAATCGAGGAAGATAGATTAGTTACTTTTTTCGACCTCCATAAAAATGAGGGAGCAAAACCTTTTTCAGAAAATCATCATGCGATTTTGGTAAGAGCCTTTTCAACAGATTTTCGCCATCAAGGTAAAGGCTATGCCTACAATGCATTAATGTTATTGCCTGATTTTGTAAAAGCACATTATCAAGGTATAAATGAAATTGTATTGGCGGTTAATCTACAAAATGAGGCTGCACAAAACTTATATAAAAAATGTGGATTTATAGATGAGGGAGAAAGAAGGATGGGGACAAAAGGAGAGCTTATTATTATGAGTTACTATTTATAGCTAACCATAAAATGAAGCTTAATTCTGATCCAACCCATAAAAGGGCTTCGTCTTTTCCATAGACCCTTGCTGAAAATCGTTAGCAAGGGTCAATTTTTTGTTCACATAATGAGAGCCAGGCAGTTTATAAGGAATTCAAGCTAACCCGAAAAACACTTTGCACTTTCATACATCCACGATCGCGATATCAAATAGGCAAAAATCAAACACTCCTGAAAGTACTGGCTCCGCCTTCGCCAAATACCATGATAGCCACGCATGCTATCCCCTCTGCTATTAATTATAGTGCTGGAATATTAATAAAATATGAATTAAATATTACTCATTCGTTAATTATTAGAAAAAATGATACAAGTTTTACACTATAAAAATCAAATCCCCTGAAAACAATCCATAGTGATTAAGGTATAATGGTGATAAATATTTGAGAAAAAACAAAAATTAGGTGTGAAAAGTATGAATTTCAATCAAAACGATTTGAATAAATCGAAAAAACCACTATATATTATCGTATACG
The DNA here is from genome assembly GCF_044762155.1 of Neobacillus sp. NPDC097160. NCBI lineage: Bacteria > Bacillati > Bacillota > Bacilli > Caryophanales > Bacillaceae > Neobacillus > Neobacillus sp. NPDC097160. Next base: position 391,658 of record NZ_JBIWDU010000002.1, on the reverse strand, counting down.
ATAAGCTGTATAAGCTGATTATGGAAGGGACATTTCCTCCCGATAGCAGGCTGCCAACGGAACCTGAACTTGCTAAGAGACTGGGTGTAAGCAGAATGACTCTTAGACAGGCTTTAGCTCTTTTGCAAGATGACGGCTTGGTCAGAAATATTCATGGGAAAGGGAATTTTATTACAAAGTTCCATCAAACCCATCATACAGTTGGCCTTGAGAAAGTGGGAAATCCGCTTTATAAATGTCATTCGGAAACGATTGATGTAGTGGAATTGAATTTCAGAATCGATTTAGCCAGTGACTATGCAGAGGAAGTATTAAAGAAAAAAATGGCTGCTGTAGTGGCATTTGAACGCTGGTATAAAAGCGGGGAAAAAGTAGTGGCCTATGGGCTTACTATGATGGCTGTCGAAACTGTGACCGAATTAAATCTAGACCTTCAGAATGAAGAGCAATTGTTAGCGATGCTTGAAGAGAAAGTATATGAAGTTGCAAACTCTTCAACCATTGAAATCAAACGATCCGTCGCCGTGAATAAAATGTTACAAAAATATCAACTTTTTAAGGGGGAGGAATGCGATCTAATTCTGGAAAGTGTTTATATTAGCGATCAATATCCTGTTGTTTATAACAAATACTATATCCCAAAAGAGTTCAGTCAGATCAGAATTAATGCAGCTAAATAGCAAAATAAAAGTATTTTTTACAGTGTCATTTCTTCGTGAAATGCACTGTATTTTTTTTTGTGTAAAAAAGCAAAACCTAACTTAAATAATTGTTGCTAACAGAAAAATAATATGCTATTCTTTTGTTGTGTAAATAATAGACAACTATTTATACAACTATACAACGTTGTTTAGTGGTATGCCATTCATTGGCTGATTTGAAAGCGGAAACAAGATTTAATCTATTAAAGTTTATTTAATTAAAAGGAGAGAACAATTATGAGTACAACTGAACTAAGAGAAACACCTCATATTAAACCAAATGGTGTAGAAATTGCTGAAACGATTCTTTTACCTGGGGATCCATTGCGGGCAAAATTTATCGCAGAAACTTATTTGGAAGATGTAGTCCAGTTTAATGATGTTCGTAATATGTTTGGTTATACAGGCACATTCAAAGGAAAAAGAATCTCTGTAATGGGAACGGGCATGGGGACACCTAGTATGAGTCTCTACTCGTGGGAGCTTATCCATGTATTTGGAGTTAAGAATTTAATTCGGATTGGTTCATGTGGAGCCATTCAAGACCAATTGAACTTATATGATATTGTCTTTGCCATGGGTGCATCAACTGATTCCAATTATGTACAGCAATACAATCTTCCTGGACAGTATGCAAATATTGCTTCTTTTTCACTATTAGAAAAAGCTAAAAAAGTGGCCGACGAAAAAGGTCTTCCTGTTCATGTAGGGAATGTTCTTTCAAGTGATTTCTTTTATAATGCAGATCAAACAGCATTGGAAAGATGGTGTAAGATGGGCATTTTATGTGCAGAAATGGAAACGGCCGGGCTTTATATGAATGCAGCCCATGCGGGAGTGAATGCTCTGACTATTTTAACTGTTAGTGACCATATTTTTAGACAAGAACAAACAACAACGGAAGAAAGACAAACCGCGTTTACAAATATGATGGAAATTGCCTTGGAGCTTGCTTAAGCAGATCACAATTTTTCTTGGAACCAAGGCAGCTGTGGCATTGAGGAGAGGAAGCGTAGCAGATGACTACCTTTAGTTTAAAAAAAGCCGAAGATCAAGACGTTACAATAAAAAAAGCTGTTCCGGTTTTATTAGTATTGTTTGTTTTGTGTTTGGTGATCGACAATTCATTTAAAATTATTTCTGTAGATATGGCCAAAGACTTTGGTATTTCTGCGACAACAGTCATGTGGCAATCCACTTTGGCCGGTCTTGTCATTGGGATTGGAGCTGTCGTCTATGCCGCTTTGGCTGACTCCATTAGTATTAGAAAACTTTTGAGCGTTGGAATTATCTTAATTTGTGCAGGTTCAATAATGGGATATGTGTTCCAACATTCATTTGTGCTTGTTGTTTTATCACGTGTTATTCAAACAGCCGGGCTGGCGTCAGCTGAAACGTTATATGTTATTTTTGTAACGAAGCATTTACCGGAAAATGAACAAAAGAAATTTTTGGGATTTAGTACGAGCAGCTATGCCCTGTCGTTGGTTATTGGTTCATTGACTGGTGGGTATGTAGCAACGTACTTACATTGGACAAGCCTATTTTTAGTAGCCCTTATCACCATCGTACTTCTTCCTTTTATCTTGAAATACCTTCCAAAGGAGAAAGGGAAGGGCGGCTACGTTGATGTCATTGGACTGTTCTTGGTTGGAGTTATCGCCGCTTTTCTAATGTTGTATATTTCCGGTTTTAATTGGATTTATTTACTCGTGTTTATTGTGGCAATTTTGTTATTCTTAACTTATATTAGCAGGAACTCAAAGGCATTTATTGGTATTTCTTTTTTTAAAAATAAGCGTTTTGTAATTTTGCTTGTTGTAGCCTTTGTTATTTACTCGGTTCAATTAGCGTATATTTTCCTGTTTCCATTTTTGCTTGAAAACATTTATGGTTTGAAGCTGGATACGATTTCATTATTATTGATTCCGGCCTATGTATTATCAGCAACTGTTGGAGCTCTTTCCGGGAAAATTGCTCAATTTATCGGAAGTAAGCAATCGATTATTGCAGCTATGGCTGGCATTACAGTTAGTGTATTGTTGGGTGGATTGTTTGTCCAAAGCTCGGTAGTTGTGTTCGTAGTTTCGATGATTTTATTCTCTTGTTCGTTTGCACTTATGTACGCACCGATGATCGATTCATGTGTAAGTACAATTGCAAAGGAAAATTCCGGTACGGCGGTTGGATTTTATAATCTTGTTTTAAATGTAGCCGCTTCGATTGGCATTGCCTATACAGCTGCAATGATGGATTCACCTTCTATGAAAAACAGCTTTTTGGGATATATCCATCTTGCAAATGCATCCTTGTATAGCAATATCCTATTAATTTTATCACTTATCTCAGCTATTAGTTTAGTTATATACTGGGGATTAGTGGGACGAAAGTGATGTTGTTAATCAACGAGAACTCTGGACGAAAAGTCCAGGGTTCTTTTTTTTGAAAGAATAACTATTCTTTCATAAGTAAGGTCAACGGCCTCTGACTTCGCCTAACTGGTCCCCCTATCAGTAATGCGAATGGTGGCAGCAACTGTACGCCTTGTGTATAATCAAGAAAGGGATTGTGTAATTTTTCCATTAAAGGGAGTGGGAAATAATCGTAAAAATGAAAAACAAATCACTTTGGTTATCGTTAGGGCTCTCCCAGCTTCTATTTGTAGTTTTATTACCGGTATGGATGCGGCTATTATCGTATCTCCATCCAGTTGTTCTGGTAGTTGTTTGGATGTGTGTGACAATTTTTATATTTTTCGTGGTTTACTTTGTGCGCAAGGAAATCATTCCAATCTCTAAAAATATCATAAAAAGTGTCATAAGTTTATATAGTTTAGGTTTGTTGATCTTACTTTTTTTCCGTCCGGCAAACCAAGAGTATAGTCAAATTAATATGGTCCCATTTAAAACAATCATTGGATTCCTATCAGGAAATGGTAGTTTTCTAATCGCTTTCTATAATATTACCGCGAATATAGGACTTTTCGTCCCGTTTGGTGTGGTGACATTTATGTTATATAAAACCCCATCGAGACGTCAGTTATTTTTTATACCCGCAGGTGTCATTCTAATAATCGAAGCGGCTCAGCACCTTACACGACGTGGTAGTATGGATATCGATGATTTGATCTTAAATTTGCTAGGGATTTGGATTGGGTATGGGGTGTATCCAGTCATTCAAAAAGTAGTGAAAGTTCGTGATTAAAAAAATAAAGGGGGAAGGTTTAATGAAATCTGCGTTAATTCTTGGGGGAACACAGTTTGTTGGAAAAAGGTTAGTCCAATTACTTTTGGATGAAGGTGTTGAAGTGACGATTGCAACGAGGGGGAGGACTCTTGATTCCTTCGGTGATCAGGTCTCAAGATTGAAAATTAGTCGTGAAGATGCTGAATCGTTAAGAGGTTCCTTTCATGATAAGCAATGGGATGTGGTCTTTGATCAGACCTGCTATTCTTCGCAGGAGGCTTTGGATACGCTCAAGGCATTGGATGGTAAAATCCAGAAATATGTGTTTACCTCGAGCCAAGCTGTGTATGATTTTGGTACGAATCATAAGGAAGAAAATTTTAATGCCCTGGAATTTCAACCAACGTTAAAACAAAGGGGCGAGTACATCGGATATGTGGGATACCAAGAGGCAAAGCGTGCTGCAGAAGCGATTCTTTTTCAGCAAGCAAAAGTCCCAGTCGTCGCCGTTCGTTTTCCGATTATTGTCGGGAAAGATGATTATACCAACCGTTTGAAATTCCATGTTGACCATGTAGTGGATGGGAAGGCGATGTTCATTGAGAATCCTGACCTTAGATATAGCTTTATCGATTCAGCGGAAGCAGCACAGTTTTTAAAAAGTATGGCTAAGTCCGATTATCAAGGAGCAATTAATCCCGGCTCAAGCGGTGATAGTAGTTTAAGAGAAATAGTAGCGTTAATCGAAGGCCTTATTGAAAAGAGGGCAAATTTACAATCAGATGGAGATCCATCGCCATACAATTTGCCAGGCTCGTGGTCAGTTGACACGAGTCGTGCGAATTCATTAGGGTACATTTTTACACCATTAGATCAATTATTGGACAAATTAGCCTGTTACTTTGCGGGAAATCGGCATTGAAAAAGAGGAACTCGAGGCATCAATGAACATTTCAAAATAATCCGTATTTAAATTTATTAAAATCAGCATGTTTTTTATTATCATTAATAGGCTGTTAAAGGAATTAAACTTGTAATAATATTCTCCACTTTTTGCATTTTATAAAGATGTTTAATTGATACCCGAATTATTTAATTGGGCGGAGGAGAAATAATGAATCGGGAACAAGCTAAATTAATGATTGAAAAAAAACTGAAGGCAACCGTTGATTCCAACCCAAAGCTCCTTAATGCATATTTGCTGATTCATTCGGATAAGCTCAATATTCACTGGAATATGGCCCACGGGAAAACCGATGATTTGCCCGCGAACCCAGTACAGCCTTATCATACCGCAAGCATTGGAAAGACATTTACCGCAATGATTATTGCAATGTTGGCTGAAGAAGAGAAGTTAAGCTTTAGTGATCCGATCGCAAAATATTTACCAGAGGATATTATAAGGGATTTGCATATTTATAAAGGTAAAGACTACTCATCTGAAATTCGTATCGAGCATTTATTAACGAATACATCGGGACTACCGGATTATTATGAGGATAAACCGAAACAGGGAAAAGCATTTTTGGAAATGCTGCTTGAAGAACCCTCAAGAGAATGGACTGCCCAAGATACCATTCAATGGTCAAAACAGTATTTAAGCTCCCGTTTTGCACCAGGTAAAGGCTGCCACTATACTAATACAGGTTTTAACCTTTTAGGATTAATTATTGAAGAAATTACCTCAAAATCCTATCATGAAGTTCTCCACGAGTACATTTTTCAGCGGCTCGATATGAATCAGTCCTATTTAGGCCAGTACTCGGAGCCCGCTGTAAAAAGCAATTATCCTGTGGCAAATATATACGCATTGGACAAACAAATTAAAGTAGAAGACCAACTTAGTTTTAAGAGTTTGTATGCTGCGGGGCAAACGATTAGCACGTCTGAAGATTTACTATTATTTATGAAGGCTTTAACTGGAAATAAGTTGATGCAGCCTGATTTACCTTTAAGTATGCAAAAGTGGAAGAAAATGTGGATAGGCGTTGATTACGGGTATGGACTAATGAGGGTTCGGATGCTGCCGGTTATTCAGAAGTATAACGTCTGGGGCCACTTAGGCTCAATAGGTTCTTTTATGCTCTATAATCCGAAAATGGATGTTTATATCATTGGCAATTTCAATAATACAACGTATTTAGCAAAAAGTATTCGCTATGTATTTAGTATTCTTAGAACCTTAGCTAAATGCGAAAAGTAATATTTAACCCTTTGTTAATACTTCACATTGCACGGGTATAAAAAAGAAATAGCGATGCTTCATCTGAAGCATCGCTAAGGAAAAATAGTGGCGTATTATTTTAACGGTATCCAAATTTCGGAGTAGTAATCAGGGCTCCATGGATCTCCATCGAAATAGACTTCTAATTCGGGAGTGCCTGCCGACTTATATTGATTGGATGGAAACCATTCTGAAAAGATTTGTTTCCAAGCCTTCTGGATTGCATCTGGCATTGGTCCGTGAACTTCGAAAACACCCCACTTTGATGCAGGAATATCAAGTTTCATTAAACCATCCGGTGTCTCCCCACTATATTCTGCGGCTATCCAGTAATCAATGAGAGGCTCTGATTGGTTACTATTTTTTTCCACACAAACACCAACTACGCCTTTAATTTGCCCATTATTCAACTTAAATAACAGGTCGTTAGTGCCATCGGTATGAACATCATTCCACATTTTTGGAATCCCAATTAAATTCTCACCATTTACACATGAAAACTCTCGCTTTACTCCAACTACTTGGAAACCTTCTCTTTCAACAATTTTGTAATTCATTGGATCTGCTCCTTTCAGACTCACCTGAATCATCAGGCGGTTATATGATTTCAGCTTTCCATGATGATTTCTCGCCTGACTTGGTGTTAGGCCGTGCTGCCGGCGAAATGCTTTGGTAAATGCTTCGGGAGTGTCATAGCCATATTTCAGGGCGATATCGATGATTTTGCTACTCGTATTGGAGAGTTCCTGTGCAGCGAGAGTTAATCGTCTACGGCGAATATACTCCCCCACAGTTATATCTGTTAATATCGCAAATGTACGTTGAAAGTGAAATACTGAGACATTCGCCTGCTTCGCAATACTTTCCATTGTAATCGTTTCTAGCAAATGTTCTTCCATATAGTCGATTGCCCTCTGTAAAGATTCTACCCAACCCATATCGCTCACTCCTTGATTCTATCCTACAAGTAATCCGAACTGAAATCCTGTCAATTTCTGCTTTGTTTGAACAGGTTTCCTATATTTCTATTTTTGCCCGATTGCCCACAAATGTCCAATTTTTATGAAAGAATCTCTGTTAATCAAGCGAATACAGCAAAATTTTTATGAACTTTATTTGTTTATTGACCTTAAAAAGAAAAAGATTACCCAGGCGGTAAATGAAAAAGGGGTTACATTGACCGAAGAGGGAAAAAGAACGGTCGAACGGTAAATGAAAAGGGGTTACATTGACCGAAGAAGGAAAAAGAGCACTCAAACGGTAAATGAAAAGGCATTACATTGACCAAAAGGGGATAAAGAGTGCTCATATGGTAAATGAAAGATCATAGGAATAATAAAAAGTGCTTATTAATTGAATAAGCACTCCTTCAAATGAACGAAATAATTTAATCCCTTTCTCTTGCCCTCTGTGCATCTCTTATATTCTTTTGAACCGTAATGGCTGCAAATAAACTAAGAACAAATGCCATACCATAAAATCCTTTTTCGCTTAAATCAATACTTCCTGCATTGAATAAACCGATTCCCATTAATGAAATAGATACAATAAGTGCAAACCAACTAATCCCATAATAAATATTAGTAACTGGTATTCCCTCATCCTTATCTCTTACTGCTTTTTGTAAAGATACCGCTGCATAGAGTCCAAATACTAAAACTGCAAAGTAATACCCTTTTTCGTTCAATTGCATCGCTGCGTTAAACAAGCCTATAAGATATGCCGCAACACCTACTAATAGCGCAGCCCAAGAAGCACCTATGAAAGCTGGAGTCGGTTCTCCCTCTTTCCTTGCTACTTTCATTTTTGAATCCTTTTGTTTTCCTTTATCTAATAAAACCTCATTATCATTAGACATTGAATATTTCGCCTCCATCTTTTTATCGAATAAAATGGAGCACTAGAAAGCATGTAGTGCTCCCACTAAATCTATTATATAGAATTTTCTTACAAATAATAGTTAATTTTTTTCTTAATTTCCAATTAGAATTTCTACATCCACGACTTGTGTGTTCAACCTCAAGCATTTATTGTGGAAACTATTTCGGGTTGCTAAGCGTTCTTTTTTTTCATTTTTGTGGTAAAGTTAGGGGGAAATTATTATATAGGGTATTTATGGGAGCGCGATTAGCATGCAAGGCTGGAAACGAAATTTAGGGGTACTATGGATTGGCGTCTTTTTTACATCAGCCAGTTTTTCCATGGTTATTCCTTTTCTGCCGATCTTTCTTCCTCAGATTGGTGTACATGAGCATATTGAAATATGGTCAGGATTGTTATTTAGCGCTGCTTTTTTTGCAGGAGCCATCGCTTCCCCGTTCTGGGGTAGTGTAGCCGATAAATATGGACGAAAGCCGATGATTATCCGTGCGGGATTTTGTCTTTTTATCATCTATACTTTAACCGCATTTGTGACCAACCCCTATCAGTTACTAGCCTTACGAATTTCACAGGGGCTATTAACGGGATTTATTCCTGGGGCGATTGCCTTGATTGGGACGAATACGCCAGGTAACAAAGTAGGATATGCTTTGTCGATGATTTCTACTGCATCTGCCTCAGGCGGGATACTTGGGCCGCTGCTGGGCGGGGGAATTGCTCATTTGGTCGGAAACCGCTGGGCTTTCGGCAGCGCAGGAATTTTCACTTTTATTTCGACTCTTTTGGTCATTTTTTGGGTAACGGAGGAGAATTTTACCCCAAGTAAAAAGCGTGGTTCTGTAAAAAATGATATTAAAGTAGCGTGGAGCAATCGACCCTTTATGCTGGTACTACTCTTAACAGTTGTTACAGCAGGTTCGATCATGACGATTGAACCGGTTCTTCCCTTGTATATTGTAAAATTAGGCGGTTCGGTTGATAAGGCTTCACTGTTAGCCGGTATTGTGTTTTCACTTCCGGGAATTGCCAGTGCCTTATTCGCTCCCGTCTGGGGGAAATGGGCCGATAAAGTAGGCTTTCATCGGGTGCTTGTTATCGGCTTACTTGGCGGTGGTCTCGGCACGCTGGCGCAAATTCTCTTCAGTGAAATTATCGGGTTTTCGGTTATTCGTTTTGTGTTTGGCGCCTTTTTCTGTGCAGTCTACCCGGCATTAAATGGTCTCGTTGTGAAGTCAACAGCGGAGGATTTCCGTGGCCGGGCATTCGGATTAAGCCAAACGGCCAACCAAATCGGTGGGATGATTGGCCCGATGATTGGCGGCTTTATTGGCGGAATTTTTCCGGTGCAAATGGTCTTTGTCGTAACAGGTGTATTGTTGTTAGTTGCGATGGGTGCGGCTTATTGGAAAGGCAAGGGTCTCATTAGCATATCAACACGGAAAAGCAACGCTTAGTTGGTGAGATTTGACTTTGCGATGATTGGCAATAACTATTTTGAAGAATATATAAATAGAAACTGGCCTTCGTATGGATATGAAGGCCAGTTTTGTTTGAACACTAGAAAGATTTGTCCTTCATGCAAGCACCCCACGCCGAGGGCTGCCATTCTTAAGAGGCAGATTTCCGTTCCCAAGATACAGATTTCATTTTAGTTTTAGATATCTTTATATTTCCCGCAACAATTCCGCCAAATATTAAAGCAACCCCAAGCCATTGGGACATACTAACGTGTTCTGTTAATACAAGCGATGATAAGATAACAGCTACAGGAAGTTCAGAGGATGTTAAGATCGTCCCAAGTCCTGGTCCAATATGTGGCATTCCAATGGTAAATAACAGTGGCGGCAGAGCAACCCCTAATAAGCCAAGATACAGACCATACGGTGCAACTCCCATTAAAACTGGTAAATGGAACAGCGCTGTTGGATGAACCAGAAGTAAAACAGTAACCAAACCGCCAGTGGCAAAGAGAGCACTTTTTTGCACAGCTGGTGTTTCTTTTTCGACAGTACTACTAAGAAAGATAAAAGTAGTATAGGTTAAAGCGGAGAGTAGTCCCCAAACTGTTCCTTGCCACGTCATTTGCCCGCTGCCTTCTGTTATAACGCCTGCTGCTAGAATCGAACCTATAACTAGAATACCGATGGAAACAGCCTTTCCAATTGTAGGTGTCTTTTTATAAAAAAACCACTCAAATAAGCTGCCAATCCAGACAAATTGAAATAAAAAGATCACCGCAAGCGAAGCGCTAAGTGATTGTAGTGATTGGTAATAAAATAGCCCTGTTAAACCAAGTGGAATTCCCGATATAAGTAGTTTTCCTATTTTTGCTAGTGTTAGTTTTTTCTTTTTCGAAAAAAGAGCTACAATCCAGATTAGTAGAGTCCCCATTAAATATTGGCTCCCAGTCACTTCTGCCATGGTAAAACCCGCAGTATAAGCAAGCTTTACAAAAGTAGATAAGGCACCGTAACAGCATCCACCTAATAAAACAATTAATGCATAATGCCATGTTTTCATTTCTCTTACCCCTTTCATTCAATAGAAAACTATAATGGATAAACTGATTTGACGCCTTTTCCACACAAAAAAGCCACACAGCTATCATAGGAAAGCTGTGTGGCGAAAATAGAGAATTCTCTAGAAAAGTCCACAAAGAAATAGTTTTTAGTATTCAATCTTACTTTTGTTACTTTAAAACAAATGAGAATGAAAGTCAATAAAATTAGTGCTGAACTCATGATGAACCATAGCACAAACAAAGTTACTTCTTGTCCTGGTAAAAAATGAAACTTTTTTTAAATTGAAGCAGTATAATGTAATGATGTGTTTTTCAAAAAAGGGGAGGAAAGATCCTGATGAGTATTATTTCAAGATTTAAAGATATTATGGCGAGCAATATTAATGCTTTGTTAGATAAGGCTGAAAATCCGGAGAAGATGATTGATCAGTACTTACGAAACCTTAACAGCGATTTAGGGAAGGTAAAAGCGGAAACGGCATCAGTGATGGCAGAGGAGCAGCGTTCAAAAAGAGTCGCAGCTGAGTGCCAAGAAGATATGGAGAAAATGGAACGCTATGCAATCAAGGCATTAGAAGCAGGTAATGAAGGAGATGCGAGGAAGTTTCTCGAGAAGAAAGCGACGCTCTCAGCGAAATTAACAGAATTGCAAGCAGCCTATCAATTGGCTTCAGCGAACGCTCTGCAAATGAAACAAATGCATGATAAGCTTGTCGCGGATATCGGTGAATTGGAATCTCGCAGAAATATGCTGAAAGCGAAATGGTCTGTGGCTAAGACACAGGAACGAATGAATAAGCTTGGAGCATCGGCGGCACATTCAGACCAATCGATTTCTGCATTCGGGCGAATGGAAGAGAAGGTGAATCGTGCACTAGACGAGGCGAATGCAATGGCTGAACTAAATGCACGTCCGAAGGATGATATCGCTGACTTAACAGCTAAATATGACGAACCGAGAAATGATGTTGAGGATGAACTTGCAGCATTGAAAGAAAGAATGAAGAATAACGAATAGTGGCCCATCAAAGCTGTAGCCATTTAGCTGCAGCTTTTGAACGCCTGCCATTAAAATTTAATAGATATAAAAGGGGTTGAAAATATGATCCTTCATTATAAATGTCCTAGCTGTGGGAGTGATATGAGCTTTGATGCTGAATCAGGCGAATTATCCTGTCAAAGCTGCGGCAGACACGAAAATATTGAAAATTATCCTGAAGACTTGGTATCAGCCAGGTTTTCAACCGATGAGGCGAATGAGTACCATTGTGAGAATTGTGGAGCGGTTCTCATTACAGAAGCAGAAACAGCCGCAACAAGCTGCAGTTTCTGCGGCGCGGGTGTCGTCATTTCCGAGCGATTATCAGGTCTGCTTGCACCACGAAAGGTCATTCCTTTTACTATTAGTAAGGAGGAGGCGGTGAAGGCATTTCAAAAATGGTGCAGAAAAGGGCTCCTTACCCCGAAAGGCTTCATGACAGCGGATCGAATCAAGAGCATCACCGGCATGTATGTGCCATTTTGGTTATTTGATTTAAACAGTAAGGTGCAAGTAAATGCCACATGTACAAAGGTCAGGACCTATGAACAGGGCGATTATATTTATACCGAAACAAAGTATTTTGATGCCTTCCGGGATATCAACCTTGATTATGTTAAGATTCCTGTTGATGCATCCGAAAAAATGAATGATGATTTAATGGATAAACTGGAACCATACCCATATGATCAATTAAAAGATTTTAAAACTCCCTATTTGGCAGGATATATTGCGGAGAAATACAATTATACAGATGAAGAACTGCTTCCAAGGGCGAAGGATAAAGTCAGCGGTTATATTGAGTCCTATATTTCTTCAACTTTAACAGGCTATCATTCAGTAAATGTGAAAAATAAGCAGATTGATACGAGAAGTGTGAAAAGTAATTATGTTTTACTGCCGGTGTGGATGGTCAGCTATGATTACAACAATGCTGAGCGTACTTTTGCGATGAATGGGCAGACGGGTAAAATCGTTGGCAAACCGCCAATCAGCACGGGTAAAGTGGCGATGTGGTTTAGTGGAATCACAGCAGGAACCTTTTTTGCGTTAAAATGTGTCTCTTATCTGATGGGAGGCGGTTTTTGGTGAGTGGAAGTTTTGTGAAAAAATACAGTATCTTATTTTTGTTTATGACTCTTTTCCTGCTTCTTCCATTGGGGCTGTCGGTAAAGGCAGAAACATTTGATCGGAATCAGTATATATATGATTCCGCCGGACTGCTAACGTCTGAAGAGGCGGCAGAACTTCAGAATTTGGCAAGTGAACTGGGCAAAGAGAGGGAGACCGCTTTTATCATCCTCACGTTAAATGGAACAGATGGAAAGATTCTAAAACAATATGTGGAAGATTTCTATGATGAACAGGCACCCGGATATGACCAGCCACATGGAAATACAGCGATACTAGCGATCGATATGCAAGAACGGGATGTGTATTTGGCGGGGTTTAAAAAAGCCGAGCAGTATTTGGATGATGGACGGCTTGATCAGATTCGCGATAATATTACACCGGATTTATCAGAGGGGCATTATTTCCAAGCGTTTTCGGTATTTTTAAATACTTCCTATGAATATATGGGCTATGAGCCGAGTAACAGTTCGGATGGATATACAGGCAATGGATCGGGTGGAAATCAAGGAGAGTATAATGGCTACGATTCGGGGAGCGAACCAGAAAATTTATTTTTCCAATGGTGGTTTCAATTAATTGTCTCATTCATTATAGCAGGTGTAGTTGTAGCAATCATGGCTTATCGTTCCGGCGGCAGGGTCACAGTGAATGCCCGAACCTATATGGATAGCGATAAATCAAAAGTTGTTAGCAAGTATGATAACTTTGTCAATCAAACAGTGACTAGACAGAAAAAGCCGTCTAACGATTCGAAAAGTGGTGGCGGCGGTGGAATCACTGGAGGCGGGCACTCGCACAGCGGCAGCGGCGGCAAATTTTAATGAAACAAGCGGAAGGGAGCAAATAATAGATGTCTTTTTTTAGAAACCAATTTGCAAACGTAGTAGAATGGCAGGAATTTCGCGATGATATGATTTTCTATAAATGGAGCAATCGCGAAATTAAAAAGGGGAGCAGATTGATTATTCGACCAGGTCAAGATGCCATCTTTTTTAATAATGGAAAAATTGAAGGGGTATTTCGTGATGAAGGGGAGTATGATATTGAATCGCAGATCATTCCCTTCTTATCGACCTTAAAAGGATTCAAATTTGGATTCAATAGCGGTATGCGGGTAGAAGTGTTGTTTGTGAACACGAAAGAATTTGTGGTGAAATGGGGCACCCAAAATGCAATTAATATCCCGACACTTGGACTCCCTGGCGGCATGCCGATTCGAGCGAATGGAACATTTAATTTTAAAGTAGATGATTATATTGCCTTAATTGATCAAATTGCTGGTGTGAAGGATCAATATGTAGTAGAGGATGTTAGAATTCGGATCACATCGGTCCTCGACCAGCTCCTGATGAAATGGATTACTAGAGAAGGGAAGGATATGTTCAATCTTCAGGCCAACTCCTTCGACATTTCGAAAGGAATTCAAGAGGATTTAGATATGCAGATGATTAAGAGCGGCATCACGATCACTGGATTTCATGTCATGAGCTTCAGCTATCCAAAAGAGGTTCAAGACATGATTACAAAAAATGCTTCTCACGGAATGGTGAGTGATGTTGGGAGGTACCAGCAAATCTCCATAACAGATGGGATGGCCTCCGGGAAAATGAGTGGAGGCGGAGCAACATCTGATATGGCCGGAATGATGATGGGAATGAACATTGCGGGCCAAATGATGAATCAACTGAACCAGCAATCTCAAAATCAGCCAGCACCAACTCCAAATACGGCACCATCTGCGAAACCCGATGCTGGAGACCAAAAACGGCCAAACTTTTGCCCAAATTGCGGAACCAAAACAGGTGCGGCAAACTTCTGTTCAAACTGCGGGCAAAAACTAATTTCCTAATCTCACAAAAAAGGCGCTGTTGAATGAACAACAGCGTTTTTTATAGTTTATTGGTGATTAAAATTAGTTAAACTATTTAGTAGATAGATAAGAATAGTCCTAGGGAGCTGAGATAAATGAAGAATTACCAGATTCGTACATATGAAGAAGCCATTGAGGTGATTAAGGAATTTGGTTTACTGCCATTGGCAAAGTTAGTACCTGATTATCCCTCATTAGATAGTATTACTTCGAAGGACCATTGGTATAGTGGTTCAGAATTGGATCCGTGGATGTGGCGTGCAGAATTCGCCGTTGATGGTGTGGCGGCATACGGAAAGTTTATCAAGAAAAAGTCTGTTTTGATTTCTCGTGAGCTTCTTCCGTTAGTTAGGATCATTTTGGGCTCACAGCAGCCGTTGGAAAAAAGATATGTCGATGGTTTGGTTTCAAGAGAAGCGTTAGAACTGTACAGGCTTATTGATGTGGAACCAGGCATTGATACTAGAGCGTTAAGGTTGAAAGCAGGAATGAAGGATAAAGAAAAGAAAAAGCCATTTGATAACGCGTTGCTGGATTTACAAGGGTTCCTGGATATTGTCGTCTCCGGGACGAAAGCAAAGACCAATGAATTGGGCGAAAAAAATGGCTGGAGCAGCACGTCATTTGAGACCATGGACTATTGGGCAAAAAGTAATGATGTTAAGCAAATAGGCATCAATATTGAAGAAGCAAAAATGGAATTGAAAGAGCACTTTGCTCAGATTTGCAGCCCGGAATCGATGAAAGCATTGGGGAAGATTTTTAAGTTTTAATGATTAAGAATTAAAAGCCGCATAGAAACGAGCTACCGATGCAAAATTACTTATTTTGTATGGGAATAGCCCGTTTTTATTGTTTTTTTGGAGAATAGATCTTATCTGAGGCGTTAATCTATTTTTATTTGCGAAACCAATGGATTTGTTTGCGAAACTGAATTTTACCAAGGAATAGTATCTGGAGAATATGAACGATTCTTTTTTTCTCCGGAACTAGCAAGTCCAGCGGATCGCAGATGCCTCCCTGCTGCATCGACAGATGTTATATGCGCAAAAATTCGAAACTTGTGGTTTGTTATTTTCGAATCATAGAGTAAAAAATAATCCAGGAGCGAGCATGTTAGCGCATCACTAACAAAAGTATTACAGGATGGACAGTACCATTTCTTTTTTGGCGGATAATCGGAAGATGATCACATAAAGGACAATGAAATCCAGTTCTTAATTCGTTCTTTTTAATATCATATCTTTCTAATACATGGATTGTTGGTGGAGTATTCTTTTTAACTAGGAGTTTGCTTAGTTTTCGAAGCACCTTATCGGTGAGGATTTCATTCATATACATTTTCTCGAACATATCAATCTTTTTCAGGAGATTATGGGATTTGCATACACGTTTCTTCACTTCGGGGTTGTACCCATTATAGGATATGACGGCAAATGGATTACTAATGACGACTAAGTAATCGATTGGCACTGAAGGGAAATTATACTTAGAGAGGAACTCTTTTAAGCAGGCTTTATGCATCTCAGCCTGGGCAATGGGATCTGTGTAGCCTTTATCATTTCCATCAATCGTTTGAAAAAATTGCTCATTTTCTAAATCAAACTTTAACGTTCCTGTCATATTTTTAGTTTCTAGGATAAGGGCGAGTTTTTGTGTAAGGAGAAGCGTATCGATTTGGTAGTTATATTTCCCATATGGAAGGTTTAAATCGTGGAAAATCATATATTTCTTATCTGGGAGTCGACATAAATAGTAGTCCAATGACTCTTCGCCTTGGTAACCAGCCTGCCTTCTTGCAAGTTCCTTCTTAATTTGCGGCCGCTTATCATGATTTTTGGGAAGCCGCCGCAAAAGTGCCAACAAAATCAGGATAATTAATGGAATTTTTCGTTCCTTGATAATCAAAAAAATCACTCCTTATAGGTTTTACCTATTAATTCTGATTTGGAATGGAAAATTCCTGCAGAAATTTGTAGAAAAATATCAAATATTTGTTGCTAACTATTTAAAATTTTGGCTAAGAAAATTTATTTGCGAAACTTCACCCATTGTTTGCGAAAGTATCGTGTTTATTTGCGAAACTACACAATTTATTTGCGAAACCAAGCTTCAGGTCACACCTTGTATTTGCTGGACATGGAAAAAGCAAAAAAGGCCGCCGAAAATGCACTAAGCATGTTCGAACATATTACAGATTTAAAGGTTGCTTCTGAGAAACAATCCCACACATGGAAAATTCTATTTCCTATAATTTTCTTCGACTTTGACAACCACTGATTAAAATAGGTATTTACATTTTTTGGTACATCTACTAAAATATAATTAAGTAAAATATATTTTAGTAAAAATTAATTTATTAAATACCAAAGGAGAGGAGAACAAAGATGAGCCTTTTGGATATTTATTTACAAAAAAATGGCAAGAAGCGCTATGATGTATTCAAGGAAACGGGAATAAGTCAACAAATGCTTTCAAGTGTAAACAAAAAAAATGTCAGCAGTTATTCAGTTAAAACAATTCAAGCAATTGCAAGAACAGTAGAAAAAAGTGAGGGGATGGTGCTCGACGAATTATTACGGTTAGAAAACGAAAATGCTATCTTTGAAGTTTTTAATGCTGAAGATTTACTATTAGCATTTGATAATAAGGAATCGTTTATTGTAATCAAGGGAGAATATAAAAGCGAAATAGAAGAATTAGCAAAATCACAGCTATCAGACACAGAAACTTTGGGATTGGAATTAGGTTCTGCTGGAGCAGTGACTATCTTAGCAGAAGGGTTTTATCAATTAGCAAATTTATTTAGTAAAAAAGATGACGAACAAAAGAAAATTGAAAGCCAATTTCGTAGATACAAAATTAAAAAAAATAACGAAAACGAGTTGCTTTTGTCTTTACGCCAATTGGATTATTAATGTGGTAAAAAGGAATAGTTATGTTCTCTAATCGGGGCATCCAGCCCCGATTTGTTTTTTGCGTCAAACTTCATCACACGTCCATGTTAATCATTGAACTCCCACGCCGGATTCCAAACTACTTCCTACAAAAGAATAAATTTTTTACACTCTCCGTATCTTTTTAAGAAGGAAAATCGTTCTATAAAAGAAAAGCAATTTTTTTCACTTTATTAAAATGAATGGGGGAAAATTATGAAGGTCCTTATATTAGGAGGTACTCGTTTTTTAGGAAGAGCTTTGGTTGAAGAAGCATTGGGAAGAGGGCATGAAATCACCTTATTCAATCGTGGTACAAATAACGAAGCGTTTCCTGATGTAGAACAATTAATCGGCAATAGGGATAGTGATGTATCACTTCTGAAAAACCGGAAATGGGATGTCTTAATCGATACATGCGGATTTGCTCCCCATCAAATAAAAAAAATCGCAGAAGTATTACGGGATAACATCGAACATTATACATTTATCTCAAGTATCTCTGTTTATAAAGATTGGATTCCGCTCAATATTACAGAAGACTATCATTTACAACCCATGCCGTCGGAAGATAAATTGAAAGATGTAGAGGCAGGTAAAATCTCTCCTTACGAGTATTACGGTGCGTTGAAGGTATTGTGTGAAATAGAAGCAGAGAAGCATTGGCCAGGACGTATTTTGCAGATAAGAGCAGGGCAGCTTGTTGGGCCATTTGACTATACGGATCGACTCCCGTACTGGGTTCAACGTGTAGCACAAGGTGGAAAAGTATTGGTGCCGGGACGTTCAAATCGCCGAGTTCAATTGATTGATATAAGAGATATAGCGACATGGGTGTTCAATATGGCGGAAAACAGAAAGGCAGGTACCTTCAATGTTACTGGCCCAAATAATCAATTGACTATAGGAGAGCTATTGAACACCTGTAAAGCCGTAATAAACAGCGATGCCGAGTTTGTATGGGTGGAAGAAAGATTTTTATTGAAGCACAAAGTACAGCCGTGGACGGAGATGCCATTATGGATCCCTGAAACTTTCCTGTTAGAAGAAGAAACAGAACCGTGGAAAGGAGCTTTTTCCTTCAATATAGAAAAAGCTGTTAACTCTGGTCTTTCCTTTCGACCTCTTGAGGATACTGTTTATGATGTTTATCAATGGGAGAAGGCGAGGAAGGATAAAGAACCAAAAGCGGGGATATCACAAGTAAGAGAGCAGGAACTGCTGGAGATGTGGTTTCAAAAGGATAAAAAGGGGTCATTGTGATGGGAGAGTATCTCCAAGCCCAAATAAACAAGGAAGCTTCCCGAAATAATTAAATTTTTTAAAAAGAATGATTCTATCGGCATTATTAAAAGCGTTTTTTGATCAATCTTTGAACAATAATCGGTGTAAGTTGTTCCTGATAATGAATCATGTATGTTTTCGTGAAACCCTAAGTTGACTTGGTTTTGGTGCCTGTGATAATGTCAGCATGAGGTGATAAAAAATGGCATTTCAATCCAAAAATATCTTTATCAATTTACCAGTGAAAAATCTGAACAAGTCTACCAACTTTTTTCGGGAGCTAGGTTTTGAATTCAACCCACAATTCAGCGATGAGACCACAGCCTGTATGATCATCAGCGACAATATCTACGTATTGATAATGGTCGAAGAACGTTTCAAAGGGTTTAGTAAAAAGGAAATTGCTGATACTTCTACTTCTGCCGAAGCAATTTTTTGCTTATCAGCTGAAAGTCGGGATCAAGTTGATGAATTGGTAAATAAGGCACTAGCATCCGGCGGTAAACCTTCGAATGATCCCCAAGATCATGGCTTTATGTATGGATGGAGTTTTCAAGATTTAGACGGTCATTTGTGGGAAGTCGTTTATGTGGATGAAAATGCAATTAATCAGGGGTAACTTTTACGTCAGAATTTCTGGTTTATTGAGGTTTTATATTCTAAGTGGTGGTGTCTTAACAGGCATCATCTTTTTATTTAGCTGTTAAGGTGTTAAAAGAATTTTTAATAGATTAAACTTCACTCTGCAAAGATACATTCCCCTTTTCCATTACCGAAATTTGTCCTTATGAATGTCGCATGAGGACAGATTTCGTTTTCAGTTCAGATTTTTGTCCTCAAATGCACTGAAACTATTAATAATTGTTTTTTTTATATAAAAAAGCACTAAATTTTTATCAAATAATCAGCTAATTGGTTAAATGTTCCTCCAAATCCCTCTTTGACCATTTTTTGTTTATTACAATATGCTATTTTTGTCAAAAGCTAAGATTGCAAAATACTAAAAAAAATATATGGAGGTATTAAATGAACGATACTAAACTTATGAGCGTAAAAACAGTGTATAAACAGCTAATTGAGGCTTGGAACAGCCGTAATGCAGATGGTATGGCTAGTTTATTTACGGAGGATGGTGAGAGTATAGGATTTGATGGAAGTCTTGCGAAGGGGCCAAAGGAAATTTTTGCTCATCTTAACCCCATTTTTAAGGACCATCCAACTGCTCCATTTGTAACGAAAGTAAAGGATATCCGTTTCCTTGATAACAAGGCAGTTATTTTAAGAGCAATCGCAGGCATGGTGCCTCCGGGAGCATCGGATATCAAACAGGAAGTGAACACACATCACACACTTATCTTAGTTCATAACGATAAAGGCTGGCAAATTGAACTTTTTCAAAATACTCCAGCACAATTTCATGGGAGGCCTGAACTTGTAGAACAATTTACCAATGAATTGAGAGAATTGCTGTAAAAATGATATATTTGCAAAAAGTGATGACTAGTTATTTGTGAAAGGGTGTATTACTGGCCACTACATCAAACTCTATTCAATTCCCATTCTCTCAATGGATTGGAAAGCGACCTCGTACTCTGTCATTAATTCTGTAACAAAGGCTCCTTTTGATGAAGACAAAGCCTTTAGATCAAAAATAATATCCACACATCCATCTGGTACAATCCGATGCAATTTATTTGTATCTGATGTATGGAACTCAACAGTCCAATAACATGCAATAAAAGGCTGCAGAATTTTGGAAGGAAGAAATTCTTGATATCGATAGTTAGAATGAAATGGTTCTGGTTGTAAAATAGGTGGCTGCAATGGACGAAAAAGCCGCATATTGATTACCCTTCCTGATAGTTATTATTTCAATTATAGTATAAAAAAAGAGGAGGAGATAATATGCGTACAGAACATGAAATAATGGAGTTAGTTCTTACCTTAGCACAGAAAGATGATAGGGTGAGGGCTGTTGGGATGAATGGCTCTAGGACGAACCCAAATGTACCGAAAGATTTGTTTAGAGATTTTGATATAGTGTATCTTGTGACTGATATGGATTCATTTATCAACGATCCAAGTTGGGTAGATGTTTTTGGAGAACGTTTAATCATGCAAACTCCCGAGAATATGGATTTGTTTCCAAACGAAATGGGGAGCCGTTTTACTTATCTAATTCAATTTTTAGATGGAAATCGTATTGATTTAACGCTGATTCCCATAGAGGAAAGAGAAGCCTATGCTTTTGAGGATAAACTAACGGTTATTTTACTAGATAAAGACGGAATCATGCCTGCTATTCCAGAACCAACAGATGAAGACTATTGGGTGAAACAGCCTTCTGCCAGCTATTTTGCGGATTGCTGTAATGAATTTTGGTGGGTGTCCACATATGTAGCGAAAGGTTTATGGAGACAAGAAATTTTGTATGCATACGACCATTTAAGTTTAGTGCGTGCCATGTTTCTGAAAATGATTGAATGGAAGGTGGGAATCGAAACAGACTTTTCAATAAGCATCGGGAAAAATGCAAAATACTTGCAGCGCTATGTTAAAGACGACTTGTGGGATGTTATTGTAAAAACCTATCCTACTTGTAAAAGTGATGCTGTGTGGGAAGCACTATTTTTAATGACGAACGAATTTGAAAAAGTGGCGCTTGAAGTAGCAGATCAGTTTCAATTTGAATATCCATTCGAAGAGGCAAAAAGAGTAAAGAATTACTTAAAACATGTCCAAAAGCTCCCTGTCGATGCAAAGAAAACTTATTAAGAAACCAAATCTATTATTACTTATACAAATCGTTACCATACCAAAAATATGTTCGTGGCTTTCATTACCATTATTATTCTTAGAAAAATATATAAGCTCACAATTATAGGGAATATTATCTCTGATGAATTGAACGGGAGGTTTGTTTTATGAAAATAATGAAGTATTCAAAGTCATTAATGCTTTTGATGATGATACTTCCTTGGATTACTACCCCATTATTAGGGAAAAGTTCTTTTAAACGATATTTACCTGCAGGGTTATTTATCACTTTAATGGTAAGAATTGTTAATATAATTGCAAAAAAACGGAAATGGTGGTGGTGGTATGAACCCCTCCATCCAAAATTATCTGGGGTAATCCCTTTTATGTGGGGGCCGTTCTTCGTTGGTTCAATGTGGATATTAAAATGGACGTACGGTAAATTTTTTAGGTATATGATTTTGAATGGAATTTTTGATTCAATATTTACTTATATTGTTGTGCCATACTTAACAAAATTCGGAATAGCGTCATTAGTACGAATGAAAAAAATACAATTAATGTATGTTTTCACAGTACTATCTTTCCTTTTATATATGTTTCAAGAATTAAAAGAAAACGTTCAAAGTAATATAGTCGGGAGCCAAGAAGTTTAAACAAAAAGGATAAAGGTACTCCTTTTTATTTGCGAAACGAGAGAGTTTATTTGCGAAACAAGTCAATTTATTTGCGAAAGTGAAGTGTTTATTTGCGAAACTAGTTCAATTGTTTGCAAAACCCCAAAAACCAGAATCAAATTTAGTTATTTGTATAGGCGAACAGTGTCAGGTACTGTTCGCCATTTTGATTCACTGCAAGGCAGGTTAGCTACACTCATTTAGTTTTTCCTTAATTAACTGTATAATCGTTTCATAAAATGAAAGCCCATGGGGGACAAATTCATTTTTGTCAGCCAGCCTATCGATTACGAGCTTTTCACCATTATTATTTATCTCAAATCCTTTAATATTTATTTCTTGTTTAACACCAGTCCAAAGATCAATAAAGTCAGAAAATTTCACTTTGATAATACCTGAAACTTCTTCTTTTTGTAAGCTAAATTCATCAAAAGCAAGATTCTTTTTATATAAAAATGTGTGTGCTAGTTCATTATCAATTAAGTCTTCATGGTTGACACAATAATTGATGATTCCTAATGGTATTAACTCAGTAAAGGCAATATCAATACCTAATTCTTCTTTGATCTCTCTAATGCCGTCCGCTGCCGTTTCATGAGCTAATAAATGTCCTGCTGAGGTAATATCGAAAAGATTCGGATGGTCCTTTTTTAGATTACAGCGAAGCTGCAGATAAAGATAATCAATTTCCTCTTCACGGCTAACAATCCAGCAATGGAAGGATTCATGCCAAAGTCCTTGTCGATGTACTTCCTCCCTAGTTGCTACTCCAATCGGATTCCGATTGGTATCAAAAACTCTTACTAGCTCATCTTCCATTATCAATTCTCCTTATATATAATTATTCTATATATGTAGAAATTCTATGTATATATAGAATAATATATACATACTATTTGTGCAACTAGTTTAACTAGCCAAGGAAAAACTAATTGAACAAATAGTATAAATTTTATTAAAATACCATTCTCTTGAAACCATTCTCTTCCATATTTCGTATAAAGTATAAGAAGTATAGCGAAAGGTGATGGAAAAACACGTGCAAGAGAGATCAATAACAGAAAGAATGGAAGCCTATAGGGATATTTACTTACAGTTGTATGCAGCATTAAAATGGAAAGCGGATAAACGCACGCTTATGATGATTGCCGCTATGTATGTAACAAACGCAAAAGAGTTTCACTTAAAAAAGTATCTGGATATTGCTGAATACATAAAGGACAATGTAGGAGCCTTTTCCTATTTAAAATCGGCTCAGCGTTTTAGCATTGCTGCAACATTAGATACAACAACGGATGATGGAAAAACAAGCTTTCATCGCTTCATTGAAATCTATGATAAACTAATCAAAAATGGCTTCAGCCGTAATGCCTATTCCTATATTGCAGCAGGAACTCTCTTAAAAGTTGAACCAATAAGAATCGATGAAATCGTTCAGAAAACAGGAGATATTTACAAGGGGATGAAGGGGAATCATTTCTTCCTGACGAGTTCTAGTGATTACCCTTTGGCATCGATACTGGCCTTATGTGAAAACGACGCGGAAGCCATCGTTAACAATGTGGAGGAGTATTACCAGGCGCTTCAAGAGAAAGGTTTCTCAAGCGGGAATGATCTGCAATTTCTTAGCCATATTCTAGCATTGGATTCAGAACATATTCCAGATGCGAAGGCGCAGCAATGCTGGGAAATAAAAGAACTGCTCCACAAAGCTAATCTTAAAACCAAAAAGGTCTATTATCCATACATCGGCATGCTCAGCTTTTTAGAAAATAAGGAAAGTGAAATAAATAACCTGCTGGTGATTAATGAAGAATTGAATCGGGATAAACTTTTTAAATGGAATAAAGAGATCAATTTTATGATGAGTGTGCTGTTTTTGATGAGTTCAATGAAAGTAATGGGAGATGCTGCTAGAACAGGTTTAACCATATCGATTGAAGTGCTTATCCAAGCCCAGCAGGCAGCAATGACCGCAAGTATCACTGCGGCAACAGTTGCTGCCAGCAGTTCCAACGGGAATACGTAAGAAAACAAGCCTTATAAATGTTGAATTTATAAGGCTATTTTTAAAGATAAGAAAGTATAAATTTCGACTTTGAGAATTGTCCTGCTCCAGCACCCTAGCGGCTAGTGTCCTTCGCTCTCCGCCCTACGATAAGTCAACATCGAATCGCCTCCGGCTCTTCGTGTTTCCTTTATCTCAGTTGGAGCGCTCCAGGCCATACGCCACTGACCAGGGCACTTGCGCTTTTCTTTGATTCAGTCATTGTAGGGATGCAGTATCTGTTATAATAAAGGTAACAGTGGAAAACTTATCCATGGGGAAGGATGGGGGATTATCCAACCCGGGGCTTTTTTTGAACGTGTTATCCACAAATGCCGGATTTTCATCTTTTTGTATAAATATATTGATTTGTACTAAATTTGGAAGGGAGTCATTGAAGTGTTATCTTTTGAGGAAAAAAAGGCTATTTTTCATTCATTTAAACTGAAGGAAAAGAAAATTAGTAATGGAAGAGTAAGCTTTGTTTATCCTGAAAGTCACCAAAAAGGGCAAGTTTTGGCAACGCAATTGCACCCAAGTGGGAATGGCTACGTGGTCGGAAAGTATATGTCAGAAGAAACCATTAAGAAGCATGGCTACGAGGTAGACCCACGCGGTTGGATTTCGATAAAGGTTTTTTCAAAGGATGAAATTGCGAATGTGATAACTGAAGCTATGCAATCGATGGCGGGGAAACACGATGAAGCAGAGCTGGTTGTTGAAAAACATGAGAACCCTAAAGGTGCAGACATTTCTTTTGACAAGCAGGAAACTGAAAGGGAAATGGAACCTATTGAAAAAGTTGAACCCTCATCTACATATGAATTCTATCCAGGTTCGTGTTTATTTGCTTGGCTCGGTCTGACTCTCTCTACGATGGAATATGGATTTTTAGTATGGAGGAAAGCAGTAAGGAAATATGCAGGAATTGGATCAAAATCCCAGAATTAAGTATAGCCCAACAGGAAACCTTGCCAATTTAGCTGGCAAGGTTTTACTATGTTTACTTACTCCAAAACTTCTTTTATTTTTAAGCCCTGCATGTTATTCTAAAATAATAACATCGCCCAAATAAATTCTTGTGTTTAATCAACTTTATATATTTAGAAAAAGGAGAAATGTTGATGAAGAAAATTAGTTTAGCATGGCAGATATTCATTGGACTGGCTCTGGGTATTGCGGTCGGTGCAGTTTTTTTTGGTAATCCGCAGGTGGCAAGCTATCTCCAGCCAATAGGTGATATATTTATTCGCTTAATTAAAATGATTGTTGTTCCAATCGTTATCTCAAGTCTTATTGTTGGTGTTGCAGGCGTCGGCGATATGAAGTCTTTGGGAAAGCTTGGCGGCAAAACTCTGCTTTATTTTGAAATCATTACGACAATTGCCATCATTGTTGGACTGCTTGCAGCCAACGTCTTCCAACCAGGGGTTGGAGTCGACCGCACGCATTTAACGAAGACGGATATTAACAGTTATGTAAGTACGGCTGAAAAAACGGAGTCACATTCGATGATTGATACAGTGGTGAACATTGTTCCTACCAACATCATTCAGTCACTAGCAAATGGAGATATGCTTGCAATCATTTTCTTCTCCGTTATGTTTGGACTTGGAGTGGCAGCGATCGGAGAGAAAGGCCTGCCGATTCTCAATTTCTTCAAAGGAACGGCAGATGCGATGTTCTTTGTCACAAACCAGATCATGAAATTAGCTCCACTCGGTGTTTTTGCTTTGATTGGTGTGACCGTTTCGAAATTCGGTATCACCTCGTTAATTCCACTGGGGAAACTGGTCCTTGTTGTTTACGGATCGATGATCTTTTTCATTTTAGTGATTTTGGGGTTAACGGCGAAAATTGCCGGGTTTAACATTTTCAAGCTGCTACGATATTTAAAAGACGAGCTCATTTTGGGCTATACGACAGCAAGTTCAGAAACCGTTCTTCCGAAAATCATGGAGAAGATGGAGAAAATTGGCTGTCCGAAGTCGATCACTTCTTTTGTCATTCCAACGGGTTATTCCTTTAATCTTGATGGATCAACCCTTTATCAAGCCATTGCAGCCATGTTCATTGCGCAAATGTATGGAATTCCGATGAGCATTGGACAGCAAATTACATTAGTGCTTGTATTAATGCTTACCTCTAAGGGCATTGCCGGGGTTCCAGGCGTATCGTTTGTCGTGCTTCTTGCCACATTAGGCAGTGTAGGGATTCCTGCTGAGGGACTAGCATTCATTGCTGGCATTGACCGGATTTTGGACATGGCACGTACTTGTGTAAATATTGTCGGAAACTCCTTGGCAGCTATTGTTATAACAAAATGGGAAGGCCATAGCCTTGATGAGAATGGTGAACAAAAGGCAGCTTAATATCAGGCCTTGCGAAAGTTTGGGGTATACTTTTTTTTACTTTATCACGCTACTATAAGTTTTTTTCACAAAGAAAGATTGGCTCGAGCTAGCCAATCTTTCTTTACGTCTAAAGGTCTCCATTTTTTCTTTTCTTTCCAATCAATAAGGTGATTTGTCCCATTGTGATCGGCAAGGAAGTTTTTTTCCGATAAGCTAAATATTTTGGAAGCCACATATCCGCATATTTATCTTTGAATTTTCTTAACCCTTGAAATGAATAGAGAAATTGTCCATGCAAAAATATTTGCGAAGCAACCTTTTCGCTTAAAAACGAAAACTTTGACAGCCCCACATTTGATAAAGGGGCCATCCCAATATTAAAGGCTTTATATCCTTGTTCTTTTGCCCATTCAAATAACGATAGAAAAACAAAGTCCATCGTTCCATTTGGCGAATCCTTCCCAAAGCGCATTAAATCCAATGATATTGTTTGTTTTTGGTCATAAACCGGCAATAAGCTGACAAATCCAAGAATCTCCACTCCATTTGCTCTAACAACGGCTATTTCAGCTTTATTGAGGTAATCCTCATCAAAAAAACCGAGGGAAAAACCTTTCTCCGTTCTTCCTTGAAGCCATTCATCCGAAATTTCCTTGAGTTCCTTCATAAAATCTGCATGAAAGGGTGGACTTGCAATCTCAAACTGATAATTCTCACGTTCAAACTTATTTTTTACTGCCCTGGCTCCTTTCATTTTTTTGCCACTAAAGGAAAAACTGTCTAAATCAACATAAGCCTCCTCGCCAAGCTTGAAAAAGTCATAACCGTTTTCATGCAGAAAAGGGAGCATTTTCTCGCTTACCTCGTAAAAAACAGGCGTATACCCATGAAGATCTGCTGTTTCTCGAAATTCTTCTATGGCAAGTGGCAGTTCGACTCGATCTCCAAGGGGGTCACCGAGGACGACAAGCTTGTCCGCATATACTTGATAGGCAAACATGACGTTATCTTTTTGATTCCAATAAATATATTTATCATGTAAAAAGATTAAATGTGTTAGGACCGTTCCATTATAATGATCCAAATGGTCCATGATTTTTTCTTCTTGAGTAATGGATGTTTGCAGCTCCCATTTGTTATTCCGTCTAAACAAATAGCCGATGAAAAAAAGGACCATCGCGATAAGCAAGCCGATTAACGCACTTTTAAATAAATCACGATAGTCTTTAATCAGATATGGTGATAGCCTTGGATTCACTTTCATTTCGGAGGAAGGCAAATTGAGAGATCCGATTAAGACAAACATCAAGGTAATGACGACAAACATACCGATATCAAAAATGGTTTTGCCCCAGTTCAAAACAAAACGCTCTCTGTAAAATCGCCTTTTTGAAGCTCTCAAGAGCACGACAACAATTAAAATGTACAATGCTTCCTCATAATCAAATCCTTTTAAGAAGGTGAATACGGCAGCAAAAATTAAAACGACCATCGTTAGGTTGTATGCCCTTTTTTCCTTGTACTGAATACCACGGGATAAACCTAGCAGGATAAAACCAGTTGCAACGGAGAGCTGATGTGAAATATTCATAATCGGAAAGGATAAAAATTCTTGAGCAATCCTTAGTCTTTCGATAATTCCCGGGACGGCTGCGGAAAGTAGCAAAACAAGTCCTGATAGAAAGATCAAAAAAGTTAAAAGGATATGGCTAAACCTCACAAGGATGGCATCAGGAACTTTGTTCCACGATTGATTCCACCTGTTCCAAAAATCCTTGATGAATAAAACTACCCCCAGTAAAAATGGAAGAATAAAGTAGCCGATACGATAAAATAGTAGCAGGATAACCACCTTTTCATCCGGAACCCCCAAGGACTGAGTTCCCAAAAGGAAAACTAGGTCAAAGGAGCCAAAACCTCCAGGAATCATACTAATGATACCGGCGCATGATGCAACAATAAATACAGGCACAAGATGAGCAAAATCAATCGGAATACTCAATATCAGACATAATAGCCAAAATACAAGAAAAATGGCGATCCATTCAAATAAAGAAACGAAGAGTAGTCTTAATGCCATTCCCCAATCGATAATGAATTCCGCCGCTTTCTTCCGCTGAATAAGATAGACGACGAAAAAAACTGGCAAATATAAACTTACCGCTGCGCTGGTCCAAAATAGCCATTTTTTATCATGAAAGAGAGGGAAACCTCTATATCCAACTAGGACAATCCAGGCAAGCAAAGAGATACCGGTAAGGAAGTAAAGGGAAACAGAAGCAATGATCTTCAACAGTCTTTTTTTGTCGGTTTCATATTCATGATAGGAATAAGCTCTTAGTGTAGCACCAGCCAGACCTCCAAACCCAATGAAGTTTGCAAAGGTATTCGCAATAAAAGATTTTTTCAGCAGTTCTTTTAACGGTACTTTAATCGCTAATATTTTTGTTAACAACACATCGTAAAAAATCATCGGGGAAATAGCACAAAAAGTAATCAATAGAATCAAGAGCAGCTTGGCAAAATGCAACTGATTAACTTCATGACGAAGCAATTGAACATTAACATTTCCAGTAAATTTTTTAATTTCATAAACGGCAAGTCCTAACAAAATCATCGGAAATAAAATTTTTAGGAATAAAAAGATCTTTTCTTTATTCATCTTTTTCATATTCATTCACCTATTTTCTCCTTGTTCTCCATCCTGCCATTGATCACTCCAATCAACAAAGGAAAGGAAAAAGGCAGCCTCCAGTTAAAGATAAAAACATATGATTCTAATCTGTATTCTGTAACCAAAGTACATAAATATTCGTAAAAGAATTCGGTTAGAGATTTTTCAATATTGGTACAATGGTTTAATATAAAAACTAGATTAGTAGAGTAAGGGGGATCTTTTGTGAGAAAAATTACCTTATCAAACGGAAATACAGTAGAGGTTGAATGCTTAAGCTGTGCCTTAACAAGCGGTTTGATTGAGCCTGATGGAGGTGTGGTCATCGAAACGGAGCATTTCCATGCCCATCAAGATGTCGCTTACCCAATTAAGGGATTAATCATCTTGGCGTCTAAGCGGCATATTAAATGTTTTGATGAATTAACGGAAGAAGAGAAACTGGACTACATAAACATTTTAACAAAAATTAGAAAGGCGCAGAGAGACGTCCTAGGAATCGAGCATGTTTATTATTTTTACAATGAAGATACGACGCACCATTTTCACACATGGATGGTCCCCCGCTATGAATGGATGGTTGAATTTGGGCGTTCGGTGGAATCAGTCAGACCTGCCTTGCTTCATGCCCGAAACGAAATGAATGATGAAGAAAATGTAGAAAAAGTGATGGAGGCCATTGGGCTGCTTACTAATTATTTGAATGGCTGATTTTAGAAAAATGGAAGATATTGATTCCAAGGAGTGAGTAAAAGTGGAGATAATCCTGAAAAAAGTTTTTGTGGGAATACCAAAAACAATTGGAAATAAAGAGGCAGCAAACCCAATGGAGCGGGAGTGGACAAGCGCGATTTTTAAAGAGCCTGTTGAAGGACCAATATGGGTCGGAAAAACGGGGTTAACTGGTGATAGACAAGCAGATTTGGAACACCATGGCGGGCCTGAAAAAGCCGTTTTCGCATATTCATTTGAAAACTATGCATACTGGCAAAAAGAATTAGGGATTTCTGAAATATTACCTGGAGGTATGGGCGAAAATTTGGTTATGGAACATGTTACGGAGGGAACGATTGCCATTGGTGATACGTTTCAAATTGGTGGGGCAGTCATTCAAGTTTCTCAGCCAAGACAGCCATGCTGGAAACCGGCACGCCGATTTAAAATAAAAACCTTAGCGTTATTATTGCAAAACACAGGCAAGACAGGCTGGTATTTCCGCGTTTTACAGGAAGGGCATGTTGAGCCGGGGCAAACGTTTACTTTGCTTGATCGTCCGTATCCGCAGTGGAATATTCAAAAATGTAATCAAATTATCCATGGCAAGGAACCCAATTTTGAAAAAATGCAAGAGCTTGCAGCTTGCGAATTGCTTGCTTCAGGTATGAGAGCCACATTAACAAAGCGAATAGAAAAGCGGAACCCCGATACCTTAGATATCAGCGACCGAGTTTTTGGACCAAATGAATAAGATAGTGCTGTAGATTTTTGAAGGAAAGTAAAGAAAGAGCGGATTAATTGCACGATTTCCTTAAGAGAAGGAAGATGCCTCCATTAAAGGCGGTCATCTTCCCATGCTCTGTCTTCGTCTTTAATATTGTATTTATCTTTTAATGTTTGTTCCGCTTGACTTTGTGTCACAGTATTTTTTATTTGCTTTGGTTGCATATTCTTTTCTTCATTATTCACTTCAATTGCTCCTTTTGTTTGATCGAAGAATCCTAAAGCGTATTTAACTACTTCTTGAATATCATTTGTTTCGTAGGCAGCAAAATCCTCGTTGGAGATGTTTAACTTAACGCCTTCTAGCGCATAACCACTGTCAAGATCAATATCCAAATGTACCACATATCCTTCAGCATTTTCATTTGCTTTAATAATGTTGAAAGTCTGAATCGCTGTGCCCGTTTCATAATCAATTTGTTCCCCAAAATCTGACATGCAAACACCGCCTTATTTTCAAGTGTAACCTCCTTTAGTTTTAACCGTACTATCTTCTGATATTCCTTTGGATTTAGGTAATAAGTTTTTAAATAGCCTAAATATTTTGAAAACGCTTACAATTTTATTTGGAAAATGGTATAATTAAACAGGAGACCTCATGATTTTTTCATCAGGCATAACTTATTGAAATCATGAAAGGGGTAGAGAAGAATGGCTGATGGCGTTTTCAAACACTTAGAAAAAAAGGGAATCGTCGTACCTGAACACCAGATTCAACCGTTAATGTCAAAGTGGCAAGAATACAAATTAATGACAAACAATTTAAATCCCGAAAAGCTTCCAAGCAACAACGTCAATCATAAAAAAGGACCAAAGGAACCAAGAATCCAGTAAAAAGCGCAAAATGGCACACTGGAAATTGTTCTCCATTCCATTGTGATAACCTTGTAAAGGGTGTCAGGCACCATGTGAAATTTTCTAACGGGTTTACTTCAGGGGTGCAAGCAAGCAAATAACATCCTAAAATACACGTTATTTCACATTATAAATAGCGTGTTTTTTTATTTTGGAGGTAATGATTTGCCCTGAGTTTCTTTATTGGTACTGTTTATTTTAGATATATATAGTTTTTTAGTATTATCTAACCCAGCATAGAAAACCTCTGAACAATCTTTGATATTTTGTTTATTAAGTTCAGATGTTAACCATTCTTTATCTAGTCCAGCACTTGTTAAGTTTTCCTCTATTATCGTTCCATCAATGATTATATCCTTTTCAAGACCTGAACTTGTTGTTTGAATGTTCATATGAGAAGGAGTAAGTGGTTTTTTATCTGATTTGGGTAATACAGATAATTTACCATCCGTTTCCATTATAGCGAATTCTACGTCCGCCACATTGAAAGCATTTTTTTCTCTTAATTTCATCTTTAATTCATTTATGGTCAATTTCATTTTCTTCATATTTTCATCCACAATGGTTCCATTTTCAACTAAAGTAACCGGTTCAGAATTGATTAGCTTCCTTAATGTGAAGTTTTTCAAGCTTAAATATCCAGTGAATACAGTCAAAATGGCAAATAATATGAAGGTAGTAATAGCTGATAGTGTTGCAAATTGCTTATCAATAATAGCATTTGCGACTATTGAACCCATTGAAACACCCATAATAAAATCAAAAAAATTCATTTGTGAAATAAGTTTTGTGCCTATTTTTCGGGTTAAAAATAATGCTAAAACGTATATTCCAATACCTTTTAGTATTGTTATGAAGAAAACATTTCCCATATATGTACTACCCTCTTTTATCTTATTATTTATAGCTTGTAGTATTAGAAGGAAATTAACTGGATATTCATTCATCAACCGAATAAAACAAAAAGGCTTAGAGGAGGTTTTCCTCTAAGCCTTTTTGATGTGAAATGCTGTGAATCTAATTACGGAAACTATGTGACTTTTCTTGTGATTTGGTTTCTGTTTTATAGTTTGGACCTCACAAGTGAACCCGTTAGAAAAGTTCACATGGTGCCTGTCACCTTTTTGTGCTGTTATAATGGGGAGGTGGAAGGAGGATGTGGATGATGAGAATTTTACTTGTGGAAGATGATAAAACGATTGCATCTGGACTGGAATATTCGCTGCAACAGGATCAGTTTTCAACGATTCTTTGCCATGACGCTGCATCTGCGAAAAGGATGATAGCAGAGGAGTTGGATCAAATCGCATTATGTTTATTTGATTTATCCCTGCCAGACGGGAGCGGCTATGAATTGTGTAAGCTGGTGAAGGAGCGCAGTGATGTTCCTGTGATTTTTTTAACAGCCATTGATGATGAGGTCAATGTCGTGATGGGACTAGACATGGGTGCAGATGATTACATAACCAAACCATTTAGGGTTCGTGAGCTGATCTCCAGGATTAAAACCGTCTTGCGAAGATACCAAAAGCATCCGCAATCAAAAGTGATCATTGAAATACAGAATGTCCGCATTAATACGCTCGAAGGAAAAGTATACAAAAATGGAGAAGAAATACTTTTCACAGCGTTAGAGTATCGCTTATTCTTAATCTTTGCGAATCATATTGGTCAGGTTCTCTCGCGTAATCAGCTATTGGAGCGGATTTGGGATGTGGCCGGAGACTTTGTTAATGATAACACTTTAACCGTTTACATAAAAAGACTGAGAGAAAAGTTAGAGGACAATCCGCAAAATCCTCAAATTATCAAAACTGTGCGTGGTTTAGGTTATAAGGTGGGTGATTAGCATGCTTCGTAATCTTGAGGTGCGAGTATTCCTTCTAATGATGTGGGTGATTGCTCTAATTGGAATTATGACTGCAGCTTTTTTTTCAATCAATGTGATTGTGATTGTTTTTCTTGTTTCCGTATTATTAATCGCTTGTAGTTTGGCTTTTACCAGTTGGCGATATCGTGAAATCGCCAAGCTGTCCGGTTATTTGCGGCAAATTAGTGGCGGTAATTATTCACTTGATTTGCGTGATAACTTTGAGGGCGAGTTAAGCATTCTTAAAAACAATATTTATAAAGTGACCTTCATGCTATCCGAGCAGGGATCGCTTTTACAGCAAGATAAAATCCAACTTACTAATGCGATTTCTGACATATCGCATCAGCTGAAAACTCCGCTTACCTCGATGATGATGATGACCGACTTTCTAAGTGATGCCAATCTTTCTGTAGAAAATAGAAATAAATTCACCCGTACTATTCGGATTCAGCTTGAACGAATTGAATGGCTTGTTTCTTCATTATTAAAACTGTCAAAAATAGACGCTGGAACAGTTCAATTCAAACAAGACCAAATAACCGTAAAAGAACTGATACTAAAAGCATTAGAGCCCGTAATGATTCCGATGGACATCAAGGAGCAAACCGTTTCAATCGAAGGTAATGATACCGTCTCCTTTGTTGGCGATCTAAACTGGACGTCCGAAGCCATCATCAATATTTTAAAAAACTGCGTGGAATATACCTTAGAGGGTGGTGTCATTACCATTTCTTTTTCAGAAAATGCATTGTTTACGGAAATCGTCATTGCTGATAACGGGAAGGGCATAGCGAAGGAAGATCTTCCATATATTTTTAAACGCTTTTTCAAAGGTGCGAATGCAAGCGAAGGAAGTATCGGCATAGGTTTGGCAATGGCACACAGCATCATAACTAATCAAAATGGTGACATCGAGGTTAATAGTAAGAACGGAGAGGGGACACAGTTTCGGATTAAGTTTTATAAGCAGGTGATTTAAGTTTGATAAAGGTGTCCAACTGGCGGATAGAGTAAGATTACTCTCGGATAATGAAGGTTTACTGTCGGTTAACACCTAGTCACTGTTGCTTAAGATTAATTTACTCTCGGCATGCCATTTTTTTCAGAATGAAATACAACATTAAGTGACTATATTGTCACTTAACAGTCACCTGGAAGTCATTTTAGCCAGATAAACTAAAATCATCAGCAAAACATGGAGGTTTTACCATAATGGATATTTTAAAAATAGAACATCTGACTAAAATGTACGGTAAAGGCGATACGGCAGTTAAGGCACTTGATGATGTATCTTTTTCAGTGAAAAAAGGCGAATTTGTTGCGATTATTGGTCCGTCCGGTTCAGGAAAGTCGACGCTGCTTCACCTGCTTGGCGGTGTTGACCGTCCGACGAGTGGTAAGGTTCTTGTAGACAATACAGACATCTATAATTTAAATGAAACACAGCTGGCGATTTTTAGACGCAGGCAAATTGGTTTGATCTATCAATTTTACAATCTGATTCCGGTCTTAACGGTGGAAGAGAATATTACTTTGCCGCTTTTGCTCGATGAACACAAAGTCGACAAAAAACAGTTTAATGAAATTGTAAAGATTCTCAAACTGGAGAATCGCTTAAACCATCTGCCCAATCAGCTTTCCGGCGGTCAGCAGCAGCGGGTTTCCATCGGACGGGCGTTAATCAGTAATCCTGCAATCATGCTTGCCGATGAGCCTACGGGTAATTTAGATAGTAAGAATAGCAGTGAAATTATCGATTTATTAAAAATGTTTAATAAAACATATAAGCAAACGCTGTTAGTTATTACCCATGATGAACGAATTGCCTTACAAGCCGACAGAGTTATTGCGATTGAAGATGGCAGAATCGCCAAGGACGAGGTGATTCGGCCGTGAATATTGTCAATAAATTAACGGTCCGGCATTTGAAGCAAAACAAACGGCGGACGCTCGTGACCATCATTGGTGTCATTATCTCTGTGGCAATGGTGACAGCAGTGGCAACCCTTGGTGTTTCCTTTATGGACTTAATGCAGCGGCAGTCAATTGCTAGTGACGGTGAGTGGCATGTCCTTTACAAGGATGTCAACAAAGAGCAGCTTAACGCAATAAAAAACGATAAGGAAACAAAAAAGGTGGTCCTTTCACGTGACCGCGGCTACGCGGTTCTAGAAGGCGGCCAAAATGAAAGCAAACCCTACTTGTTTGTCAAAGAATACAATGCTCAAGGCTTTAAACAGTTTCCGATTGAATTGAGCAGTGGGCGGCTGCCAAAAGAAAGTAATGAGGTCGTTCTTTCGGAGCACATTGCTACGAATGCCAAAGTGGAATACAAGCTTGGCGACCAACTAACTCTTGAAGTTGGACAGCGCACCATGCCTGGAGTTACGGATCATGTTTTTGAACAACAAGATCCATTACAAATGGAGGATGAGAAAACATCTGAGAGTTTGACCAATAAAACGACTGCAAGCTACACGGTTGTAGGCATTATCAAACGTCCGACATGGGAGCCAACATGGGCGCCAGGGTATACGATTATTAGCTATGTAGATGAAAGCACAATCGGGGCAAATGATCCTGTTAATGCAACGGTTGTGTTAAACAAGGTCAAGAGCTCCTTATTTGATCATGCGAAGAACCTTGCCAAGAAAAATCAAATCAAATCTCCCCAATTTAATAATCAGTTATTACGTTATTACGGTGTGACCAATAATGATAACTTACACCGCACGCTTATGTCTTTAATGGCCATTATTATGGCGGTCATTATCATTGGTTCCGTTTCATTAATTTATAATGCCTTTGCTATTTCTGTTTCAGAACGTTCGCGCCATTTAGGGATGCTTGCAAGTGTGGGCGCAACGAAAAGACAGAAGCGAAATTCAGTATTTTTTGAAGGCATTATCATTGGCTGCATCAGTATTCCAATTGGCATTATCGCTGGACTTCTTGGAATCGGTGTTACCTTTTGGTCCATTAACTCGGTTATTCAAGGGGCATTAGGGTTAGAGGAGAAGTTAACCTTGACTGTCACGCCATTATCACTTTTCATTGCCTGTGTGGTTTCGATGGTAACGATTTTCATTTCAACGTACCTTCCGGCCATAAAGGCATCTAAAATCTCCGCAATTGATGCGATTCGTCAAACAGCTGAGGTGAAGCTGACCGGTAAAGCAGTTAAAACATCGAAGCTTGTTCGAAAGTTATTCGGTATTGAAGCAGAGATAGGCTTGAAGAATTTAAAGCGAAATAAACGGAAGTACCAAGCAACGGTATTTTCGCTTGTAATCAGCATTGTGTTATTTTTAACCGTTTCATATTTTACCGATAACTTGAAAAAGTCACTCGTGCTCTCACAAGATGGAGTGAATTATGATATTTCAGTATCAAATGGCGATGAATTAACTGAATCAAATTTGCGGATGCTGCAATCATTTTCTTCTCTTGAGGGCGTAACGGAATCAAGCGTGGTAAGAGAGTTAAATATGAACACTTGGATGGACGAAGCTGCTCTCCCTGACGAAATACAACAAACGGTGAAGCAGGACCGGAGTATACTTGAGAACGGAAAATATCCTATTTATGTTCAAATTCATGCATTAAATGAGAAAAACCTAAAGGCCTATGCAAAAGAAATTAATGCTGATTATGAGCGGTTAATAAATATAGAGGAAATGACGGGCATTGTCATTGATACGATTCCATATCAGGATGAGGCAACAGCGAAATATGTGGAAACAAAGTCTATTCATACGAAAACTGGCCAAAGTATCGATTTGAATTTTAATTATGAGGATGCCGAAAAAGAAACTTTAATAAATAAAGTGAAAATTGCTGCCTTAACAGATAAAATTCCGATGGGTATTACACCAGCTGGGGTAGGCGGGGTAACAATCATTGTTTCAGAACAAGCGATGGATCATCTGCTAAACGACAAGCTGCAAAAATACGTTCAAACGTATCTTTACCTGAAGAGCAATGACCCAATGAAAACCCAACAGGAAATGGAAGAAATAAAAGAGGGTAACCTATATATTCACAATGTTTATCAAAGCAGACAACAGGAAGAACAGATGATCATGCTCATGTCAGTATTTACGTATGGCTTTATTGCCTTAATTACGGCGATATCGATTGCCAATATCTTTAATACGATTTCAACCTCGATTTCTCTTAGAAAACGGGAATTTGCGATGCTGAAGTCGGTGGGAATGACACCTAAGGGATTTAACAAAATGATTAATTATGAAAGTATGTTTTATGGGATCAAGGCGCTGCTCTATGGGCTCCCCTTAAGTATTGCAGTTATGTATTTGATTCATAGGTCTATGATGAACAGCTTCAGCTACGGATTCACCCTGCCATGGATCAGTATCATCTACGTGGTCGCCGCTGTATTTATCATCGTTTGTTCCGCCATGCTCTACTCCAGCAGCAAAGTAAAAAAAGAAAACATCGTAGATACCTTAAAACAAGAAAGTATATGAAAAAGGGTGACAGGCACCATGTGAATTCTTCACATGGTGCCTGTCACCTTTATTAACACCTCGATGTTGTTATTTGGTGTCGTTGTAAATTCTTGTTGTCATGCATACAAGTAACATAATATTTTGTAGGAATACAAAGAGAAAAATGGTAAAATTGTGAAAAACACAAAAATTTAAATAGTTATATGATTTGGAAATATGAGCCTGTTAAGCGAAAGGCTCTTTTTATTATCTTTTAATATAACGGGGGAATCGGATATGTTTATTAAACTTGTTCCAAATGACGCAGCAATGGCGGAGGGGAGCCTTTTTGAATCTGATGAGGTTCAATATAATCTACTTTTTCGAATTAGAGAAGGCGGCGATGCGCTTTGCCTCAAAACAGCGGATGGCAGTATGATCTTTGCCCACACACCGGGGCATAAGGGCTGGTTATGGGTTTCGCAAAAAATGGCGGCTGACAAGCAGGAAGACATTTTTGAAAAATTAGCAATCGATCTGAATAATGTTCCGCTTCCTGGTATTACTGGAGATCCGGATACGGTAGAAAGATTTGCGGAGATTTATTCAAAAAGGAAGGACGTCCGTTGGGAAAAAGAGATGACAATGGAGTCTTATTATTGTCCAAAAGTACTTAAGCCGAATAATGTTCGTGGCGAATTTAGAAAAGCTACAAAAGAAGATGTTGAAACCGTTGCCCTCTATCTAGCAGGTTTCCTCAGGGATGCATTCAATAGTTCGGCTGAGCCTGAAACACAGCTGTCTAAGGCAGAGACGATGATTGAAGCGGGCGGATTATACTTGTGGCTGGTAGATAGGAAACCGGTATCGATGGCAAATATTTCTCACCGCTCAGGAAAGTATGGGAGAATTAACTCTGTGTTTACACCAATTGAGCTGCGGAAAAAAGGCTATGCAAGCGCGTTG
Organism: Neobacillus sp. NPDC097160; assembly: GCF_044762155.1. NCBI lineage: Bacteria > Bacillati > Bacillota > Bacilli > Caryophanales > Bacillaceae > Neobacillus > Neobacillus sp. NPDC097160. The sequence goes on along the minus strand of NZ_JBIWDU010000002.1, from coordinate 352,728 downwards.
ACAGCCGAACTATGTGCCATTTTAGAAAAAGAAAAGTTAATCCCGATGCTGTACGCTGATATCATCAACCCTGCCTCCAATAAGGTGTATCAAAATATTGGTTTCATAAAAAGTGGGAAAATCACCGAAATCAATTTTCAAGAATAAGCAAGCTCATTTCCGTTTTTTAGGTTATGTTGTCAGTGCCCGAAGAAGGGAGAAAGGAGCAGGCAGGTTACTGTTCATCGCCACGTTTCCTTGAAGGTAATCTTACTGACTTTACCCGTTTCATTGTTAAACTCAATATTCACGAAAACACCGAATTCTTTGCTGTTATCCTTTAACCAAAGTTTAAATTTTTCCGTTGAGGTTTGCTTGCCAGCTAATCTCCCGATATGCAGATAATCAATTATTTTAGCATTCGGGTACTTTTCATGTGTTTTCTCCATTGCAAGGGTACCAAACTTCGCATAGGGAGGAATCGGTTTCTGTTGAGCCATTGCTGTATTTAAAAATTTTTGTGGAAAAGCACCCGCAGAGAAATAAAAAATCACGGTTAATAATCCTATCAGCAGTTTTCTCAAGTCATTACCTTCTTTACTTTTAGTTTTATCATGGCATTGTTCGACTTAAATTATGAAAATTGATTTTTGAAATGATCGGTTAAGGAGGTTTTAAAAATGGTGCCCAATGAGAACCAGGAGCCATTCCGAAAGCTAAGATGGATAGGAAAGGAAGCACCGTATCTAGGCCAAATCAAAATCGATTCATGTGAAGAACTGGTTCTGGGGAGATACGGCGGGCACCGACAGGCCGGGGCTTATAAAAATGAAGATGGGGCTCTAGCGGTAAAGGGGGCAGATTGGGAATTTGCCATGATTCTAGATGGGCATAACAGTGCAGAAAGTGTCAATTTAGTACTTAAAACCATTGAAAATAAGTTTGACAAGCTAGCCATCATTTTGGAGGAACAAATAGATACCGTCTTTCAATCATTTGAGTCACATATCCTTTCCATTTTTCAATCCGAGGCTTTTCTGGAGTCCTGTAAACAAATCCAAGGTGAAACCGCCTGCCTGCTATGTGTCAGAAAAGAAAAGTACCTATGGTGGCTTTCAGTCGGTGATTGCGTAATCTATCTCCTCCACGAAGACCTACATAAATTAGGACAATACGCCTTAAACCAACGGCAATTTTATGAATGGATTGGACAAATCAATACGTTTTCATTACCGATACCTTGCTATTCTTCTGGCATTCGAGAACTAAGGACCGGCCAAAATCGAATCATTTTGGTAACAGATGGTGTCCTAGAGTGTGCTGAGCGTTTTTATGAAACATCTTTGCATCTTTACAATGACTGTTATGAAGGGGATGTCCCTGCAAACGTAAAGCATATTTTGCAGCATGTTCATGAAAGCGCTGGTCAGGATAGTGCGACCATTATCTGCTGGGATTATGTCAATCCGCATCCCGCAGCCATTCCCAGTAATCAACCAAAGAGGTGAATATATGTATCAAATTTTAGAAAATCAAGTAGTCAGAAATGAAAGCTCGACCATCCCCTATACATGGATTCGCAGTGAACAACCGTCACAGGCAATCTGTATCATGCTGCCCGGTCTTGGTTACAGTACTCAGCGCCCGCTGTTTCATTATGCGACAGGCATGTGTTTGAACCATAACATCGATGTACTTCATGTTAATTATCAATTTACAAAAAATGAACAGTTTAAAATGCTTAGCGAAACAGAGCAAGACCAATGGATGTATGAAGATGTGAAGGCGGTTGTCGAGGAAGTTCTAAAAGATACCGTGTATGAACAGTGTTTCCTGGTTAGTAAATCGATTGGAACGATTCCGATGGCAATGGAATGGACTCGGAAAAATTACATCGACAATGCGATTGGCGTTTGGCTAACACCACTAATCAAAGATGACCAGGTGTACCAAGCACTAATAAACACCGACCGGCACTCACTATGTGTGATTGGCGATCAAGATCATCATTTTATTGAAGAACGAATTTCTTCACTGAAAAATAATCCTTTAGTGGGCACAGTTGTGATTCCAGATGCTGATCATGGGTTAGAAATTAAGGGCGATATTTCAGCATCAATCGAAGCCATTAAAGAAGTTATCGAGCAAGTTCAGGAATTTATGATTAAATTTAGCAATGGATGATGACCACGAAACGTTTTTCGGATTGCTTCGTCTCTTTTTTTAAAAGGATGTGAATAGGTGAAAGAATAAAAGAATTACAATAGACAGTCTATAAATGTGGAGGTGTGGGGATGAAGATTAGAAAAGCGGTGTTAGCCGATGCTAAAGGAATTGCGAAAGTCCATGTCGATAGTTGGAGAACTACATATGCTGGTATTGTTCCAGAAGAATATTTAAACAGCCTTTCCTATGAAAGCCGTGAGCAATTGTGGAAAAACAGCATTCCAAATGGCGGAGTGTATGTTGCTAAGAATTTAGAAGGGCAAATTATCGGATTTATATCTGGCGGCAAAGAACGAACTTGCAAATACTCTGATTATATTGGTGAGCTATATGCAATTTATATTTTAAAAGAATATCAAGGTAAAGGACTTGGTAGTTTTTTAATAAAATCTTTAATAGAAGAACTGCTTATGCAAAATATATCGACTATGCTTGTTTTAGTACTAGAAGATAATAGTTCCCGTTTTTTCTACGAGGCACTTGGAGCGGAAAAAATCGATACTATTGAGGTGGAGTTTGCTGGTAAAAAAGTAAAGGAACTTGTGTATGGCTGGAGTAATATTAGAAATGTCCTTTAAAAGGAGTGGCTGTTTTGATTGTTAGAGAAATAAAAGTCTCAGATGCGGAAAACTTAGTGGAGCTTATTCGGCAGGTTGAGGAAAAGTCAGAGTTCATGCTGATGGAAGCAGGTGAACGAAAGATCACAATAGAACAGCAAAGAACAAGAATTGAGACCATGAAAAAAAGCGAAAACTCTACTATTTTTGTAGCGGAAGAAGACGATAAGCTAACTGGGTATTTATTTGCGATTGGCGGCACTGCAAAAAGAACTAAGCATTCTGTTTATCTTGTGGTAGGAATTTTAAAGGATTATCGAGGTCAAGGGATTGGAACTAAACTGTTTGCGAGACTAGAAGAGTGGGCAAGGGAACGGAAGCTGCATCGACTTGAGTTAACGACCGTAACCCGCAACGAGCCCGGGCTGGCATTGTATAAGAAAATGGGATTTGAGATTGAAGGAACAAAAAAGGATTCCCTTTTTATTAATGGCGAATTTGTCGATGAATACTATATGTCGAAGCTTTTATAAATTGATTTAAGATTATTGTTTAAATTAAAGAGGTTGATAAATTTCAAAAGCGGTCTATAAAAGGTCAAAGGGGAGTACAAACATGGAAATTAGATTACTAAACCCATCAGACGCTGAAAGTTATTGGGCGTTACGCTTAGAAGCATTGAAGCAAAATCCTGAGGCATTTTTAACAAGTTATGAAGAAGCCGTAAAGCGGGAAAATCCCGTTGAAGAGTGTGCCCGTAATTTTACCGCACCAGGAAACTACACATTTGGTGCGATTGACAATGAAGAACTAATCGGGGTTGTCACTTTACTTCAAGAGAATCGGATGAAAATTCAGCATAGGGCAAACATTTTTGCGATGTATGTCACTCCAAAGAAACAAGGTTTAGGCGTTGGGAAAGCATTATTAACAGAAGCAATCAACAAAGCGAAAGATATCGAAGCGATTGAAAAAATAAACCTAGGTGTCATCGCAAGTAATCAAAAAGCAAAACAGCTTTATCAAAAACTAGGTTTTAAAACGTTCGGAATAGAGGAAAAGGCACTAATTGTAGATGGTGTTTATTATGATGATGAATACATGGTTCTGCATATAAATAGAGAAAGGAAGACTACATGATTAAGGGACATAATGTTTTTATAAGACCATTTTTAACAGAAGATGCTGAAGCCCTTATTGATTTACTGACGGAGAACCGCAATTTCTTTGAAAAGTTTTCGATGGAGCGGAGAGAGACTTATTACACAATGAAGTCCCAGCTTGAGAGAATCAAGCAATATGAAGAAGACAGACGTACAGATCAGGCTTATAATTTTGGGATTTTTAAAAATGATGGGGTCTTGATTGGTACAATTAATCTATTTCAAGTATTAAGAGGCTCACTTCAAAGCGCATTCATCGGTTACTTTTTAGATCAGAAGCATAACGGCCAAGGCTATACAACAGAAGCTGTTAAACTTTTAGTGGGGTATGCGTTTACTGAACTGAAATTACATCGGATTGAAGCTGGCGTCATGCCCCACAATATCGGATCGATTCGAGTGCTGGAGAAATCAGGTTTCCATAAAGAAGGAATTGCATTGAAAAATGTGAAGATTAACGGGAAATGGGAAGACCATCAAGTGTTGGCGATGATTAATCCAGATGATGAAAGTTAATTATTTTTCTAAGTGGCACCACCCAACATTTTGGATGGTGCCATCCGTATTTTGTGTTATTTTGGTTCCGCTTTTACAACCGGAATCGTTTTTATTTTATAGATGAAATAATAGTATTTATACAAAACGATAAGCAGCAGCATGATCCTCAAGATGATTTTGTCGAGAAAGAAGAAGGCGATGGCAATCATTGCATCCGCAAATAATAAGATGGTCAGTTTCTGCTGTAAAGTCATGGCCCTCTCTTTAACGAAGTTTTCCAAATGACGCTTGTAGAGAGTTGTCCCTTTGAACCAGCGTTCAAACCGTTCTGATCCTTTCATAAAGCAGAACGATGCTAAAAGTAAAAGTGGAGTAGTTGGCAACAGGGGCAAAAAGATACCCAAAATGCCGAGGCCCAATGCTAAAAATCCTATTAAAACAAAGATAAATTTAATGAAATTATTTATGATTACTGCCCCCTTTCAGGTGCATCGTGACTCCCAACTCTCTTACATTATATCATTATTAATGTGAGAAATTAATGGCGGAAACTCTACAAAACTGTGCCAGAATGCAAGATATTCCATTGAAATCACGTTGTTTATGGTAAAATGGAAGCATGCAGATATGGAGGTTGGCACCAGTGATTACTTTCTACAAAGTTATTGTATTCATACATATTTTTTCAGCCATATTGGGAATGGGGCCAGGTTTTATTTTAACAACCGTAGTTAAATCTGGGAAAACAATGACTGAATTAAAACATTCATATAAGATTCGACATAAATTACATATATTTGTAATGGTGGGCGGTACGCTGTTACTTCTTACAGGTTTGACCATGGGCTTTTTAAATCCAATCTTGTTTCGAATGGGGTGGTATGTAACAAGCCTTGTGCTCTTTTTGGCAGCGCTCGCTATTGGCCCGCTTGTCCTTTCACCAAGGTCGAAACCGGTTAAAGCCCTGTTAGAATCCCACAAAGGTGAAGAAATTCCTGAAGAATATTGGCGCTTATCAAAAGTTCTATTTCAATATGAACACCTTGAAAATGTGATTTTTATAATCATCATTGCCCTGATGATCTTAAAACCATTTTAACCATGAAAGGTATGGCTTAGAATCAGCCATGCCTTTCTTTTTGGAAAGGGATCCTCTGATATTTTTGATAAATAAACCTTTAAAAATCAAAAAACACACTTGACACCTCGGAAAAGTCAGAATAAAATGGAAATAATTTAAAAGGTTTCTAGAAAGATATTACTAATTCCATAACGAGCTGATTGGAAAACCAAAGGCTTATACTCTTCATAAGGGGTATAAGCCTTTTTATATAGAAAGGAGAATATGTAACATTTATACACTTAATAGTGTAGTCCATTTTGTTGTTGTTAGCGATTTTTGGATTAAAATTTTTTGACTTTAAAACCAAGTAATCTTATGTGAAATATTATATTTAAGGGAGGATGTTCATATGGCAGTTGTAGATCAAGCGAAAGCGAATATTATTCTATCCACTTTAAAGAATATAGAGTATGGTTCTGTCATCATAACTGTTCATGACGGCCACATTACGCAAATTGATAAGACAGAGAAAACCCGCTTTGAATCGAAAAGGGTTACCGCAAAAAATCAAAAATGATAGACCAAAAAAGATTCGATCTACTTATCTATGATTTTGAAAAAGAATTTGCCGATCAGTCCACTGAAGGCTGCTTATTTTTTAGACGTGTTAAAAGACTTGTTGCCCCGAAACATAGGTAACAACACTTTACGCATGCCGCTTAAAAATGAAGCAGTCTTTTTTGTTAAAAGATAAGATGTATAAATTTCGACTTTGAGAATTGTCTAGCTCCAGCGCCCTAGCGGCGAGACGCCTTCGCTCTCCGCCCTACGATAAGTCAACATCGAATTGCCTTCGGCTCTTCGTGTTTCCTTTATCTCAGTTGGAGCGCTCCAGGCCATACGCCGCTGACCAGGGCGCTTGCGCTTTTCTTACAAAAAAGGGGGAAAGAAAATGAAAATTTCTTACAAATTCACATTAGTACTTATTCTTATGGCGGTTATTTTAGCCGGCTGCGGCACCAATCAGACGAGTGGACAAAATTCAAAGAAAGAAACTAGCGGCCAAGAAGTTGCAAAAAAGAAGGATCCTGTTCAATTATTAAACGTATCGTATGACCCAACCCGTGAACTTTATGAAGAGTTTAATAAGGAATTCTCTCAATATTGGAAAGAGAAGACGGGGCAAGAGGTTACCATTCAGCAATCACATGGTGGTTCGGGGAAACAGGGGCGAGCTGTTATTGATGGACTTGAAGCAGATGTGGTGACATTGGCCTTGGCTTATGACATCGATGAAATTGCCGAAAAGGGAGGCTTACTTTCAAAAGACTGGCAAAAAAAATTAAAAGATAATTCTACTCCGTATACTTCAACCATTGTTTTTCTTGTCAAAAAGGGGAACCCAAAAGGGATTAAGGATTGGGATGATTTAACGAAAAAAGGGATATCAGTGATTACGCCAAACCCCAAGACATCAGGCGGCGCGAGGTGGAATTATTTAGCTGCTTGGGCGTACGCACAAGAAAAAGACAATGGCGATGAAGCGAAAACCAAGGACTTTATGAGTAAATTATATAAAAATGTCGAAGTATTAGATTCAGGTGCACGCGGGGCTACCACTACATTTGTGGAGCGAGGCATCGGTGATGTTCTAATTGCCTGGGAGAATGAAGCGTTCTTAACGCTCAATGAACTAGGCAAAGACAAATTTGAAATTGTCGTACCATCCCTTAGCATTCTAGCGGAACCTCCTGTTGCTGTCGTTGACAAAGTGGTGGAGAAAAAGGGGACAAAAGAAGTGGCAGAAGCATATTTGAACTATTTATATACGGATAAAGGGCAGGAGATTGTTGCAAGAAATTACTATCGACCAAGGAACGAAGCAATCCTTGAAAAGTATGCAGATGTATTTCCCAAAATTAATTTAGTGACGATTGATGATTATTTTGGAGGCTGGAAAAAAGCACAGGAAAAACACTTTAACGATGGCGGTACATTTGATCAAATTTATCAGCCAAAATAAATTCACCTATCACCGGGGGTTCCTTATGGAGCCCCAATAGATCTAAATCGGAAGGGGTCAACCTCATGGCTCGGTTACAAAGCATAAAAATGAAAAGAATTGGCGTTCTGCCTGGATTCGGACTTTCACTTGGGTTCACCATGTTTTATATAAGTATCCTCGTCATTTTGCCAGTATCGATGATTTTCATTAATACCGTTTCGGTGGAATGGTCAAAAATTTGGCAGACTATATCTGACCCTCGGGTGGTTGCCTCTTACAAGCTAAGTATTGGTGCATCTTTAACCGCGGCATTCATCAATGTGGTTTTTGGAGTATTAATAGCATGGGTATTGGTTCGTTATCGGTTTCCAGGGTTGAGAATCATCGATGGACTCGTGGATTTACCCTTTGCCCTGCCGACGGCAATTGCCGGAATTGCTCTAACGACACTGTATACAGAAAATGGCTGGGTTGGACAATTTTTGAGTTTTAAAGTGGCGTTTACACCACTTGGTATTATTCTTGCGTTAACCTTTATTGGGTTACCCTTTGTTGTTCGAACTGTACAGCCTGTTTTGCAAAATATGGATAAAGAAATGGAGGAAGCCTCAGCCAGCTTGGGGGCAAACCGGCTGCAAACTTTTGTGAAAGTAATCTTCCCGGAATTATTGCCTGCGGCGCTAACTGGGTTCGCACTAGCCTTCGCAAGAGCTTTGGGGGAGTATGGATCAGTGGTGTTTATTGCCGGAAATATGCCGATGCGAACGGAAATTACCCCACTGTTAATTATGACGAAACTTGAACAATATGATTATGCAGGGGCTACGGCCATTGCCGCTGTCATGCTGATTTTTTCGTTTATTCTCTTATTGGTTATCAATCTATTACAATGGTGGACAAATCGTAAATTTATTTAAATCAAAAGGAGGGTGAAATGATGGCAGGACATGTTTCAATACAATATCCACATACACAGGTACAGAGTACGATGAAAGAAACGGAATCTCGTTGGGTGCGCTGGCTACTGATTACAGCGGCACTAGGATTTTTATGTTTGTTTTTGGTTTTACCGCTAATTGCTATTTTTATCAAAGCTTTTGAAAAAGGCAGCGCTGTGTTTTTCGCTGCGATCAGCAGTCCTGACGCCTTATCAGCGATTAAATTAACGGTGGTAGTTGCAGTGATCACGGTACCACTCAATGCCATCTTTGGGGTTGCTGCCGCTTGGGCGGTCACTAAGTTCAATTTTAAAGGAAAAAGCCTGCTGATAACGATTATTGACCTGCCCTTTGCCATCTCGCCCGTGATTGCGGGATTGGTATTTGTTTTATTATTTAGCAGCCATGGCTTATTTGGTCCGTGGTTACAAGCGCATGATATAAAAATTATTTTTGCCGTTCCGGGGATTGTTATAGCAACCCAGTTAATCACGCTGCCTTTTGTGGCGAGGGAATTAATTCCTTTGATGCAGACACAAGGCACGGCTGATGAAGAAGCCTCCATGACGCTAGGTGCAAGCGGTTGGAAGACGTTTTTATTGGTGACCCTGCCGAATATTAAATGGGGATTATTATATGGCATTATTTTGTGTACAGCCCGGGCAATTGGAGAATTTGGTGCTGTATCCGTTGTTTCCGGACATATTCGCGGGATGACCAATACGATGCCGCTTCATATTGAAATTTTATACAATGAATACCAATTTTCAGCTGCCTTTGCGGTCGCATCCTTAATGTCCCTGTTCGCCATTATCACCTTGGTCGTGAAAAATGTGATTGAATGGAAAGTAAAAAAATCAATGATTCCTGAAAAAGGAGATTTTTAAGATGAGTATTAAAATACAAAATATCTCGAAATCATTTGGGACCTATAATGCCCTTGATCAAATTAATATTGATATTCAAACAGGGGAACTTGTCGCGCTCCTTGGCCCTTCTGGTTCAGGGAAGACTTCCCTTCTTAGGATTATCGCAGGATTAGAAGCTGCAAATCAGGGGACTATTTTGTTTGGGGAAGAAGATATGACCCTTATTAGCACAAAAGAGCGTAAAGTGGGATTTGTGTTTCAGCATTATGCTTTATTCCGCCACATGACTGTGTTTGATAATATTGCATATGGATTAAGGGCTCGTCCGCGAAAAAGCAGGCCCTCCAAAAAAGAAATAGATGAGAAGGTCAATGAATTATTAAGGTTGGTGAAACTTGAAGCATTTGCTACTCGCTATCCGTCCCATTTGTCAGGTGGACAGCGGCAGCGGGTAGCCCTTGCAAGAGCATTAGCCGTTGAACCTAAAGTCCTTTTGTTAGATGAACCGTTTGGTGCGTTGGATGCGAAGGTGCGGAAGGATCTTCGCCGCTGGTTACGAAAGCTCCATAATGATTACCAGATTACGAGTATTTTTGTGACGCATGATCAGGAAGAAGCGCTCGATGTTGCCGACCGAATCGTGGTCATGAATGAAGGAAAGATTGAGCAGATTGGCACCCCAGAAGAAGTTTATGATCATCCCAATAGTCCATTTGTATTTCACTTCTTAGGAAATGTCAATTTGTTTAAAGGGCGCCTGCATAAAGGGAAATTACGGCAAGGTAATTTTGTAGTAGATGCACCCGAATTTTCAGGAACCGTGAATACCGAAGCAATAGGTTATGTCCGGCCGCATGACATCAACATCCAAAGAGAGAAGGGGCCGGATACCGTTTCCGCAACGGTTAGGTATATTCATTTGGTCGGTGCGGTCGTCCAACTTGAACTCATTCGAACAGATACAGGAGACTTTTTAGAAGCAGAATTAACGAAAGAACACTTTCGAAGCCTCAATATAAAAACTGGCGAGGAAGTCTATGTCAAACCAAAACAATTAAAAGTGTTTATCCCAGAGGATTATTCAATCTAGACATTAAATGATAAGCAAATGCCGCCTTATTTCAAAAGAAATAGGGCTTTTTGTTATCCGAAATATTATTTCATTCTTAACCATAAAAAAACCAAACACGATTGGGTTTTTTAGCAGGTACCAGTTTACCAATTATGTTCAGCACGCCTTTTTTAGACTTATGCTATAATAAGCTTAAGAGGTATCTATGATGAATGGGGGCAAGATATAATGGATAAAGAAATGATCATGCCAACGGAACTATCGATAAAAGATAAAAAGAAAGTTGAAAAAGGGAATGTCATGCGAGTCGCAATCTTTGCGAGAAGCAAGGTAATCGAGGTTTTAACCCAAGATGACGAAAGATTTTATCTTATCTACTATAAACATTCGTTTATTTATGGAGCTAAGCTTGATCAAGTAGAGGAAGGTGCATTTATTAACAAAGCATTTCAAGAAGGTATTGTTATTGAATCTCCACATCCATTATTAACCGTATTAATCCCCGAGGTGTCCGTTTCGATACCAAATAGAAATAAACTGTTCTCTCAACTTCAACTCCATTTTTCTTTACAAGAAGTGGCTCATATTGCGACAACTTTAGATTCCTTTTTTGAAAAAGATCAGCTAATTGCGATGATTGATAAGATTTACTTTCACCTTAGACGAAGCGGAAAATTTATGAAATCGTTTCAGGTACTCCAACTTTTATGTGATTTTTCACCTTCATTAAAATCTGCAAAGGAACGATTGGATTCACACGAATTTACTTCCTACCGCAATTTTTACCATCCCTTAGACTACCCATCCATCATGCAAAAGGATCCTCTATTTGTTGAATTACACTGTTTCAAAAATCGCTCTCTTTCAAACGAACGAATGGTGCTGGAAAATATCTTATGTAAACAAGATGGTTTAACTGCGTTATTGCTGTGGCTGGAAAATGCGAATCGTCTTCAAAACGCTCAATCCGTTGCAAAGTATACGGAAATTGCTTTGGGTTTTATCACAATGGAGGAATGGATGCTCGCTTTAGGTCAGGTGAACATCAATCCGTTCCGAGTGTTACCTGAATCAAAATTGATGTTGGAAAAAATGCTCCGAAAAGGGAATTATCACCAAGCGGCGTCATGCCTATTCAAATTTATTCACGATCTGCCGTCTTCCTATAATGCCATCCTCGAAACTATTTGGGAAAATTGCGATGCTACCTTCGTCCTAAAACACTTAGACGAATTTGCTCCATTGTTAGAACACCTCTCCCACCCGGAAAATACAAAGCAATTGGAAGATAAAATCTTCAAACTTGCGGTTAATATGCTTAACGAGCATGACCTTCCATCCGTTCACACTAAACTTTTAGCAATTGAAAGGCTATATCCACAATCAGAAGTGATAAGAAAAATTAATAAAATGGTTGAATTAGTCGAAGATCCCGATCGCATGATGGATTTGGGCGATTATTATGCCGAATTTAAACAATATGATAAAGCCATTGATTGTTTCTTCTGGGAAATGGAACTTCAACCGCAAAATCCTTCACCAGTACGAAAAATCAGTAAAATGTATCAAAATAAAGGACTACCAAAAGAAGCCGCAGCCTATCAAAAAATTTACAACCAAATAGAAAACAACCAAGAAACAGGTTAACAAAGTGGTAATAAGAAAAAGGGTGACAGGCACCATGTGAAATTTTCACATGGTGCCTGTCACCCTTTCTTATGTTGTAACCTTCGCTATGTTGGTTTTGACGTTTTTATTTTGGTAGATGGTTTTTGTTAGGATGATTTGGGCAATTGCATAGATGATGATGATGATGATTAGGTTTAGGATGCCGGGATCGCCTGTATATTTTAGGATGGCGATGTCGCTTGTTCCGACGAGATGTGTGCTCGTTAAATTAAAGATTAAATGGGCGAAGATGCATGGCATATAATTAGCCATACCTTTTTAGATTAATGAAAGCACATCTTCAAATTTCTCTATCAATATCTGAAAATAGGTATGATAGCATTGCAGGGACTCTTTTTCTAAAAAATATATAAGCATGTTCTGCACCTTCATTCAATTGAAAATGAAGATTTACTTTTTTATCGTTCAAAATTTCAACGACTCGATTTGTTAATCCAAGGAATACCTTATTCATTTCTTCATCTTTGCCGACTTCTTTTGTTCCGAAGTCCATGTAAAACTTTTCAATGGTAGATAGGTCGGACTCGCTTAACAGTTTCTCAATCTCTTCTTGGTTTCGATAAAAACCGGGGGATATGGCAGCAATTCTTTTAAAAACATGTGGATAGCGGCATGCAGCATAAGTCGAATGGAGGCCGCCTAAGGAGATTCCAGCCATCGAAGTGTGGTTCTCAAGCGTACGGTACTTCTGGTCTATGAACGGTTTAAGCTCATTTACCACAAAATCTAAATATTCTTCGCCCTTGCCGCCCGATGGACTGGCATAACCTAATATTTGTTTGCTGATTTCACCATTCACCCATGGGCAGTATTCGTTGACCCGTTCTTCACCTTCCGGGTTTTGGTCAATCCCCACAACAATGATGTCTAGACCGCTCTTATCTAAGTAATCTTTCATCCCTAAGGATACTCCTTTAATCGCACCTTCATCTTCAAAAATATTTTGTCCATCATGCATGTATAGGACGGGATATCTCTTATTTTCATTGTTGTAGCTATTCGGAAGGAATACTCTAATCATTCTTTCTTGCTTAAAAGCTGTCATATAAACAGGGAATTTTTCTAACATACCCTCTTTTCGAATCATCTTTTTTGCCCTCCTTTCAATCTTATATTTCTATACAAACAAAACAATTCCTTTTTATAATTAGAAAAAAATAGACAAAAATACTACAAATCATACGCCAATAAAGCTATATTAAAACCTAAAACTATCATTTACAATAGTTATATGAAGACTAGAAAAATTGCAAAAACTCCGCCTTCATCACTGAAATATAAATTTATTAAATAACAAAGATACAATGTTTGTTGGACTAAGGTAACGACAGATGCGAAAAATACAGGCGTATTCCTCATTTGAGGATTAAAGCGAGACTAATCCAATTTGATTAGTTGGGGAGATGAAAATCCGATGGATAAACTAAAGAGAAGCGTATATCTATGGGTGGTGCCATGTATATTTACGGCGTTCATCTTAAATACGCTTTTGCAAAATAGTAATGCTGAAAATAAAATCAATTTTATCATCAATAACACACTTACAATCTGGTTCGTCATTAGCTGGATTTTGCTATATAAGGTCCGTTTTGTCCGTTTTATTGAGTACTCCAATCTGGTTTTGATTAGTGTATATCACGTCGCCACTTTTTTTGTCGTCGTCCATCATTACTTACTAAAAATGGGTGGATCCTTGGGAGATTTTATTGTTTGGATGCCGATTTATATCGTATTTATTTTCTTAACTCTCGGTATAAAAAAAGGAATGTACTTCTCCATCGGAATATTTGCTCTTACTCTTGTAGATGGAGTTATATTCATGAACAGGCTCTCAATAGAATCGATTGATTCATTATTACAGTTTTATTTTGCAAATATCATCTATATTATTGTTCTCTTTTATGCACAGCATATTTTTAAAGCATACACTGAAGCGGAAATGTTTAAAAAGCATGCCTATCTAGATTCTTTAACGGGAATTGCGAACCGGCATCGGATTGATGAATGGTTGGAAAATAAGTTGAAGGATTCCAAAGAAATACAGGTAAATTTTTCGATTATCTTTTTCGATCTAGATTATTTTAAGAAGGTCAATGATATGTATGGACATAAAGCGGGTGATGCCGTTTTAATTGAATTAGCCGAACTCATCAAAAATAGTCTTTCTCCACATGACCTTTTCGGACGCTGGGGAGGAGAAGAATTTATTATCATCCCCGATATTTCGGGCCGAGGGGTCATTATGCTTGCTGAGCAATTAAGGGAAATGGTTGAAGAACACGACTTCCAAGTTGTGGGAAAGCTTACTGCTAGTTTTGGGGTAGCCGATTCTCAGCAGGATGACGACATCGATTCGCTGCTAAGTAGAGTTGATGAAGGCTTGTATCGTTCAAAGAATTGCGGTAGAAATAAGGTTAGTAGTGTTTAGAAAAAGAGAAAGGTCGCAGCTTTTCCTAATAACTGCGACCTTTCCTGCGTTTCCTATTATTCAACCGCTAACGGCAGTGTAATTTCTACTTGAGTTCCTTCATTAGGAACACTTTTTATAAAAATATTTCCGCCGTAAGAATCGATGATTCTTTTACAAACCGTTAAGCCTAATCCGGAACCACCTTTCTTCAATGTGTAGAACGGAATAAAGGCTTGAGCTATTTGGTCCTTCTGCATGCCAACCCCATCATCAGCCACTGTGATTTTACAGGAATTCGCTCTTTTTTCTATTTTATGTATTTCCGTTTGTTCGTTCTCTTTTTGATCTACTCCTCTAATAGGTATAGTATTATTATCCTATTTTTGTCCATAGAAAAAGAATGGGGTGGACACGTAAAATAATTTTATTACATGAAAATCATCTAATATCCCTAGATCTTTAAGTTAGTTATTTCAAATTTATTATTATCTGAAGATATTATTTCATTGGATGGTCATAGTTTGGGGTTTTGCCATCTCATATTCATTAGAAATTCATATTTTATTAGTAAGGAATGCGACCAAAAAGCTAACTGGTAAATTTCATTTAGGGGGATGGTGTTTTGCAAAACAGAAGGAGAAGAAGTCCGTTTTCTTTGTGTGTTTTTCCTGGATACCGGTGGTGCGGGCCTGGCTGCAGCGGACCTGGAGCACCTATTAATGATGTGGATGCCTGCTGCCAGAGACATGACCGCTGCCTTAGCCGAGGGATTGCTCCTTGTCAGTGTGATGCTGAATTTATGGAGTGCCTTCGTTTTAAAAAGAATAGATTTACAGAAAAGGGCAGGAAGGCTGCACTCATGTATGATTTCATGAAGGTAAAGACATCCTTCACATGCGGCAGGCATCAGCGACATAAATAATATTACGTTGAAGGAAGAGGGGAAATTATCCCTCTTTCTTTTTCGCTAATTCCATTCTGTCTTTTGTTCCTGGGGGTACTCAAACCAGTTTTTTTGATCGTATAGCTGCTAAGCGGATGCATTGAAAACTTGAGCGATATCGGTGAATATAGATGTATAGTTCATTTTGTGAAAGGGCGATTTGCATGTACTTCATTTATTGGTTTCTTAAATTTGGCTGGCTATTGCTGATTATATTTATTGGAAACATTTATTTGAGCAGGTTCGGTTTATGGTCTGTGATCGTAGGTGTCGCCCTTTTTTTAGCAGGAAATTGGATGATTAATCACAAAATGGAGCCGTATTTGAAAAAGAAAGACTGAAAAAGGAAAAATCCTTTAATTACGGTGTAGTTGCAAAACAAAAATCACATGCCACTTGGAGACTACTCCCGAGTGGTTTTTTATTTATTGGAATCCTTGGTTGACATATATAGTTGAACTGTATAAAATGAAACTATATAGTTAAACTGTATATAATTAAATGGCAGACAGGAGTAAGAATAATGAAAAGGGAT
This sequence comes from Neobacillus sp. NPDC097160, assembly GCF_044762155.1. Taxonomy (NCBI): domain Bacteria; kingdom Bacillati; phylum Bacillota; class Bacilli; order Caryophanales; family Bacillaceae; genus Neobacillus; species Neobacillus sp. NPDC097160. The sequence goes on along the minus strand of NZ_JBIWDU010000002.1, from coordinate 336,781 downwards.
AAACAGATACCACTCACTGAAACGGTCTATTACATTCTTTTGTCTTTAATGGAGCCTGCACATGGATATCTCATCCTGCAAAAGATTGAAGAACTGAGCGACGGCCAAGTAAGAATGGCTGCCGGTACATTATACGGGGCAATTGAAAACTTACTAAAACTAAAATTTATTCAGCCTGTCGAAAGCGGGGATAGCCGTAGAAAGGTCTACCAGATTACAGATAAGGGCAAAGACATACTGCAGTTGGATGCAGAAAGAATGAAGCATATGATTCGAATTACAGAGGATGCATTTAAAAATGAGAGGGGATCATGATGAGAAAGTTTAAATTTTTTCTAGATTTTGAGAAGGAAGAAAAGTGGCTAAATCAGATGGCGGCTGAAGGGTATCAGCTTGTTGGCAAGTCAAAGATATTTTCCATATTCTTTTTACGGAATCCATATGGGATACGGGTTCCCACCTTATGGAATGGGGTACCTTCCTTGTTATCATCAGCTGGATCATTATCTGATTCATCTGATGGATCATAAGCAGAAACATCAGATGGCAGCCCCATATTTTGCCGTGCCCCTAGGAGGAACAGTCCTGTAGTAAAACACTAAATTCCCAACTTATTATCATAAAACTAGCTATACAATTTGGAGGAAACGATCTTGGAAAACCTTTTTCAAAAAGTTCTAGAACTAGATATCGCTTACCTGGACACCTTTGCAAAGCGAAAAAACAAATCTTGGGGGTATCTTTTCTATAATGAAGACCAGCCATCCTACTATGATGCTAATCATGCGCATATATATGAAGTTCCACCAAATCCAAGCGGTGTGATAGAGGAAGTCATTCAGTTTTATAAAGAAAAAAGCATAACGCCCCGTTTTTATCTATATAATCTTGAAGACCTATCGTCATTCATAAAGGAACTAAATTCCTACAATTTTGGTTTCGAGGAATTGGTCAGCCCAATTCAAATCTGGAACAAAAAAATCAACGAACACAAAAGTAGTGATCGCGTTACGATTGAAAGAGTAACGGAAGATAATTTTGATGAAGCATTGGAAATTGAATGCAGTATTAAAGAATTTGGCGGAAGAGAAGTGAGGGAAAAGGCTTTTCCTGAGGAGTTTAAACACCCTGCTTTCACGCATTATCTTTTTCGCTATGATGGGGAAGCATGTGCAACTGCTTGTATATTTGCACATGGCGATCAAGCTCGTATGGAGAGCGTCGCAACGAAAGAAGATTTCAGAGGAAAGGGATTAATTGGCGAGCTTATCTATTACATGCAGGCAGAAGTGAAGAAAAAGGGAATAGAGGATTTATGGGTTTTTCCAATCAATGAGAAAATCGAAAAGGTCTATGCAAAATATGGCTTTAATACAGCCGGGAAATTTATTACCGGCCATGCCTTTTTAGGTGGAAGATGTATTAAGGAAATACAGGAAAGCTAAGGTTTAAAAAATAGTTTCGCATAAGAATTAAAGCTCATAAATAAAGGAAATCATTCAGTTACATATTTAATGGAAAAAATCTCCGAGCATGCGATCTTGATGCCTCTAAAACAAAGGACTGTCCTTTACCAGGGCAGTCCTATCAATGTATTATTTAACTTTAATAATGATGTCCTTTAATTCAAACTGTTCCTTCCCCTTGCCGGGCTTTTCGGGTAAAGGGATTTCCTTTTCCCCATCTTTCGTTATTTCTACTGAAGTAAAATTATCAGAGTTGTAATCCCTCAAGGTGATATGAGGCGTGATGATGAGCTTGGTTGCATTCGGGTCTAATCTTTTGAATGTTTTACTCCCATTCATCTGATACGAGCCTTCATCCGCTATTCCTCCATTATCTTCACCTAAGTATATATTTCCTAAGTCGTCTTTTATTTCAAATTCAACATCCACCCCGTCCCATTTGTTTTTAACCATCTCTGAAACTTCTTGATCATAATAAACAATAAAGGACATCGGGTTAAAGGATATTTTTCCAATCTTCACTTTTACGCCATTTTTTTCAGCACTGCCATCAGTTAATTGTATTTTGCTATCTGTAGCATCTAGACTAAATGCAAATTTCCAATCTCCTTTTATCACGGTCTGATGATCTGGGTTCCGAATGCTGTCAATATCCCATTTAATATTGGCTACATTTAATTTCTTATTTTCCAAATTACTAACAGTGAGCATGCCCACATATTTATTTGTATCAATTTTGGAAGTTTTACCCGTTCCGCCATAAGCTTTCATACCTGTTATTCTTGGCATAGAAAGATCTGCATTACCTAAATCCTGTTCACTATCAATGGAATATGTCAAAGTTAAAGTCTTCCCATCAAAAACAGCATCAATAATTGTAATTTTGATCCCATTACTTTCTTTCGTCATATTTATTTCATTGGAGAACTTTTTATAATCATAATACAGTCCTGTTTCTTTATCCGTCTTTCCGTTATCAAAAAATCGAAAAATATCATCAATTACCGGGATGTTTCCGGCATAGGCAGGATAGGTTACAAAAGTTGTTATTGATAAACCTACTAGAATGGATGCAGCGGCAACACTCTTTTTCCAGCTGCTTCTTTTTTTCTTCTTAGTTATTGCCTTTTTTAATGACCTTTTTATATTTGCCTTTTCTAGATCAGTGACTTCCATTTCCTCAAACTCATTCTCGTCTATGTTAAGATCATTTAATAATTCGTAAATATCCTTCATATTCCATTCTCTCCTAACGTAAGGTTTGAAGCTTTTTTAGTTAGTTTCTTTTTCCCTCGATAAATTCGATTATCAATCGAAGCCTTGGTTAATCCCAGTTTTATTGCTATTTCCTCTGTCTTTAATCCAAGAAAGAATTTCATGATAAAAATATCTCGTTCCATAGGCTCTAATTGATTGATTAACTTAATTAATTCCTTTCGGTTTTCTAGGAGTATTAGTTCATCCTCAATAGATTTTTCTGGATTACAATCCAAAGCATTTGATGTGATTTCGATATTTTTAGTTGCTTTTCTGTAATAATCAATTGCTTTAAACTTAGCAATGGCACAAATCCATTTCTTGAAATCAGTTGATTCCCCATGAAACTTTTTTGAATGGTCCCAAATTGATAGAAAAATATCATTGATGCATTCTTCTATGACGCCATTGTTATGAAGGGGACTGAGAACTTTACAAGTGATCCCCTTGATTAAAGGCAAATATTTATCAACAATATATTCTAATGCGTCCTCTTTTTGTTGTTGCAATCGCTGTATAAAATTTGTTTCATTGGCCTTCATGAAATGATTCCCCTTATTTTTTTGTAAAAGCGCTCTTACACTTTATATAACGAAGTAAAAAGGATTTTTTCTCACTATTATACTAAATAAAAAAATCCCACCATTTTTTATTAATGTCGGGATTTTTAATAACGATGTATATGTGTGCTTCATAACGCTCCCTCTCTATTTGAAAGGGCTGGTTCGTTTTACTTTTTCCGATGAATGATAAATCCATTTTCAACCTTGTCGAAACCAATACGAGGATAGTATTCCATTGCAGCAGGTGCGGACAGCAACAATAACATTACTTCGTCGCCAATCTCTTCCTGCACGAGTCTGACTAATTCTTTCCCAATTCCCCGTTTTTGATAGTCTTTGTTCACGGCTAAATCCGATAAATAGCAGCAATAACTGAAATCTGTGATCGCTCTTGCGACGCCTACTAATGTTTGTCTATCCCATGCGGTAATGAGCAGGTCAGCCTGTTCAATCATTCGTTGCAAACGGGGAAGATCATCAACAGGTCTTCTTATTCCAGACATTTTGAACACATCAGATAATTCCTCCGCAGTAACAGTCGCCCCAATCTTAAAGTCAATTACTATTTCACCTGAAAAATTCATCATAAACATCATCCCTCCCAGCTTTATATCTATGATTATAGAAAATAACTGATATGTCCAAAAGGGTCAGATATAATATAATTAACCATATCAGATTGTAGGGAGGGAAAGATTGTGTTAGAGATAACATTGGATTTGGATCACGGGAGTGGGGAACCGTTATATATTCAACTCTATAACTTTTTCAAAAAAGAAATTCAAACGGGAAAAATTGAACCCGGGGAAAAGCTGCCGTCAAAAAGGAAACTATCTCATCATCTGAGAATCAGTCAAAATACGGTTGAAACTGCGTACGAACAATTGTTGGCAGAAGGCTATGTAGAAAGTGTCGAGAGAAAGGGAATCTACGTGAAGGAACTCAATCGCGATTTGTTTCATCACGTTGATGACGTTCCGAAAACCATAAAAGAAATGAAGGATGAAGGTGTGGAATACGAAGTTGATTTTAGTCATGGTACAGTCGCGTTGGAGCATTTTCCGTTTCCCATTTGGCGGAAGTTAACAATTCAAAGTTTATATGAAGAGGAAAGTTCCTATTTCTTAAATGGTGAGCCTCAAGGAGAATTACCGCTGAGAGAGGCAATTTCAAAATACATATATCAATCAAGAGGGGTAAGATGCTCAGCTGATCAAATTATCATCGGTGCCGGTACCCAATATTTAATTAGTTTGTTGACGATGATCATTGGAAAGGATGCGGTTTATTCGATGGAGGATCCGGGATTCCATCGAATTAGGGAGGCGTTTAAAGACCAAGGCGTGATCTTAAAGCCGATTCCACTCGATCAAGACGGGATTGATCTCAATCATTTAGTTGAAAGTAAGGCTAAAGTCACCTATGTTACCCCTTCACACCAATTTCCAAAGGGAATGGTCATGCCGATTACAAAAAGAATGGAATTATTAAAATGGGCAGAGAAACAGGGGCGGTATATTATTGAAGACGATTACGACGGTGAATTCAGATATAAGGGAAAACCAATACCGTCCTTGCAAGGGCTAGACATTAACAGTAAAGTCATTTATTTGGGAACTTTTTCTAAATCCCTCATTCCTTCGATTCGCATTAGTTACATGGTATTACCCGATAGGTTACTAGAAAAATATAACCAAGATTTTACGATCTACAAACAGACAGTTTCCAGGTTGCATCAACACACACTATGGCAATTTATGATCAATGGCCATTGGGAACGACATCTAAATAAGATGAGAACCGTTTATCGTAAGAAGCAAGCAACATTGATTCGGTCCATTGAAAAATATTTTGGCCAGCAAGCACGCATAATTGGAGATGATACGGGATTACACATTTTATTAAATGTCCGGAATCAACTGTCGGAAAAAGAACTGATTGAGAGGGCAAAGGCATATAAAGTGAAGGTGTACCCAACGTCTGTTTATTATGAGAATAATTTGCCTGAACAAGAGCCAATGATCTTATTAGGTTTTGGCGGTTTAACAGAGGAGCAAATAGAGCAAGGAATACAGTTATTAAAAGAGGCATGGAGGATTTAAAAACCTTTGACATGATTAGAACACTATATATTTAAATTCTAATTAAACTATTAGAAACGAGGCGGAATCATATGTATATACCAAAACATTTTAAAATCGAAGATGAAGAAATGATTTATGACCTTATCGAAAAATACAGTTTCGCAACGGTTTTTTCTCAGCATAATGGAGAACCGTACGCAACTCATCTTCCACTGGTCCTAAAAAAAGATGAAAGTTCTTTATATGGTCATTTTGCACGTCCGAACGAGCAATGGAAAGATGTAGAAAACCAACAAGTTCTTGTGGTTTTCCAAGGTCCACACTGTTATATTTCACCTTCATGGTACGAAACAGAGAAGGCAGTCCCCACTTGGAATTATGTGTCTATCCATATATATGGAAAGATGGAGATTGTCGAAGATCGAAAAGCAATATTTGATTCTTTAAATGACATGGTAAATAAATATGAAAGCCCAGATAGTCCATACAATTTACATGAGGTGGAACCCGGTTTTATTGAAGGAATGAGTAAAGGAATTGTTGCATTCAAAATAAACATCACAAAAATTGAAGCAAAAGCTAAATTAAGTCAAAATCATCCTATAGAACGACAAGAGTTAGTTATTAAACAGCTAGAAAACAGCTCTAATCAAGATAATAAACAAATAGCATCCCTTATGAAGAGAAATATCCAAAAGTGCAAATAACGAATTAAAAGATTATTCGGTATTACAATTGTAAAAGAATAAAATTAAATGGTTTTGCTAGAAAAGTCCGTATTCGTAACGGGCTTTTCCCTTTATACATCAAAAGACATTAAAGACCCGGATATGTATTTATAATCAATTAAAGGATATTACGCCATTTTTTTCTTTAAACATAACTAGTGTAGAGATGCTTCAATTTCTTGCATTTTACGTGAAACTAGGGGGTAAAAATGATTTTTTGCACTATTTGTGGAATTACCCCCGAAAAATCCAGTACCGGGGCATGTTTTGACTTCATACTCTGCACTGTTATCTAACACTCTTTGCCCCGTATTATAGTTCCACCAATGATGATAAGTGATGCTGTCGATTGAAGGAGTCAACCCGAATTTAATACAAAGCAATGCAGTGATGTAAACAATAGTTTCCTTTTGTTCCTCAGTCATTACATCATGACCTATATCAAAGTTCCCAATATTTTCGATGGCTATCCCTTCAATGTTAGCCTTTAACCCAATTGATCCTTCAGGAGCTATGTTAAATGGTCTCGAAATTGCTACTTTTCCATCCGGAAATGTAGTAATATTTTGAGCGATATTCTTCCATCCCTTTTTATTAATATGATAATTCTCCATCCCCTTCAACATTGTAAAATGATTGGAACCATGAAAGTTCTTGTATGACGGTAACCATGTATGATGTTGTTGGATTAAACTAATTTTTCTAGTAAATTCATTGTGAAGTAACCAATTCTTAAATTCCTCCTTGTTCATAAGAATATACTGTCCTTGCATTGTCATTCTTTTAGGAGTAATCTTTAACATTTTCCCTGTATATAGTTGTTCAGATGAAAGTCCATTTGTTGATTTTATCGTATCGACTGAAGAATTATAGGTTGATGAAATCTTATCCAGTGTATCCCCGGCAACGACTTCATACATGATTGGCACCCACAATTTCTGGCCCACTAATAATGTATCGGATTGCAATCCATTTGTAACCTTTAGCTCTTCAACTGATGTTCCATATTTATTTGCAATTGCAGGTAATGTATCACCTGCTTTTACCACATAAATATTGGTAGGGTTATTTCCTGCTGCAAGAACAGGAAATATAGTCACTTGCATTATTAAAATCAAACTAAGTAATGGCACAAAAAATTTTTTCATTTTTTTTCCTTTCATTGTGGGTATCATGAAACATAATAATTGCAGCAAGACACCTATCTCTTAATAAATAGTTTGTAAAGCAGCCATGATATTATTCTTGGGTGAATTGGAATTTTTATTCTTTTTTGTGTAACAAAACATAAATATCCAGCGTACTTAAGCGTTTAGTAAATAAATGGAATTGTGAGCCCAATTTACATATAATGAATACAACATAATACTGCTTTAGTCTGGAGGATGTATGGCGAACAAAACAATTGTGTTTACTGGCGGCGGTTCGGCGGGCCATGTCACACCAAATATGGCGATTATAAATGAGATGGGCACAGATTGGACTATTCATTATATTGGTTCTAAAAATGGAATTGAAAAAGAGTTAATTAGCAAAATGAATATACCCTTTTATGGGATTAGCAGCGGAAAACTTAGAAGATATATAGACTTTGAAAACTTCGTCGATCTGTTTAGGGTCGTAAAAGGATGTATAGAGGCAAGGAAGATTTTAAAAAGGTTGAAACCTGATTTAGTGTTCTCCAAGGGCGGGTTTGTGTCAGTCCCGGTTATTATCGCTGCTAAATCATTAGGAATTCGGATTTTTATCCATGAAAGTGATATGACGCCAGGTTTAGCGAATAAAATTTCCCAAAGGTTTGCGACCAAAATATTTACTTCTTTTGAAGAGACGAAAAAGTTTTTTCCGGAAAAGAAAACAATGGTCATTGGCTCACCGATAAGAAGAGAGGTTTTAAACGGGTCAAGGGAAAAAGGGAGGAAGTTCCTTGGGTTAAACTCAGACCTTCCCATCTTGACGATCATGGGCGGCAGTTTAGGTGCTAGGAAAATTAATGAGGCAGTTAGGGATTCTTTAAAACAGCTAACTCCCATGTATCAAATTGTGCATTTGTGCGGTAAAGGTAACATAGATACCAATTTTTCTAACGTTCCCGGATATAGACAATTTGAATATGTTCATGAAGAATTACCCGATATTTTGGCTGCTACGGATCTTGTTATAACTAGAGGCGGATCCAATGCCATCTTTGAATTTTTGGCATTAAATATCCCGATGCTAATTATCCCTTTAAGTCTACAGCAAAGCAGAGGCGACCAAATTTTAAATGCAAAAGCTTTCGAAGAAAAGGGATATTCACTTACTTTAGCAGAAGAAAATCTAACTGGTGAATCATTAGTACATTATTTAGAGTCGGTTCAGAAAAAGAGCGCAGAATTTCGGCGGAACATGAAACGTTCACAAAGAGGGGAAGCATTGCAAACTCTGGTAAATGAAATAAACAAAGCTTAATTATGACTGCGATTGTGGAGTGGTTGATGCATATTCTGTGCCGAATGCGACCTAATCGTCTTTAGCGGCCTGATGAAGGCAATTTTGTTGGCATTCGATTGGAGTTTTGGTCTTCATTAGCTTGCTGGAGTAGGGTACGGCTCAATTTCCTCCGCTTACGACATGTTTTCAGCCGCATATTACATATTTTGTGGTACTTACGACATAAATCCGAACACTTATTACCTATTTTTCAAAACTTACAACAATTTACTGGATATTTATTGGAAATCAAACAAACTTCAGTATTTTACGTCACACTTTCCTCCAAGTATGTCACTGATAAGGAATCCGATAGGTTGATACAGCCTATTTTTTTGTTCGAATAAGGATAATATTGGATTTTAGTAGAGTTGGAATATTATAATAATTGTAAGTTTGCATAATGGAAGGCGAGGAATGAAATTTGAACAAGAAGATATTGTATCTACCTGTAAGAGTCATAGCCATAATAGCAGGTTTTTGTTTGATGATTTGTCTGCCGTCACTTGTGTCTTTTAATCCAGGCGAGGGAGGTATTGGACTAAATCTGGGTCAATTTGAGAAAACCATTCTCGGTATCCTGCAGTCATTTGTTCATAAGCAGGAAATTTCGCAGCTTCTGAATTATTTTCAAGGGGAAGGGATGCATAAGTATTTTTACACGATGAGTATTTTATCGATATCACTCCTCATTGTAGCCGTGGTTGGAATGATGGTCAGCATTTTGATTATCATGTTACCACGAAAACTAAGAAAAAGAATCGTCAGTCTCGTTGATTTCACGACAACAGCACCAGAATTACTTATTATCTTTCTGCTTCAATTTTTAATGATCTACATGTATCGAACTTATGGTATTAGACTTTTTCGGCTATATGGCTATTTTAACAACGACCCCTATTTTATGCCTATCTTTATTGTTAGCTTTCTCCCGGCCTTTTTCTTCATTCAGTTAGTCGTAAAAGAATTCACAAACGAAGAGAACAAGGATTATGTGTTATTTGCAAGGTCAAAAGGTCTTCCCTATCGGTCTATTTATATCAAACATATTATCCGAAACATTATTCCGTTATTTTACAGCCATTTTCGGACAATTGTTTGGTTTTCGCTTACGAATATTTATGTGGTAGAAACTTTGTTTGCGATAAATGGCTACATACAGGGGCTTAGCATGATTGCCGGCCAAAGTGCAGCCGCATACATAATTGGACTCGTTCTATTTGCTCTTCCACTAATTATCGCTAATGTAATAGCTGCACTGGCAACAGCGATCATGAATAGAAAGGAACAAATTAGTATATGAAATGGCTTAACTATAAAAAAACGATTGTCGGCTTGACCATCCTAATGCTACTTCTAGGATTAAGTTTCTTGTATCCGCTTTACGGACCAAAAGACTTTAACTCAGTGAGGTTTTTATATGATGAAAAGGGGAACTTTCTTGGAGTACCACCATTTCCACCATCTTCTCATTATCTGCTAGGCTCCGACCGGAATGGAGCGGATATTCTCTTCATGATGATCTATGGAGCTAAATTTACAATCTTAATGGCCGTTGGTGTTACATTCCTTCGGATGGTTATAGGGGGATTATTGGGAGTAGTTTTTTCATTGTGGCTCAACAGGCTTCTCCCGATTGTAAAGGACTTCCTGCTAGTTTTTCGCATGATTCCTGCCATCATTATCGCCTTGCCGCTAATGTCCAAGGCTTGGGTCATTGGCAGTGAAGAAACTATTTATAGTATTCTGTTCTATCAAATGCTGGTGCTCGCACTCGTAGGGATTCCATCTGTACTGCTCACAACAACCGAAATCATTGATCATATGAAAAAAGAATCATTTATGCAGAGTTCCTACTTAATGGGGGCGAATCATTTTCATGTATTAAAGACTCAACTGTATCCGTTTTTGACATCATATGGAATAGTCATTGCTTTGCAGCATCTCATCAGTGCGCTAAGTTTAATTATGTTCTTTGGAGCGTTTGGCTTTTATATTGGCGGTATTTCAGCAGAAGAAGTTCGAGGATTAGAAATTCCCTATTCCTTTACGAAAGAATGGGCAGGTCTAATCGGACAAAACTATCTTGAATTTAACCGGGCACCCTATATTATTCTTGCACCACTACTTGCCTACTTTTTTATCATTATCATCATTAATATGATCAAGAAGGAACTCGAGACTTCCATGGATTTAAACCATTTAGGTTTTCACTTGAAAAAGAAAAAGAAGCCCTGGCGAAACAGTGACCGAAATAATATGCCAATAAACGCCGCTGAATACAGTTTACAAGAAAAAGCAAGATAATATTAATAGAGGAGTTGTTTAAAGTGCATAAACCAATAAATAAAACACCAATTAAAAACAGGATTGGTGGAGTGTTTCTTCCTGTTCGTGATATTGAAAAAGCTAAAACATGGTATAGTAAAATTCTTGGATTGACAGATGGAGAAATCCAATTTGGACATTTATTTGCTGCACCCATGGAGGGAACCGCAGGATTAATTTTAGATACGATGCCAATGTGGAGAGATGAAAATAGTAATCTTTCAACCTATCAGGTACCTTCTATCCAATTTGTAACAGATAACCTTCAAGCATCTTATCAATTTTTGAAAGAAAATAATGTGGAATTAATGACAGAAATCCAGGATGATTTTTATTTTGTCTTTAAAGACCCTGATGGAAATGTATTGATGATTTGCAGGGATTTATCTAATAAGGATTGATTACGGGAAACAATTATGGTGTATGAGGAAATTTATTTCGTATCGATGATGAAGCTTGGAGTTATTGATATAGGAAATTATCATTTGCGCATGAATTTTACCTATGAGGAGGATAGGAAATGGCGACAATTGATTTACAGAAAAAAAGCGTAAAGATTGTGTTGGAAAAGAAGAATTTAGAGAAGGTAACGGCAAGAGTAGGACTCGTTCTAGATATTACGGGCTCCATGAGAACATTGTATAAGAATGGTTCGGTTCAAAAAGTAGTTGAGCGAATTTTAGCGATTGCCTCTCAGTTTGATGATGATGGCATGTTGGATGTTTGGGTTTATGATAATGAGTTTTCAAGATTAAAGCCTGTAACAGAGAGGGATTTCGACGGCTATGTTAATCGAATTATCCTAGAAGATGAGTTAGTACATAAATTCGGCAGAAATGATGAACCGCCTGTGATGAAGGATGTTTTAAGAAAGTATCTTGAAAAGGAGCCGAGCAAGGATCCGGCATATATAGTTTTTATCAACGATGGGGGCTGCAAAAAATCAATTAAGCCAATAATTGAAAGCTCCGCAAAACATCCGGTATTTTGGCAATTTGTTGGAATTGGAAATGGGAATTTTGATTTTCTAAAGAAATTAGATACGATGGAAGGGCGAATCGTAGACAATGCAAACTTTTTGCACGTCGCAGAAATAGATAACATTTCTGATGATCAGCTTTACAATGCGTTATTAAACGAATTCCCAAGCTGGTTAATGGAAGCAAAGCAAAAGGGGATCGTTCCTATCGATAAAGAGGAACAAAAATCATCTAAGGAGCCCGAACCGAAAAGGCAGGGCTTTTGGGGCAAATTATTTGGCCGATAAACGAAAGCGATTAGTTGGGCAATGATCGGGGGTATAAAGATTGCGACATATATTAATAGTGGATGATGATAAGGAAATTGTTCAATTGATCGCGATTTATTTACAAAATGAAGGGTTTAAAATTTCGAAAGCCTTCAATGGCGAAGAGGCACTAGCTTTGTTTGAGAAAGAAAAGATAGACTTGATTGTATTGGATGTGATGATGCCAAAAGTGGATGGATTGGAAGTATGCAGAATTTTACGTGCTAAACATCATGTTCCGATTATGATGGTTAGTGCGAAGACAGGGGATATGGACAAAATAACAGGTTTAATGAGCGGGGCTGATGATTACTTAACCAAACCATTCAATCCGTTGGAGTTGGTGGCCCGCGTTAAAACGCTGATTCGCAGGGCCTATCTATACCAAGAAGAACAGAACGATGACGAGATTATCAAGTTGGGAAGCCTTGAGGTAAATAAAACCTTCCATACGGTTAAAGGAAATGGGCGTCCGATAGGTTTAACTTCAAAAGAGTTTGCAATTCTTTATATTATGGTTTCGAATTTAGGCAGGGTATTTAGCAGTGAAGAAATCTTTGAACTAGTATGGAAGGAAACTTACTATTCTTCAAATAATACGGTCATGGTACATATCAGTAACTTGCGTGAAAAGCTGGAAAAGGAGCTGGGCTATAAATTAATCAAAACGATCTGGGGAGTGGGGTACAAAATTGATGGATAAACAATCAACCTCCATTTATGCCAGATTACTTTCATATCTACTATATAGTCTGCTCGGTGCAGGAATTTCAACGGTCATACTAGCATATATCATTCGATTTATATATATATACCTCCCTTTACCGGTAGAAGTAAATTATTTATACGCCAATATGAGGGATGGCAATGGATTTTGGTACTTATTATTTATTGGTACGATTATTTTGACGGTCATCTATTATGCCTTAGCAATCAAAAATATGGCAACGTACTTTAAGATCATCAGCCGTTCGGTAGATGAAATTTCGGAAGGTCATCTTGCTTTAGAGATCCCGATTTGGAAACATGGGGGATTAAGTCCGTTGGCACAAAACATTAATCAAATGAAGGAACAGTTAAAGGCGTTAATTGAAGATGAAAAGAAGGCGACCCAATCGAAAAACGAACTGGTGACAAATGTGTCTCACGATTTGAGGACTCCGTTAACATCGATCATCGGCTACTTACGATTAATTGAGGAGGATCAATACAGAGATGAAGTGGAACTTCGATATTTTGTGGATATTGCCTATGAAAAATCAATACGTCTCAATCGCATGGTCAACGACCTCTTTGAGTTTACCAAAATAAATAACCGTGATCTTGCCTTAAAACGGATATGCTTTAATTTAATCGAATTGCTTAAACAGCTTGCGGCGCAATTTCACCCTGAACTAATAAAGGCAGATATGGAAATAGAATTGAGAACCTCTACCGATGAACTGATGATGGAGGCTGATCCTGATAAAATCATGAGGGTATTTGAAAACCTTATTTCCAATGCAATTAAGTATGGGAATGGCGGGAAAAAGATTACTCTCGTTGTTGAAGCAGAAGGCGGGAACTCGGTAGTGAAGGTTATCAATTATGGGAAAGTGATTCCTGCAAAAGCTATTCCTTTTATATTTGATCGGATGTACCGAATAGAGCAGTCGAGGTCAGTGGAAACAGGCGGAACAGGCCTGGGTCTAGCAATTGCAAAGGGAATTGTGGAACTGCATCAAGGAGACATTATCGTTTCAAGTAGTGAAGTGGAAACGATATTTCAAGTTCAGCTGCCGTTGTCAACTAAGCATTGAAGTATATTTCAAACAGCCCAAGACTGCAATTTTGCGGTCTTTTCCTGTTTATAAAGTAACCATTATAAATTCTTTAGGTTTTCTTAAGGTTTAATTTCGTCCCACTTTAGAAATAATGGCTATATTTGCATTAAACCATTTTTCTAGGAGTGCTGTTATGATGAAAATAAAACATGTAGTAATCGGTATGATTTTCCTACTATTATTGGGTTATGGAAGCCAGTTAAACGGGATTAAAACTGTCCGCGATCATTTCACAAAAACTAACATAGATTCGATAAACCCACCTTCTCCCATTCAAGGCGAAGCAGCTTTAGTTTTGGATTTGGATTCAGGAAAGGTGATGTATGAAAAAAATGATCATAAAAGACTGTATCCAGCAAGTACAACGAAAATATTAACCGCATTATTGGCTGTTGAATATGGGAAATTAACTGATCGAATTACGGTTGGAAAAGAAGCGCAATTCAAAACGGAGGGTGAAAGCACTGCGTGGCTCAAAGAAGGGCAAGTTCTTACACTAAGGGAATTGCTGGCCGGATTAATGCTTTCTTCCGGAAATGACGCTGCAAGGACCACCGCAGTCTACATTGCGAAAAAACAACTGGATAATCCTCATGTTTCAGAGGAGAAGGCATTGGACTATTTTGTTTCAATGATGAACAGAAAGGCGCAAGAGGTTGGGGCCAAAGAATCTCATTTTATGAATCCTCATGGGCTGCATCATCCCAATCATTATACAACTGCTTATGATTTAGGGTTAATTGCCAGCGAGGCAATAAAAAATCCAACGTTCAAAGAGATTGTGAGCAGTAAGGTCTATTCAGATGAGGCTGTCACCTATCAAAACCGGAATAAGCTGTTAGATTCAAATAGCCCATATTATTTTGAAGGGGCCAATGGAATAAAGACTGGATTTACGGATGAGGCTGGTTATTGCCTTGTATCTTCAGCTGAACGAAATGGAAAAAGATTAATGGCAGTGGTGTTAAATTCTAGCAAAGAAAGTGTATGGAATGATTCCACCACATTATTAACGAACGGTTTTAGATCATCCGAATACGTCAATAAATAATTATGGTTATGATTATGATTATGATTATGATGCCTAACCAACAAAGAGAGGTATCGCTTTTTTTATTCGGCTTTTGTAAAAAAAGGTTATTTTGCTTAGAAATCTCTTCTAGTCCTCAAACTGTATGAATTCGTTTGAGTGGGTTCTGATGTACTCTCCAATTCTTTTTAATGTTGCAAGGGAAATATCGTTGAATTGAGTGTTGAATGGACATATCATTTTATGAAGTTCCGAATCATGGTTTAGGTCCTCGTGTGTTGAATTGAACTTTACCAAACTTTGTGGGTAGTTCCTTGCTGTAAGAAGCACTTTCATTTCTTTAAAAACCAGCAGCATGGAATCTGCGTTAAAATATTGAAGCCCTGCTGCAATTTCTGACTAAATCTTCGGCTGTGCCAAAAAATAGGCGTTCCACCAATAAAATTCTTCCAGTGATTTTTTTGCATGATTATAAAATGCTAGGAACATAAACAGTGCCCGCTGACCATCTGTCAGTTCTTTATAGAACTGAGATTTAATTTCATGTTCACTCAAATGTGTTTGTTCACTCATTCTCGCTTTATAAACTTTGATGATTGGCTCGAAACAGGCCGACCAGAGGACGGTATCATCAATTGAATCAAATTCTTGTCTTGAAATTTTTAACAACATTATTTTTTCACTCCTTCATTTAGGCAAAATCAATATGTAATATTTCAACTAGCGTTTTATTCATAATCAAATTCTCAATTAGTAAAAATCCAACCTTTGTTAATTTTTATCATATAAAGGGATATTTTTCTTGTCAAATGAACTTTTACAACATGGATAACAGTGTGAATTGGAATAAATAAATCACCTTTTGTTACCTTCTTACTATTCAGATAATGTATAATATACTATAAAGAGCGGGTTCAAATCTGTTTCTTGTAAATATGATGGCATAAAGAAGATCTATTTATAGAAAGGTGATAGAATGAAAGAACTCCTTTACAAATGGGAACCTTTTTTAAAGTATGGGCAGCGATTCCAAGCAGAAAGGCAAAAGCTGATTTATCGTCAGGGGGAGAAGGGAAGAGGTTTTTATTATTTAAGCATCGGTGAAATTAAAATCACCTTACTCTCGGACCAAGGGAACGAACGCATCATCAATATTGTTCCTCCTGGCATGCTGTTTGGCGAACACGGTGTTCAGCAAGAGCCCTATTTAACGAGTGCCACCACAACCTGTCCCTCTATTATCTATTATTTTTCAGATGAGGCAGTCGCAGAAATCTATACAGAATTTCCAGATGCGGCTTCCATTTATACAGATTCTCTTATCTATAAGTTCAGAACATTAGCAGAAATTATCTCTCTCATAGACAGTCCCGTAGAACAACAAATGGCCTATTATTTAGTGAAGCTTTACGAAGAAAATGGAAGCGCTACCATGAATCAAACTGCCTTTGCCAAATATCTGGGTAGCTCACGTATTACGGTTAATAAAGTAATTCAGAAATGGAAGCAGGATCATTATATTACCCTGGATGGCCGCCAGATTATAATTAAAAACATTGAAACATTAAAAGCCATTGCAAATAATCCAGACATATGAGGAAAAGCTCCTCCTATTTGACCAGGTTTTTAAGGAAATCTGGTTTTTTAATGTAGTATTTTCGATTGTGAATCGCAATGACCCCGTCCTCTTCCCATACTTTTAAAGCCTTGTAAACAGTAATTCTTGTCAATCCTGTGCAACTGGCAATGTCTTGCTGATTGATTGGAACCTCATAATTTTTATATTCATAACAAACATTTTGTAAAAGCTGGGCAATTTTTTGTTCGGATGTAAGCGCATCCAAATTAATCCGGTCTAAAAGGATTTTCATTTTATGAATAACACTCCGCGAAAAAAGCCTACATAATTCAGGATGTGCTTTAATCAATTCTTTAAATTGTTCACATGAAAAATGGTACACGACAGAATCCTTAACTGCAATGGCAGTTGTAAAATGCTCTTTTTGATCTAAACTCTGGACTCCTAAAAGCTGGTTGGGAATAACAATGTTTAACATGCGTTCTTTTCTTGTTGCGTTCACACTAACAATTCTCACTAGACCTTTATGGAGAAAATAAAACCCTTCTCCGCAAGTTCCCTGAGTATAGATTGCTTGCCTTCGTTTGAAAAATTCCCTCTTTCCAAACTGTAGATAGGTATCCCAATTAAAAACTTCCTCATATAAAGTAACCATACTATTACCTCCCAAACCTATTTTGAATGTATTAGCAGTGATGAATGGTCAGTTTTTTAGATTGTTTAGTTATTACTATTATCATAGTGTAAACGAAATGAAAACACCACGACTAGTTAGAGTATTTTGATTATTTTTAATTTTTCTTGAAAAATACGTTAAATAGGCTACAGTTACGGTCAAAATTAAGTATTACAATTCAGTTATAAATTTCTTATACATTTTTAAGGAGGATATCAGATGGGGATTAGAACTGGTGCACAATATATTGAAGGGGTAAAGTCCCGCAAACCGGAGGTATGGTTGTCCGGCAGAAAAATCACTAACTTATTTGATGAACCGGTTTTTAAACAACCGATTCTAGAAATTGCTAAGTTATATGACATGCAGCATGACCCGGTGTTTAAAGAGCAAATTACACATATTTGTGAAGAAACAGGAGAAAGAGTGAATAATGCCTTTTTAGTTCCGAAAAACTACGAGGATTTAATGAAACGCAGGGCTATTTTTGAAGCGTTTGCAAAAGCAACCTTTGGGCTAATGGGCAGGACTCCGGACTTTTTAAATGTCGTTGTGACATCGATGTATTACAATTCTTGGTTTTTTGAACAATACAATAAAAATTGGGCAGAGAATATTCGTAATTATTATAAGTACATCCGTGATAATGATTTGTTTTTAACCCATGCCATTATCAATCCACAGAATGACAGAAGTAAGTCATCCCATGAGCAAAAGGATGTATATACTCATTTAGGAGCAGTTAAGGAAACCCCTGATGGATTAGTTGTAAGAGGGGCTAAAATGCTTGCAACCCTTTCACCTATTACCGATGAGGTGATTATCTATTCCTTCCCAGGATTTAAGCCGGGTGACGAAAAATATGCATTGGCATTTGCGATTCCAATTGAAACACCAGGACTGCGAATCATTTGCCGTGAGCAGATGCAAGATGGGACTCGTTCCTTTTTTGACCACCCGCTAGCGTCAAGATTTGAGGAAATGGATGCTTTATTGGTATTTGACGATGTGGTTGTCCCATGGGACCGTGTATTTTTATATAACAATGTGGATGCGGCAAATAAGTTGTATCCAATGACAGGGGCTGGGCAGCAGCCGGCACATCAATCTGGTGTAAGAGGATTGGTAAAACTTCAATTTGCGACAGAAGTGGCCATGAAGGTTGCAGATTCCATTGGGGTAGACGGCTATTTGAATGTCCAGAATGATTTGGCGGAAATTGTTCAGTCATTGGAATCAATCAGAGCCCTTTTACGTGTAGCAGAAATTGAATACACCATGACGGAACAAGGTGAGGCAATGCCAGCTTATACACCGCTGGAAACCATTAGAGGATTATTGCCAACGGCCTATCCAAGAGCCATCGAAGTAATCCAAATCATTGGGGCAGGCGGCCTATTGATGTCACCGACTGAGGCTGATTGTTTTAACGAAGAACTAAGCGATGCTATTGATAATTTTTACGTAGGAAGAGCTGGTGTGTCTTCTCTCGAGCGGATTAGTATCTTTAAATTAGCATGGGATTTATGTGGTGAAGCCTTTGGTCAGCGCCTGCTTCAATATGAACGATACTATACAGGGGATCCGGTTCGGAAAAAAGGAATTTTTTACAATAATTATAAGCGCCAGCATTCACCTGATATGGTGGATGAGGCTTTGAAGGTTTGTAAGGCAGAAAAGGAAGTTTCAACAAATTAAAGTCAATTATGAGAGGAGGCAGGGGATTGAAAACACATATGTATACATCCTTAACACTGCCCTGCTCCATCATTGCAATTGGTGCCTTTGATGGGGTTCATCAAGGGCATCAAGCAGTCATTCAGCAGGCCGTTGAAAAAAGCAAGGAGCTGCATGTACCAAGTGTAATCTATACCTTTGATCCACCGCCGCGTGTGTTTTTTCAAGGAGTCCAGATGATTACGACTATCGCTGAAAAACTGTCGATACTCGAAAAACTTGGGGTAGACCATGTGGTGGTTACACGGTTTGATCTTGCCTATGCGAATAAAAGTGCACATGATTTTATTCAAACATTAGCAAACTTGAATCCTATGGAAATTATCGTTGGAGAGGATTTTCGTTTTGGGCAGGGGCGAACTGGGGATCTTGCAATGCTTAAAAAATATTTCAATGTAGATATGATGCAGCCTGTCTGCTGTTCGAAGGGGAATACAGTGTCCTCCACGAGGATTCGCCAATTAATCGCAGAAGGAGATACCCGCTTATCCAACTTACTCCTTGGTTGGCCTATTGGAGAATAGAAAATTACTAGGG
This sequence comes from Neobacillus sp. NPDC097160, assembly GCF_044762155.1. Taxonomy (NCBI): domain Bacteria; kingdom Bacillati; phylum Bacillota; class Bacilli; order Caryophanales; family Bacillaceae; genus Neobacillus; species Neobacillus sp. NPDC097160. The sequence continues at coordinate 317,213 of NZ_JBIWDU010000002.1, read as the reverse complement.
ATGGGAGAGGAACAAATGAAACTCTTAGGGATTTCAGGCACGATTATCGGTGCCAAAACTGGCATTTTAGTTAGAAGAGTACTTGATGAAGTGAAGCAACAATATCCTGAAGTGGAAGTAGAATTTTTAAACCTAATGGATTACGATCTTCAATTTTGTGACGGTCGTCCTCCTTCCACCTACTCAGGGGATACGAGAAAGGTCATGGAAAAGGTATCATCAGCCGATTTCTATATCATTGGAACACCTATTTTTCAAGGCTCTATTCCAGGTGTTTTAAAAAACCTATTTGATTTAATTCATCCTAACGATTTTAGAAATAAAGTAATGGGGTTTGTGGCAAATGGCGGAACCTATCAGCATTATCTTGTAATTGAAAATCAGTTAAAACCGATTGCTGGTTACTTTCGTGCCTTTGTTGCTCCGGGTTATGTTTATGCCAATAACGAACATTTTAACGAGAAAAATGAAATCGTTCATCCAGATGTGCTGCAGAGAATTGGTGCTTTGGCCGCTGAAGTGGTTCATATGCAGAAGACCTTAAAAGGGGATTATGCAAAAATAAGTCATTAATTTCTTTTTTCAATCGAGATTATAATCCGATTAATGATAGTACTAAATTACTATGAAAAAAGAGGTGATAGGTTAGAAAAAAATGATAGCGGTTTCAAAAGTTGAGGACGATTTTTAATAAGGGGTGAATGGAAGTAGAAGAGAAAGATTAGAAAAATGGGGCTAATGATCGTTTATTAGGATATTAATAGTAATAGGAGGAATTATGCCAATCATCCGGCGGCAGAGTTGCATCTGCTTGGACGCAAGTCGGGGTTAATTAATATCGTAAGGATCAGCCATCACAATTTGGATGGCTGATCCTTTTTTAAGTGATTATTTTAGGGTTTTAAAAGGTCTTATTGGCTGGGTATCGAATAGTATTAGTATCAGTATTTTTCGTTGAATTTAGTAGAAAGGTGTTGTTGGATATGGCTAGTTCGAATTCAAAAAAAGAGCTTCTCGGCTGGGGGAAATCACTTTTGATAGCGGCAGGCATTGCCGTTGTTTTAAGAACATTTTTATTTTCTCCGTATGTTGTTGAAGGCGCATCGATGGAGCCGACATTACATAATCAAGAGAAAATTTTTGTAAATAAACTGTACTATTCGGCAAGTTTTAGCAGAGGCGACATTGTTATCATTAAAGGTCCGACTAAAAATTATGTAAAAAGAATCATAGGGATGCCAGGGGATAAGATTGAAATGAACGATGACCAATTATTGATTAATGGGGAACCCGTTAAGGAATCCTACCTATCAGAAAACCGGAAGGCAGCCGAGAAAATGGGAAGTCTGCTAACGGGGGACTTTGGCCCAATTATTGTCCCTGCAAACCATTATTTTGTGATGGGGGATAATCGCTTGAAAAGCATGGATAGCCGCAATGGTTTAGACTTTATCAAGGAAGCGGACATTGTGGGAAAAAGTGAATTTGTCATTTTTCCGTTCTCGAATATTAGAAATGTAAGGTAGTAGACTGGGGGATGGAGGATAGTATGAATAAGCAGCAAATTATTGAAGAAAAGTTGAGTTTAATAACTTGGAGTGAATCATTAAAGGGATTAACGGATGACGTCTGGTTTGGGCCTTTTAAGGAAGGCAGTTGGGGAATTGCCGATGTGATTTCCCACTTCATCTCGTGGGATCTATTTTTATTGGACTATCGACTGCCTTTTATCATTCGCTCCGAGGAAATTCCCGCGGTAAAAGTGGATGTTGAAAATATAAATACTAAAGCGTCACTTTATGCACGGTCAGGCATATTTAAAGTTAGTCTTATCAATGAATTTGTATCGAAACGGGAAGAAGTAGTTTCTCAAATTAAGAACATTCCAGCTGATAGATTTTATGAACCGATTATCATTGGAAAAAACAGGCTGATAGTATCAAGTTATTTTTCTGATCTGATTGAGCATGATCGAATGCATAAAAACCAAATTAATGCTTTTTTAAAAGATCAGAATTTGTAATAGAAGAAAAGGCGGCAATCATGCTGTCTTTTTCTTGTTGAGTAGGAAGGCAAAAAAATAGATTGGTGTCAGGCACCAATCAAATTATGGGAAGTTTTAAGAAATGAGCTCAAGTGAACAAATTTCCTAATTAAGTTACCATTATATTAAGAAAAACTTGTGTAGAACTTAGGGGGAAGTTGTGTGGAAGTTGTGAAGGTTTTTTGAGTGGGGCAAATTACCTGTAAAACCCAAATTTTTCATTTATCTATTTTCATAATAGCTTGCATGATTTATAATTTTAATTGTTAACCAATTAACGATATAAGTTGACAATTAAAATTGAGGTGATGGTATGGGTTGGATCAAGCTGGCAAAAAACGTGATTGAAGGACATGAATTAACAAATGAGGAGGCAAGGGAAATCCTATTATCCAAAGATGAGGATATTCTATCGCTCGTTAATGGTGCCTATGAAATTCGCAGACATTATTATGGAAAAAAAGTGAAGTTGAATTTGATAATTAATGCAAAAAGCGGACTGTGTCCTGAGGACTGCGGGTATTGTGCCCAATCGATTAATGCAAAAACAGAAATTGACCGGTATCCTCTCATTAGTAAACAAACGATTGTGGAGGGAGCCAAGGAAGCGAAAAAGAATAAAATTGGTACATATTGTATCGTAATGAGCGGCAGGAAACCGACCAATAATGAGGTGGATACTGTTATCTCTGCCGTCCAGGAAATTAAAAATGAGGTGGAGCAAATTAAAATTTGTGCTTGTTTGGGGCTTGTGTCCGAAGAACAAGCAGGTAAGCTGAAATCCGCTGGTGTGGATCGATTTAATCACAATATCAATACAAGCGCGAACCATCATGAAAATATTACCAGCACGCATGATTATGAGGATCGAGTTGAGACGATTGAAAATGTAAAGAAAGCTGGAATTTCCCCATGTTCCGGAGTCATCTGCGGGATGGGGGAAACGGATGAGGATATTGTTGAGATGGCCTTTGCACTGAAAGAGTTGGATGCTGATTCTATACCGGTGAATTTCCTCCATCCAATTAAGGGAACAAAACTTGAGGATCTAGATGACCTAACACCAATTCGCTGCTTGAAAATTTTATCTCTATTCCGGTTTGTCAATCCGACGAAGGAGATTCGCATTTCCGGCGGCCGCGAATTTAACCTGCGATCATTGCAAAATTTAGGCTTATTCATTGCAAACTCCATTTTTGTCGGTGATTATTTAACGACTGATGGACAATGTGCGGATGCTGACTTCCAACTCATTAAGGACCTCGGATTCGAAATCGAGGAAAATCCATTCGATGTTGAGAGCCAGTCGTTTTCAAAAACCTATTAATTGATGGTGATGCCTCACGAAAACTGTGGGGGCATCATTTTTTTGGCAAAAAAAATGATTGGTGTCAGCACCAATCAAATTATGGGAAGTTTTAAGAAATGAGCTCTTCGAACCACTTCTTAATTAAGTTACCTTTATATTAAATTATACTTATGTAGAAGTTGTAGCGAACTTGTGTGGAAGTTGTGAAGATTCCCTTACGATGGCCGGCGGCCGGTTAATACGACTTCTGCCATAAAAGGGGAATACGTCTTCAGTATGACCAAATCAGATTATTCTGGTAAAATTGTAATAAATAGTAGAAAATTTTCCCTTCTGTTACACCAAGAAAATGATGCCTCAACTAGATGCTGACCTCACCCATACTGTAGACAAATCCAAATATTACCCAATGTGAATAGAACTTAATAAGAATCATACATATAAACAACCAAACTCTTGTCTTTCAAACTAAAAAACTTATAAGGAGCTAACGAATATGGAAACTAACCTACAACCGCATATCAGAATTGGAAACGGACACGAGGTGCAATATGCGTTATTGCCAGGTGACCCCGGTCGTGTTGATGAAGTAGCTAAATTTTTAGACAATCCCGTGGAAGTCGCCTTCAACCGAGAATACAAAACAACCAAAGGCTTTTATAAAGGAGTGCCTATTTTCGTGACCTCAACAGGAATTGGTGGGGTGTCAGCCGGAATTGCCATCGAGGAGTTAAAGAATATAGGTGTAAACGTGATGATACGGATTGGCAGCTGCGGTGCCTTGCAACCACAATTACGTCTTGGTGACCTGGTAATTGCTTCCGGTGCCGTGAGAAATGACGGAGCGTCTTATGCCTATATTAACAAGGCCTATCCTGCTATTCCAGATACCGATTTGCTTTTTCATGTGATCAACTCAGCAAAAAAGAATGGCGCTAAAAATTACACAGGTGTTGTCAGATGTCATGACAGCTTTTATACTGATAAAGAACAAGAAATCGACAAGTATTGGTCAGAGAAAGGGATTCTCGCTTCAGACATGGAAACAGCTGCCCTATTTGTCATTGGTGGATTGCGTGGCATTAAGACTGCTTCCATTTTAAATGTCGTTGTTGAAAAAGAGGGGGATTTGGAAGGGGGAATCAATGATTACATTGATGCGAAAAACAATAGCAAACGTGGGGAAGAGCTGGAAATCCTCACCGCACTCGAAGCGATTGTTTCCTATGATTCTAGCTTTTAAATTGAAAAGGGGGTTTTTTTAATGAAAAAACAAAGCATGTGGTCGTTGCGTTTATCAACAGCCGCGCTCGTTCTGATTCCGGTAGCGGTAGGTGTCAACTATATTGGTAAATTAATTGCGGCATTTTTGAAACTGCCGCTATGGTTGGATTCCATCGGAACTGTCTTAGCCGCGATGTTGGGCGGTCCGATTGTCGGTGCCTTAGCAGGTGCAATTAATAATATCATTTATGGTTTTACCGATCCCATTTCGTTTGTATATTCGATTACAAGTGTGGCGATTGGCTTGGCGGTCGGGGTTTTATTTTTCAAAGGCTATATTTCTAGCTGGGGAAAGGCCATCGTTGCCGGTTTAATCATTGGTCTTGTAGCGACGGTTGTATCGACACCGCTAAATATTGGTTTCTGGGGCGGCCAAACAGGGAATGTATGGGGAGACGCTTTATTTGCTTTTATTCTAGCCAAAACAGATTCTACTTGGCTGGCATCGCTGCTTGATGAATTGGTTGTCGATGTACCGGATAAATTATTAGTTGTATTAATTAGTTTTGGTATTTTCAAAGGATTACCTCGGAATGTGATCCAATTATATAACAATAATGAAAAAATCGAGACACTAGATTAAGTCTTCTTGGTAAAAGAAAGCTGGTGAAGCTTTTTGAAATCGATTAGCTTGTATGTGGAAAGGGAATCGCTCATTCATGATGTCGATCCCATCACGAAACTGTTTTACATTCTATTTGCCCTATTCATTCCTATTATTCTGCCATCGTTCACGATTTCTTTTTTATGCCTAGGTATAAGTATTATGTTATTGTGTGCAGCGAAAGTGATTCGAAAAACAATTCCTGTGTTTAGTTTTGTTTTTTTCGTGCTGATTACGGTCGTCATCATTCAAGGCTTGTTTAAACCGGAAAATGAGACCGTTCTTTTTCAAATTGGTTCAGTTGCTATGTATAAAGAGGGGCTGCTGTATGCCTTAACGATTACGCTCCGGGTAACGAATATCGTCAGTTCCTTTATGATCTTGGTTCTTACGACGAAACCATCTGATCTTGTTGAAACGCTTGTCCGTAAAGGAATGTCACCAAGAATTGGATATGTGATTGTTTCCGTTTTTCAAATTATCCCCGAAATGCTGTCGAGCATGGGGACGATTACGGATGCGCAGCGAGCGAGGGGCATGGAGACAGAAGGAAATTTGTTGGTCAGAATCAAGGCTTTCGTACCGTTATTGGGCCCGGTTATCCTAGGGTCGCTAATCAATACAAAGGAACGGGCGATGGCATTAGAGGTGAGGGGCTTTAATTCCAGGGCCCCGAAAACCTATTTATATGAGGAAAAAACTTACACCCATAGCAGACTGATTCAGTCAGTAATGCTGTTGCTAATTGTGGGCGCCATAGCGTGGAGGATTTTAGCGTGGTAAAGGGGCGGAGCGCCGCATAAGGGAAGTAGTTTTATCTAAGTTGAATGAATATACACATTTTCTTCTTTGGACTAGTGAGGCCTTGCTCTGCTCACACCGCCTTTATTAGGCGACTACGGTTTGTTCACAATAATTTATTTTCCATAGGAGATGTTGGCGTTGAACGTCTTATTGGTTTTAGCATGAAAAAAATAATCGTCGAGGGTCTTAAATATAAATATCCACTATCCGATATGCTCGCACTTAATGATCTTTCATTTGAAGTGAATGAAGGGGAATTTATCGGTATTATTGGGAAAAACTCTGCGGGGAAATCGACCTTGTGTCAAGCGCTGGTTGGTCTCGTTCCTCATTTTTATAAAGGGGCATATGGAGGGAAAGTGGTGGTAGACGGACTGGAAGTGAAAAGTCATACGATTGCTGACGTTTCTCTGAAGGTAGGAATGGTGTTTCAAAATCCATTTACCCAGGTAACGGGCTCGAAAATGACGGTGTATGAGGAAATAGCTTTCGGGCTTGAGAATATAGGCCTGCCCCGTCCTGAAATTATTGAGCGGATTGATTATGTGCTTAACTTGTTAAAGATTGAGCATGTAAAGGATCAAAATCCCTTTGACTTATCTGGGGGGCAAATGCAGCGGATGGCGATTGCTAGTATCATTGCAATGAAACCGGACATTCTAGTATTGGACGAACCGACCTCCCAGCTAGACCCTGCAGGTTCCGAGGAAGTATTCACCGCGATTCAAAACTTAAGTAAACAGGGGATTACTGTTATTCTAGCAGAACATAAGATGGAGAAAGTCGCCCAATATTGCGATCGAGTATTACTGCTACATGACGGAAAAATGGTTGACATGGACTCACCTGCGAAGGTTTTTTCGCGGAAGGATCTTAAGGACCATGGGATTGTTGCACCCGTTTATACAAGAGTGTGTAAAGCTTTGGGGGCGAAGACGGCAGCTTCGTATTATTATCCTATAACCTTGGATGATGCGGAAAAGGCATTAAGGGGGCGATTTGGATGATTAACGTATCTAATCTTTCTTTTTCCTATAAAAATGGTGGACCCCAAGTGCTTTCAGGGATTAATTTAGAGTTCGACGAGCGATCCACCGCCATTATCGGTCAAAATGGTGCAGGAAAGACGACGTTTGTGAAGCTGCTGAAAGGCCTTTTGAAACCGAATGAAGGGGAAATCTTGGTTCATCATTTTGATGCAAGAATTAAAACTGCCGCTGAGATGGCGAGAACAATCGGACTCGTTTTTCAAAATCCGAATGATCAAATTTTTAAACGAACAGTTTTGGAAGAAGTGATGTTTGGCCCGTTAAATATAAAAATGGGAAAGCATACGGCGGAGAAGCAGGCGATCAAAGCCTTAAAGATGGTCGAGCTCGAGGATAAACTAGAGATGAATCCTCATGATTTGAGTTTATCGGAAAAGAAACTGCTTTGTATTGCCTCTGTTGTGGCAATGGATACAGACATCATTATTTTTGATGAGCCGACCATTGCACAGGACCATCAAGGCAAAGAAAAGATCCGCCAAATCATCCAGGAATTGAAGAGCAAAAACAAATTAGTCATGACAATTATCCACGACATGGATTTTGTCGCAGAGAATTTTGAGCGCACGATTGTGTTTAATGAAGGAAAGGTCCTACTGGATGGGGACACAAGATTCGTATTCTCACAAAGGGAAATTCTCAGCAAAGCCAAAGTCGAACCACCAGGCATCACCCAACTAGCAGTCAAGCTAGGTGTGAAAAACACTATATTGACTGTAGAAGAGTTTATAAGGGTGTCAGGCACCATGTGAAAAATTCACATGGTGCCTGACACCCTTTTCTTTATTGGTAAGTTGGGAGTTGTGTTTAACGGATTTTGCCATATAATAGAGGTAAGGATGTTCACGGAATTGTCAAAATTACAATTTATTCACGATTTATATATGGAAATCTAAGGATAGCTTCATTATTTTACAAGGGGGAAAATGAGATGTTCAGAGCAGCAGCGGCGGGTGTATTAGGGTTTATTTTGATTTTTATCGAGTCGACGATTGTCATGAAACTAAAGGGATATGCAACCATTGAGTTTGGCGGCATTACTCCTTTTATCAATGTTTGGGCGATGAACTTTTTCTTCGTGTTTGCGATCCTAACCGAGCTAACAAATTGGTATGCAAATAAGGAAAGTTATAAAGAAGATAATAGTTATTAAAGTAAAGAAAGGGCTGCAATTTCCAGAGATAGGAAATTGCGGCCCTTTTTGGATGCATGAATGAATCATCCCATTACTATTTCCGATGCATTTTAAACTGTAAAAACAATTCATTGTAGTATGCCAAATTCTTTTTGCCAAGGTTTTCATAGACCTCTAGTTTTTCCGTCAATTCCGGTGATGGATAGAACCGTTCATCCTTGACGACCTCTTTAGGCATGTGTTTAAGTGCCTGCTTATTCGGCGTCGAGTAACCAACATATTCTGTATTTTGTGCAGCAACCTTCGGATCGAGCATGAAGTTAATAAATTTATGGGCTGCCTCAATATTCTTCGCGGTTTTCGGGATGACCATATTATCGAACCAAAGGTTAGAGCCTTCTTTAGGGACAACATAGTCCAAATCTTCATTCTCGGACATAATCTCAGAAGCATCCCCGGACCACACTAAGCCAACAGAGGCCTCTTCATTGGCAAGCAGCATCTTGATTTCATCACCAACGATAGCTTTGACATTCGGGGTAAGCGTATCAAGCTTTTCCTTCGCCTCGATTAAATGCTGTCTGCTGGTGTCATTTAGCGAATACCCCAAACTGTTCAGGCCCATTCCCATCACTTCGCGGGCACCATCGATTAACAGAATTTTATTTCGTAAGGAAGGTTCCCAAAGGTCATTCCAGCTGGTTATTTTCTTCCCATCAAGCATTTTCGGATTATAGACAATGCCGACGGTTCCCCAGAAATAGGGAACAGAATATTTATTGCCCGGATCAAATGGAAGATCCATAAATCGTTGATCAATATTTTTTAAGTTAGGCAGTTTCGAATGATCCAACGGGATAAGCAAATCCTCATGCCGCATTTTATCAATCATATATTCAGAAGGAACGGCAATATCATAGGTCGTGCCGCCTTGCTCAATCTTTGTCAGCATCGCCTCATTGGAATCGAAGGTTTCATAAATAACCTTAATTCCTGTTTCTTTTTCAAACTGCTTTATGAGATCTGCATCAATGTAATCGCCCCAGTTATAAATCGTCAACGTATTGCCGCCCGAATAGCCTTGGGACGTGTTTAAACTAGAAATTGCATATAAAAGCACTGCCGATGCAAGGGCGATCACGAGGAAAAAACGAACTAGCTTGTTCATCGCTTACGAACCCCCATTCCATTAACCTTGTTACGCTGTGTAATAAAGTAATAAATCACAACGAGCAAAGTTGTAAATAGGAACAAAAGTGCTGATAGTGCGTTTATATTCAAGGAAATTCCCCTGCGGGCTAATGAATAAATTTCAACGGAAAGTGTTGAAAATCCATTTCCGGTGACAAAAAAGGTAACCGCGAAATCATCAAATGAATACGTTAACGCCATGAAAAATCCTGCGAAAATTCCTGGTGTGATAAATGGAATAATGACCTTTGTCAGGACGTTCCAACGGCTTGCACCAAGATCCCGGGCGGCATCGATTAACGTCGGGCTCATTTCCATCAACTTTGGCAGCACCATCAAGACAACAATCGGAATGCTAAAAGCGATATGGGATAACAGCACCGAATAGAACCCGAGCTTGATCCCAGCCATCGTGAACAAAATTAAAAACGAAGCGCCAATGATGACATCAGGGCTGACAATAAGCACATTGTTTAAAGATAACAGCGAATTTTTGGTTTGTCTTTTTTTCGCCTGATGGATGGTCAATGCCCCAAGCACACCTATGATCGTAGATAAGAGTGCTGATAATAAAGCAACCACTATAGTATTCAAAACGATAATCAGAAGTCTTGTATCCTGAAAAAGTTCTCGGTACCACTCAAGCGAGAATCCCTTAAAATTATACATCGTTTCCCCGCTGTTGAAAGAGAAGATGACAAGAAAGAAAATAGGTGCATACAGGATAAAAAAGATCATCAATAGAAATAGCTTTGATAAGGGAGAGATTTTTTTATCCACATTACACACCTCGCTTTCGTGTATTCGTTACAATCATAATGAAAACCATAATAATGATTAAAAAGACGGCAATCGTCGAACCCATGCCCCAGTCCCGCGTCACAAGAAATTGCTGCTCAATCGCTGTCCCAAGGGTGATGACGCGGTTTCCGGCAATTAATCGGGTCAGCATGAACAAGGAAAGCGCCGGGATGAACACAACCTGGCAGCCTGACTTTACCCCGTCAATCGTTAATGGGAAAATAACGCGGCGAAACGTCGTCCATTTGGATGCCCCTAAGTCATCGGCTGCGTCCAAAAGGGTCGGATTCAATTCATTCAATGAATTGAAGATCGGCAAAATCATGAAGGGGATAAAAATATAAACTGAGACAAATACAAAGCTGAAATCCGTAAACAAGATTTGCTGTGCGCCTATCCCAATCATTTTTAAAAAGCTGTTTGCCACTCCATATGTACCGAAAATTCCAAGGAAGGCGTATGCCTTTAACAATAAATTTATCCATGAAGGTACAATGATTAATAAAAGCCACAATTGTTTGTGCCTTGTTTTTGTTAATAAATAGGCTGTTGGATAGGCAACCAAGAGCGAAATAGCTGTAATCAAAAAGGCATACCAAAACGAGCTGAATGTCATCTTTAAATACACCGGTGTGAAAAACTTTTGATAATTTACAAGTGATACATTTCCCTCAATATCAAAGAAAGAGTAATATAGTACGAGCAAAATGGGTGCAATGACAAAAAGAGCAATCCAAAGGAAATAAGGAACCATAAATATACTGCGGGTTTGTTTATTTTCCATTGGATTCCACTTCCGTATAGGCTTCTAACCGCCGGTCAAATTCTTCCTCGGTTTCTCCGTGGCGCATAACATGAATGGCTTCAGGGTCAAAATAAAGCCCGATTTCATCGCCTACGGTTGCCTTTTTCGTGGAATGGACGAGCCACTCATTTCCGTCTTTATCATAGCAGCTGATTTCATAATGAACCCCGCGGAATAATTGCGAGTCTACGCGCACCTGGAGCTTACCGCGATCCAATGTGGTGATTTCTAAATCCTCAGGACGGATGACCACTTCAATGGGCTCATTCGTGTTTAACCCCTGGTCGACGCACTCGAACTCTCTGCCGACAAATTCCACACGATAATCCTCTATCATTCTGCCTTGGACAATATTGGATTCGCCAATAAAGTCAGCGACAAAGCGGTTAATCGGTTCATCGTAAATATCTGTCGGTGTGCCACTTTGCTGGATTTTCCCTTTATTGATGACAAAAATCTCATCGGACATCGCCAGTGCTTCCTCTTGATCATGTGTGACGAAGATAAAGGTAATTCCAAGGCGTCGCTGCAATTCACGAAGCTCATACTGCATTTCGGTACGCAGCTTTAAATCAAGCGCTGATAATGGTTCATCAAGCAGAATCACTTCAGGCTCATTGACAATGGCGCGGGCGATCGCAACGCGCTGCCGCTGCCCTCCGGACATTTCTCTGATTTCGCGTGTTTCATAGCCTGAAAGGTTTACAAAGCTAAGTGCTTCCTTTACCTTTCGTTCTATCTCCGGATTCTTCATTTTTTTGATGCGCAATCCGAACGCCACATTTTCAAATACATTTAAATGGGGAAAAAGAGCGTAATCTTGAAATACGGTATTTACCTGCCGTTTATTCGCAGGAACATGATTGATTTTTTTGCCGTTAAAATAAATTTCCCCTTCGGATGCTTCAGTAAATCCGGCGATTAACCTTAATATTGTTGTTTTACCGCATCCAGAAGGGCCAAGCAGTGTATAAAATTTGCCACGCTCTATCTCAAAGCTTACTTCCTTTAGGACAGGCGGATCGTTGTCATATTGTTTGGTTACATTTTTAAAATGAATAATGGCACCGTTCATAAAAGTGACCTCCTTCTTTCCAATTACATCTAGTCCCAAGCTGTTCCATTCGGGAATCATTATACAGGAAGAACCTGAAAATTCAATTACTACAATAAAAAAAACTTGCAAAAGGCAAGTTTTTCTAAAATAGATGAATTAGAAAAAGCGCCTTTGGCTCAGGCACTTTTTGTAGTACTAAACATTTTGTTTGAGCGTTTTGTTCCCTTTGAATGCAGTATTGCGGATGAACGGGATTACCCAGCGGTCAAGACCAATACGGCCGGCGTTAAATCCTGCGAAAAGAATAATGGCTCCGATGATAAGGTCTGTTGGAATATGAGATACTGTTCCAGCTAAGAAGAAAGAAAAGTTCATCACAAGTCCGAAAAACGCTGCTGCTGTTGTTAAGCATCCAAGAATAAGTCCTAATCCAATTAAAAATTCTCCAAGAGGAACAATCGTATTGAAAATATCAACGTTTGGTAATGCAAATCCTTTAAGGAATTCAACATACCAGCCATACACTACACTACCGTCTGGACCTTTTACTGGGTTCGCAATCACTGCTTTTAAATAACCAGAAGCATCAAAAGCCCCACTTGAAAGCTTACCCCAACCAGCTGTTAACCAAGAATAACCAAGAAATAAACGAAGAACTGTTAAAATTGCAGCGGCAACTTTATTTTCTCTTAACCAATTGACTACCATGTAAAACATCCCCTTGTTAATTAATTTTTATATATTAAGTACACTGTTAATATAACAAACTTATCTCAGAAATAGGGTATTTTGTTCAATGGTTCACAATTCTGTAAAAAGAATTTGAACATTTTATTAACACTTGTATTTGTTTTGTTCGATGAATAAAAAAACACATTATTTCAACTAGTTAAGTTTGAAATAATGTGATGAATTTTACCACTATTAACCTAAATATTTCTCTAATGGGGTCCAATAATTTTCTCCCCAGCCTACAGCAAGATGTTCTCCTTCTTCTTCAGGAAAACCAATATGCTCAAAAACCAAAAGGGTTTTGGAGTCTTGCTCCTTCAGTTCGAACATAGCGATCGAATAAACACCTTCTGGCCAGTTTTTTACTCGCCATGCTTGGACAACGCGCACACCTGGAACTAATTCAATGTTTCTTCCATGAATCATGCCGCCAAAGCATGAGAAGGTACCACCAGCATCCGGGCTAATTTCAGTTGGTGCACCCCCAGTCATTTCACTGAATTGCTTAGAATCCGACAGTACTTCATAAATGCGTCCTGGGCGCGCATTGAAAACTACTTCTTGATGAATGGTTTTAGTCATGTTATAACCTCTCCTTAAAATTTTTTAATAAAAATTAGTGCATCGCCACAACAGACCATGGGTCAATACCCGGGTCTTTGCTTTCCGCAAAATCTTTAATGCGCGGCATATAATGAGACCAGCCTTGCTGATGTGACGGAATTTCTTCGACTGGCAAATCATAATGAGTTAATACTAGGTTCGTCCCATTTTCTGTTGGCGTTAATCGGAATTCAACCTTACTTGAACCAGGAGGGACCATTTTTGATTTCTCCCAGCCCCAGGACATGACGATTTTTTCATAAGGCACTATTTCTACATATTCTCCCATGGCAATATCGCTGCCATTGACATCGATTCGATATTTACCGCCGATTTTTGGTTCGAGAAGGATTTGTCTCCCCATCCAGCGGACCATTTTTTCTGCATCCGTAAAAAAAGAAAATAATGTTTCAGGCCGTGCCTCGATAAAAATCTCTTTCGTAATGGTATCATGGTTTGTTTTCATCATTTTTTCTCCTTTCTTCTTCTTCAGCTGCTTCTTTCAGACGTAGTAAACTATCATCCCAAAAACGGTCAATGTACTGTTTTAATTCAGCAAAACCATCCCTTCTAATTCCGTAGTACCGTTTTGTTCCGTCTCTCCTGACTACAACGAGGCCAGATTGTTCCAAAACTTTGAGATGCTGTGAAACCGCTGGAGCTGAGATTTCAAAATGTGATGCAATTGCGCTGGAGGTAAGTTCTCCGTCGCGAATGAGATAGAGAATATCTCTTCTTCTTGGCTCTGCTATTGCATGAAGGACTTTTTCAATCATGCGTTTATTTTAGTATATACTTAATTAAGTGTCAACTTAATTATAAATTTACCTAATAGTATCTTTTGGTAAGAATCGAAAATATATTACATGACACAGATAAACATTTTTAAGTTGGTATCCAGCTCTTTTTAGTTAATGGAAATTTTACCAAAAAGTATTGAAAAAACTAATAGTATTAGTTAAAATAAAACTAATGATATTAGTTAAAAGGGGATGACCATAATGAGAATGATCAAAAACGGTTATTTATATCAAGTGACATTCATGGCGAATGTTTTTCCTGTCAATTGCTATTTGGTGGAGGAAGAGGATGGATTAACATTAATTGATGCAGCACTTGGCTTTTGTACGAAGGGGATTTTGCAGGCGGCTGAAACCATTGGAAAACCGATTACAAAAATTGTTTTAACACATGCACATGAGGATCATGTTGGTGCACTCGATTCTATAAAAGTGTTAATGCCGGAGATACCTGTTTATATTTCTGCCCGTGATCACAGATTAATGAATGATGATCGTTCCCTTGACCCACATGAAGAGCAAACACCGATTAAAGGCGGTGTACCGAAAAAAATAAAAACAAGAGCTAATATATTATTGAAGGAAGGTGATTTTGTCGGTTCGTTAACCGCTATCGAAACGCCGGGACATACACCAGGCTCGATGTCCTTTTTAGATTTACGGACAAAGGCACTGATTGCCGGTGATGCCTTTCAAACAAGAGGTGGTATTGCCGTGGCAGGGGACATGAAGCCATGGTTTCCTTTTCCAGCCTTTGGTACTTGGAGCAAGAAAACGGCGCTAGCAAGTGCCAAAAAACTAATAAGCTATCAGCCAAAGCTGCTTGCGGTTGGCCACGGAGAAATGGTTGAAAATCCATTGCAAGTTATGGAACAAGCAGCCTCAAGTTTAGAGCGCAAAATAGGGTAGAGGAGCAGAGACTATGTCACCAAGACCTAAAATTGGACTTGATTTAACAACCATATTAGAAGCAGCAGGGGAGATTGCTGATCAAAAAGGAATGCATGAGGTTACACTTGCAAATTTGGCGAAGAAATTAGGAATTCGCCCGCCTTCATTATATAACCATTTTGATGGGCTTCCAGGTTTGAGAAAAAAATTGGCCATTCACGGATTCGACCGCTTAAATGAGGTCATGGCCGATGCTGCGATTGGGGTGTCAGGCACCGAGGCTGTCCTGGCAATTAGTAAGGCATATGTCAATTTTGCTCGGAAGCATCCCGGTATTTATGAGGCGACATTGTTTGCCCCCGACCCGGAGGATGAGGATGTGCAACAGGCCGGGGCAAAAATCGTTGACCTTTCCATACGGGTACTCCAAGCATACCAATTGGAAGGGAATCTTGCCCTGCACGCCGTCAGGGGGTTACGCAGTATTTTACATGGCTTTTCTGCTTTAGAGCAAAAAGGCGGTTTTAAGATGACACTGGATTTGGATGAGAGCCTATCGATTATTCTTAAGGCATTTCTTGCTGGAATAGGAGAAGAACGATAATCTCCATAAAGCCTTCAGCTGCTTACTTTATAAATCTCTCTTATCCACATTTAGTTCGATTAGATTCCCATCAGGATCGGCGCAAAAAATTTGTGCAAAACCGCTGGCACTTTTTTGAGGTTGATACATGGGTACATCATGTTGCTTCAGCCAGTTAAGGGTTTCATCGTAAGATTTTACTCTAAGCGCAAAATGTCCTTTCCGGCTGTTTAAATATTTATCTTGACGGATCGTTTGTGAGGTCGGGAGGACAATGAGGTGAACCTGTTGGTTTCCTATTTCATACCATGCACCTGGAAAATCGAAGGCAGGCCGCTTGAGTTCTTTTAAACAGAGGATTTCACTATAAAAATGTTTTGCACGCTCTAAATCGGTTACAGTTAGACTAACGTGATGAAGCTCGTGGTATTGAATCAAAGTGGTCATCTCCATTGCAAATGAATTTTTGAGTTTGGTAACTATATCATAACATAGGGCTGATGGGGATAAAAAAGGAATCTTTCTAAGTCTATCAGGATACCATTAGGGACATTTTGGAGATGTAATAGTTCGGAAAGCTTTGTTATAATAGTGGAAAACTTAAGTATTAAGGAATGATGACGGTGCGAGGATTAGTAAAATATGGTTTGGTTTTGGATGTAGAAACGACTGGTTTGGGTCCTACCAAAGATGAAGTGATTGAATTAGCTTTAAAGTTATTTACCTATCGATCTGATTCTGGTGAAATCATTGATATTATTGACGAAGATTCCTTTTTACGGGAGCCGCTTTCGAATTCAGCTCGGAACAACTATGACCAAGCATACAGGGTTCATGGAATTCCTTATGAGTTGGTCAAAGGAAAAAGCTTTTATGATGTGAAAATAAAAACCTATTTTCATCGCGCGGACACTGTGTTTGCCCATAATGCTTCCTTCGACCGCAGCTTTCTTTATCACATGTATCCGGAAGTCAACGATTTAAAGTGGTATTGTACGATGAGAAATATTCCATGGAAAAACTACGGTTTTCCAAATGGTAAACTCCTGACAATCTTACAAGCACATGATATAACTAACTATCAAACACATAGAGCCATGGACGACATTACATACTTATTGGAACTGCTAAAGAAAACGAGTCCAAATGGGAATTCTTATCTTCAAGAGGTTCTAGACAAAGGACCAATGAGAAAATATCAGCCAGCCTCAGCACGAACAAAAATGGGCTAAAAAACCTAAAAAACTACCCAACCGCAAAAAAAATGAACCCCAACGCAAAAACCCTGCGTTGGGGGTAGTAATGGTGCCTGACACCATTACTACTATATACACTATTTATAAGTCCGCTCGCTTTAATTGAAGGTTCCAATGTATTTAGATTGGGGTCTGTAGATGGTGTTGTTTTCGGACTGTTCTATGACATGTGCTGTCCATCCGACGATTCTGCTTGCGGTAAAGGTAGGGGTGAATAGCTCTACATCCATATTGATTGCTTTCATGATGGCGGCGGCGTAAAATTCTACGTTTGTATAAAGTGATCGGCCAGGTTTCAATTCAGCCAATACCCTGACAGCAGTGTCTTCCACAGACATCGCTAGGTCAAGCCACTCATCTTCTCCAATAAGCTCGATTAATTTTGCTTTTAGAGCGACCGATCGAGGGTCGTGAGTTTTATAAACCCTATGCCCAAAGCCCATTAATTTTTCCCCGCGCAAAACCTTTTCTCTAATCACCATTTCAGCATCCCCAACAATGGCAATTTCATCAAGAAGCTCGATGACTCCTGAAGGAGCACCGCCATGAAGCGGTCCTTTCATTGTCCCGACTGCTGATGTAATTGCTGAAACTAAATCTGACTCCGTTGATGCTGTAACCCTGGCGGAAAAGGTAGAAGCGTTCATACCATGCTCTAGGGTAAGGGTCATGTAAGTCTCAAGGGCTTCAACATGGGCAGCCAATGGAACATTTCCATTCAGCATATACAAATAATTTTCAACATGGTCTAAATCATTTCGTGGAGCCACGGCTACATTTCCATCTACCTGACTTTTTCGATAGGCGATAATGGTAGGAACCAGCGCAATTAATCTGATAGCCTGTGAGACTTCGGGTTGCCAGTCATAATCACCATTGCCGCCTTCTGCTGAAATGGCGGTTCTAATCACACTCATTAAATCCATTCCCAGAGGAAGCTGATCGATTATGACCTTTATATTTTCGGGCAGTGGACGATTACATCTCAATTCTTCTTTCAACGTACCTAATTGGTCAGCATTAGGAAAATGGCCAAACCAAAGAAAATAGGCAGCCTCCTCAAAGGAGTAGCTTTTCGCAATTTCTTTTATTTCATAACCCCGATAAAACAACTGGCCTTTTTCCCCATCAATATGACTAATTAATGTTTCTGCTGCAACAATGCCTTTCAAACCTTTTTGTATCATAAAAAACACCTCTTTCCTTATATAGTGTTATTTTATAAAATAAATATAATTAAGAATATTGAATAATATTAAAGTAATTGATTACTATTTTTAATAAGGAGCGGTGTATGGAATTTCAATGGCTTAACACATTTATAACAGCAGCAGATTGTGGGAATTTTCGCAGGACGGCAGAGCTACTATATATTTCGCAGCCTTCCGTCACGGTCCATATTAAACAGCTGGAAAAAGAGCTCGGCATCCTGTTATTTCATAGGAATGGGAAAAAAATAAAACTTACTGAAGAGGGAAAACAATATTTGGGTCATGCGAAGAGATTACTGGAAGTTTATCAACGTGGACTAGAGGATATTACCTCTTTTAGTCAGGGATATACAAGAAAGTTATCACTAGGTATTTCACCGCTGATCGCGGATACGATCCTGCCATATGTTCTAAAAAGCTATACAAAGCAATACCCGGAAGTAGAGATTTCAGTCAAAATAATTGAATCCGTCGATATCGAACAGGCGGTCTTAAATGAAGAAGTAGATCTGGGGCTATCGTGCTTAAACAGCAACCATCCAACTATGATTAGTGAGCTTTTATCAAAGGATAGAGTCATTTTAGTTGCTCCTCATGATGGAAGGGATTCTGAATCTGCACCTCCATTGGACGAGGAGGAAGTGTTAACAACTAATTATCTAATAACCCACAATCATCCAAGTTATTGGGATCTTCTTTGCAGAATGGTAAAAAATAAATATCCAAGTGTACGGATGATGAAAGTATCTCAGGTTCATATCACGAAAAGATTTATTGTAGAGGGGCTGGGGGTATCATTTCTGCCGACATCGACGGTCAGGAGAGAATTATTAGAAGGGAGATTACTAGAGGTAGACTGTCATTCCATCCAACTGCCTGAAGCTAACACGTATGCCATCATGAAATATGATCATTCCAAACAAAGAGAATTTTTACAGTTTATTTCTAATTATAGATTGTAGATAATGAATCAGTATTGTAAATGCCGCGCAAAAAAGCAAAACGGCTCTGTCACTAATGTTGCTGACAGAACCGTTTAGTTATTTTAATAAATTAATGCTTACCTTCTGTGAAAACTTGGAAGGTTACTCCGAACTTGTCTATTACAGTACCATAACCGGGGCTAAAGAAGGTTTCTTGGAACGGCATTTGCACTTGACCGCCATCCTCTAGTGCATCAAAAAATTTGCGAGCTTTTTCAGCATCGTCAGTGGTAATACAGATGGTCACTTGAGTTCCGCTTTGATGTGGCTGACCAGGGAAGGTATCAGAAAACATTAGCTCTGTCTCACCAACTTTAATTGTTGCATGACTTACACGATCTTTTGCTTCTGCAGGCAGAGGAAACTCCGGGTTTTCCGGCATTTCTCCAAAAGTCTGGCTAAAAAGAACCTGTGCATCCAATGCCTTTTGATAAAACTCAATCGCTTCCTTTGCATTACCGTCCATCACTAAATAGGGAATTAATCGTACTGTCATAATTAAATCTCTCCTTGTCACATTAGAATAGTTACTTGCTTTATTCGATAGTCCAAAAGACAGGCATCTCGCTGACAATCACCAATTAAAGCAGCCACATCCTAGTATTACCGATAATTCAATTATAAAACAAAGAACGCATGTTCGCAACAGTAAAATTGGCGACAGGTACCATTTGCACTACAACCACGTTATTTATTTTAGTCCAGTTAGGTATCTTTCTTTGATGATTTTGCCATGGTGGATGGCGTGGCCTGCGATGATGTAGCCGATGGCACGGGTGGTGACTTCTGTTCCGTTGGCAAAGCCTATTCGGGCCCAAGTCTCATCCGCCATGTTTTGCATTAGGGTGATGGTGGCATTTCGTACTGCCGTAAAGTCCTCAAGGATCGCTTTATTCGATAGTTGGTCGAACTGGGACCCATTAATATAATCGTTCTCGTTAAAGCCTGCCAATGGTGTCTGGTCCCCGCGGCCAACACGAAGCAGGCGGTAACTCATTATTCTTTCGGTGTCAGTCATATGACCAAGAACTTCTTTAATGCTCCATTTACCATGGGCATAACGGAAATGACCTTCCTCCTCCGTTACCTCCTTAAAAAGAGCAATTGTTTCATCTAAATTCTCTTTTAAAATCGATACAAGGTCACCATCTGCTACCAAATTTACATAAGGTACATAATACTCAGGATATTCATTTTCTACTGGACGCTGTAACATTATTTCGTTCTCTCCCTTCTAATCTCACGGCTTTTTCACAATTCAATCCTACCATAATATTCAAAACAATCAAAAATAATAAGATGATAATGTTCACAATTTTGTTGTGTTTCCTTTTCTACCTTTTAATTAAAATAGTAGGTGAAAGGTAGTGAAAAAATGCTTAATATATTGTTAGTAGAGAAGTTAGTAGGGATTACCTTTAAAATACTAAACGGTTTTCCGACGTACATCACACTCGAACAAAAGAAAAACCCAGCAGGATTCATTTTGGAGCAAGATATCCTTTCATTAATAGATCTTTGTTCAAGATGGGGATTGGAGAGAATTGGTGTTTCATTGGAAATGGGATCGCCTGAATCTGAGTATATATCGGAATTATTCCTAAGAAATGGGTTTGAATATTATTCTTCAAGGGTTGAGGTATCTAGGGATTTAAAGAACCTTAAAGAATGGAAACCCCCATTTAAATGGGCTTCCATAGCGAACTCTTTTTTTTCTGAAACGGATTTTAAACAGCTCTGGGAAAAATGTATGGCAGGGTCAGATAATAAAGATTCCTCCTTAACGATGGACCAGCACCTCATGTCTGTAAAAAGTGAATTAGGGGTAAACTGGGAAAATTCATGCCGAGTGTATTTTTTGCAAAATCATCCGATTGGAATTTCCATCCCTCACATCGAGCCAGGGACAACAGATGAGGGCCGATTATTTTATTTTGGTCTATTACCAAAAATGAGGAGGAAAGGCCTCAGCAGCGCGATGCATCTCCAATCCTTATGGGCTTTAAAGGAAATGGGGGCATCCTATTACATTGGAAGCACGGATATAGCAAATAAGAAAATGCAAGGGGTATTTGAGAAAAATGGCTGCGTGAAGCGGTCGCAAACGGAAACGTATTATAAATATTTTTCTATGAAAAAGGGGTTTTTTTAGATGAGCAAAATAGAGATTATTGTCTTAAATGATGAAGATGCCAAAACAGCGGAGGCCTATGGCGCTGACCGTCTTGAGTTAGTTTCCGCCATGACAGAAGGCGGACTGACACCCAGTTACGGAATCATTAAAACAGTTGTCCAGAGTGTTAAGATTCCTGTTATGGTCATGGTACGGCCGCATAGCTTTTCATTTGTGTATCGTAAAGATGAATGGGGGGCCATTCGCGAGGATATAAAAGTAATTAAAGAATTGGGCGCGGCGGGAATTGTCTTCGGGGCAATAAACAATCAGGGCAAAGTAGATTTTGACATGCTCTCAATGGTGTTAGAAGATGCGAAAGGCCTAACCGTAACGTTCCATCGTGCGATTGATCAAACAAATTCTATCGAGGCTTATCAATCGCTCTGTCAATCACCATATCATGTAGATCAAATTCTGACATCAGGTGGTAAACCGACCGCGCACGAAGGGCTTGATAATTTAAAAAGAATGATTGAGCAGTCGCAGAAATCCGTAACCTCCCCAACCATCATGCCGGGTTCAGGTCTATCCACAAAAAATATCGGATACATTCACGACCAACTTCAGGCAGCAGAATATCATTTTGGCTCCGCAGTAAGGATTGATGGAGACTTCCGCAATCGAATCAACGGGGATGAGATCCAAAAGATCAAAAGAATACTCAGCTAGAAAAATTAAAAAAGAGGTGCTGCTTTAGTCAACTTAAGCAGCACCTCTTGCTATTTATTGTCCAGCTCCAGGCCATACGCCGATAGACGGGCGCCTTCCGCTTTTCTTATTTACACCATTTTATTAAACTGAACACGTTTATTAATTACATACATGACTGGCATACCAACCGCCATCACGACAAATTCACCCACTGCAGTTGTTAACCATGTAAACATGAATGGCAAATCAAACGCCAAATGCAGTTCCAGAGCAATTAAGAACATCGTAAATGTGAAGACAAGTGTATTGACAATCATCCTCGCCCAAATGCCTTTAATAAAGCGTGCGCACGCAATCGTGATTAATAAGGCAATTACCGATTGGCCGACACCGAAAATAAGGTCATAGGCCTTCATTGGTGAAAAGAATAAATTTGTTAAAAATACACCAAGAACGATACCGTAAATGTACTTTTTGTTAAAAACGATAAGATGATTGAACATTTCCGATACACGGAACTGGACTTGGGTAAATCCAAACGGCTGGATTAAGGCCGAGACTGCAATGTACAATGCAGCAATAATCCCGTTTACGACAATCCCTTGCACATTGTTGCGCGGTTTGCCGGCTGTAGCAGCTCCAGAGGCACTAGCCCCTGCATTAGCACCCATTGGTTGTGCCAATGTATTAGATGTTTTCTCCATATTCATTTCTCCTTAGTTTTTTTACGTGGGAGGTTCTCGAACCACGTTACTATATAATACTTGCAATCTACTATATTAATATAAAAAAAAGCACCAGTCAATGACACTATTTTGGAAAAATAAAGGATACCGCCTCAAAACGGTATCCCTTGCATCCCTAATTTTGAACCTCGCTCATTAACGCATGGATGTTGTCTTCCGTATCTTTAAAGAACGTCATCCATGTTTCGGTTTGTCCCATTTTCGCAACAACATGTGGTTCATCAATAAAAGCTACTCCTTTTTCAATAAGGTCCTGATAGGCAGCCTTGATAGCATCAACATTAAAATAAATCACCGAACTTGGATGCGCAAATTGTTCCTTCTCCGGTAGGCTGAGAAGGAGACGCATCCCATTACACTCAAAAAATGCCATCGTATCTGTATTAAACAGCAGCGGAAGCTTCAGTACATCCTTATAAAATGTAATCGCTCGATCGATATCCTTCACAGGTACCCCAATTTGTCCAACTCGTTGAATTGTTGTCATAAAAATTCCCCCATCCAAATATAATTACATTCTATTCCAAATTTGCCTACTTTTCAAAAAATAACACACCGATTATAAAATTTTACCAATTTGTGCATCCTAAAAGAAAAAAGGAATGGCTGATTGATGAAACATAATAAAATGTTCTTACTCGCTATGATGTTAGTACCATGGCTTTCATTGCCGCTCCTAGGGAAAAAGTCATTTCGGAGATTTTACCCGGGGGCCCTGTTTGTTTGTATTTGGGTTACTGTTGAAAGTCTGATAGCAAAAAAACGGGTTTGGTGGCGATTTTATGAGAAACTTATTCCTAAAACTATGGGCGAAATTCCCTTTATCATCGGGCCACTTTTTGTAGGCTCAATCTGGATATTAAAGTTTTCCTTTGGGAAATTTCGCCGTTTCCTTTTGTTAAATACAATCACGAACTTTTTGTTTGTTTTCCCAGGGATGATCACCCTCAGAAATATGGGGATTGTTTCTCTTGTCAGAATGAAGCATTACCAAATGGGAATTTTATTTATGGCTAAATCAGTTCTGATGTACGGTTTTCAAGCAATAGCTGAAAAAATACGAAAAAAGCCGAAAACTATTATTCAAAGATTCTTCTCATAAACGCAAGACACCGCAAGTTGGATTACTCCCTCCATTTGTGGTGTTTTTTTGAATGGAGGATTTTTTTGTTTTTCACGGTTAGAAAAACAGAAATTTCTGTTTGTTCTTTGTTAGCAAATGCTACAATGGGATTATTGGAAAGGGGAAATCAGCATGCTGCATCATCTTGAAATCTATGTATCTGACTTAACCAAAACCATCGAATTCTGGGATTGGTTTTTAACAGAATTAGGCTACGAGACATATCAGAAATGGGATTCAGGCATCAGTTGGAAATATGGAGAAACTTATCTTGTTTTTGTTCAAACGGATAAGCGGTTTCTGGATATTCCCTATCACCGCTCTAGAGTCGGTCTGAATCATCTGGCCTTTCATGCAAAAACCAAGGAACACGTCAATCAAATAACGGCACAATTAATGGAAAAAGGGATTACTATTCTGTATCAGGATAAGCATCCATATGCCGGAGGGGATTTGCATTATGCCGTTTATTTTGAAGATCCGGACAGAATTAAAGTGGAATTAGTAGCACCTGACAATAAAATTTAAAGGGGAAAAAGGTATGGGGGAAGAACAAATTTCACTTGCAGCAGTCGGAGATTTAACAAGCATTGACCAACTGTTTCAAGATTGTAAAGAAGAACTGCAACAAAAGGGAATCTATCAATGGGATGTCGAGTATCCGAATAAAGAGTATTTTGAACACACGATTAACGAAAAAGAGATGTTTATGTTACATAGTGAATCAGAAACCCTTGGAGCTATGGTATTAAACGAATGGCAAATTTCTGAATGGGATGACGTAAATTGGTCTAACAAGGATGGAAAATATTTAATCCTCCATTCCTTCTGTACTCATCCATCCGTTCAAGGAAAAGGCTTTGGAGGAACCATGCTGCAATTTGCGGAAAATATGGCTAAGGAACAAGGATATGACGGAATACGGCTTGATGCTTACTCTGGAAATAAAGGGTCTTTAGGCTTTTATGAAAAACGGGGATATAACAAAACCGGTGAAGTATTTTTTTCCTCAAAGCCTGCTGGCCATGGAACGTACTTTTGTTATGAAAAGTTGTTTTAAATAAAAGTGCTTAAAAGGAGGAGACCCAATCAAGTGAACAATAAAAAAACAGCGCTCGTTTTAGGTGCAAGCGGTCTCGTCGGCAATGAGTTAGTAAAAACACTCATTCAGCGAAATCACTATTACAAAATTCATTTGCTAGTCCGCAGGCCAATTGAAAATTTTGAATCGACAATCTGCGAACAGCGTACAGTTGATTTTGACCAACTGGAAGCCTACCCAGAATTATTTCAGGTAACAGATGTATTTTGCTGTTTAGGAACAACGATTAAAAAAGCAAAGTCTAAGGAAGCATTTCGAAAAGTAGATTACGATTACCCGTTAGAAGCCGCAAAATTAGCGATAAAGGGCGATGCAGAAAAATTTCTCATTGTTTCAGCGATGGGGGCTGATTCCAATTCACGTTTTTTCTACAATCGCGTCAAAGGTGATGTTGAGAAATCGTTAAAAACAATACATCTGCCATCATTACATATTTTTCGCCCGTCATTGCTATTGGGGGAGCGTAAAGAGTTTCGTTTTGGAGAAAAACTAGGAGCGAAAGCAAGTGGTTTATTAAATATAATTATGATAGGACCGATGCGCCCCTATAAAGCAATCGAAGCAAAAAAAGTTGCTAAAGCAATGGCCATTGTGGCTGAGTCAGACGCAAATGGTGTATTCACCTATTCTTCACAAGAAATTGAACGAATCGCGAATCAAAAATAACTCAGAGAAGGGCGCTCCGCTCTGAGTTATTTTACCCACAACCTTCCTGGCACATTAGGAAAATGCCTTTAATCCTATGACCCCAATGATAATCAACACAACACTTAAAATCCGTCCGACGTTTTTCGATTCTCCAAATAGAAAGATGTTTATGAGTACAGCACCCGCCGTTCCAATGCCAACCCAAACGATATAGGCAACACTTAGCTGCACGAATTGAAATGAAGTATATAAAAAGGCAAATGAAGCACTGAATCCGCCTATATAAAGCACTCCGTTTTTAAATGTCTTCCGCTGACTATATAATTTTAGCCCGGCGGCACCGGCAACCTCACCTGCAGCTGCCAAAAGAACAAACAACCAGCCCATACTTTTAGGCAGCTCCTTTCATGGTTTCTTTTTCCACTGCTTTGTTGTCAGCAAGGTTTAGACCGATGACGCCGATTACGATAAGAACAACAAACAGAAACATGGCCGTATTGAAACTCCCGCCAAAAAGGAAGACATCCATTAATACTGTTCCGATTGTGCCTACCCCAGAAAAAACGGCATAAACCGTCCCTGTAGGAAGGCTCACACATGCTTTAGGAAGGTAATGAAAATCAATTAAGATAATCCCAATTACTATTCCCCATTCCCACCATGTCTCCGCTGTATTAAAACCGTACACCCAAATTAATTCAAACAAACAAGTTAAAACCACATAAATCCAGGCTTTATTCATTTTAATCACCTCTTAAAGATGCCTGTTTTGGTCTCAATACTATTCCCATCACGAAACCGTCATATTATATCAGAATACCATACCTTTCGAAAAAAGTGATTTGAAACGAATGGAAAGTTTTGAGAATGTGGGATTAGTGTGATTTATATCACGAAATGCGTTTTGATTTATCATTATAATTATTACAAACAGGGGAAAAATAAAAGTGGATGGTGAGAAAAAATTGGAATATACTTTTAAATCACTTTATAACGAAATTGGCGGGCAAGATACGATTGATCAGCTAGTCAATGCGTTTTATCCGCGTGTCTATGACGATCCCGAATTGGCACCATTATTTGAAGGGGATATGGAAGAAATTAAACGAAAGCAAAGGATGTTTCTGCCGCAATTTTTAGGAGGACCGGCACTTATAGCCAGGAATTTGGTCCGCCAGCGATGAGGGATCGACACCTGCCATTTGAAGTAACTCCTAGAAGAGCAGAGTGCTGGCTTCGCTGTATGAGAGAAGCCTTTCAGGAGATTGGCCTTGATCAAAACCCGGCAGGATTAGATTTTTACGATCGCTTAACACAAGTCGCTGGAATCATGGTGAACACTCCAGACAGCGAAGAATAATAAAGAATTAAAATCCTCGGTCACTTCCTTATAAAAAGGCAGTAAGGCGGGGATATTTTTATATAAAAATAAAAAACTCCTCTCGCTGTGAGAGGAGTCCGACTTGTAAGCCTAATTATTTTTTTAACTTAGCCCATGTTGCATCAAGTGCTTTCATTGCTTCGTCAGCAGATTTTTGACCGCCTACATATGCTTGTAGTGTTGCACCGAATTCTTGGCCTGCACCATCAGGATATTTCATGAACTGCCAAGAGTAAGTTCTGCCTTCTTGTGAATATTTCTGAAGATCAGCACCTAGCGGCCCAATGTCTTCTGCTTTTGCTTCAATTGTTTTGAAGGCAGGAAGATACTTGAATTCTTTTACAAGAGCTTCTTTTCCT
The DNA here is from genome assembly GCF_044762155.1 of Neobacillus sp. NPDC097160. NCBI lineage: Bacteria > Bacillati > Bacillota > Bacilli > Caryophanales > Bacillaceae > Neobacillus > Neobacillus sp. NPDC097160. The sequence goes on along the minus strand of NZ_JBIWDU010000002.1, from coordinate 289,885 downwards.
GCATCAGATGAAACCATCCAGTTTAAGAAATCTTTTGCTGCTTTTTTGTCTGCATCAGGAGCTTTATTATAAACAACCCAGTTCGTTGGAACGTCAACCATTAATTTATCTGCTTGTGCAGCATCATCAGTAAGTGCTAATGGAATAAAGCCAACTTCCATGCCAGGATTTAATTTATCAAGCATTGGCTGGATCCAGTTACCTTGCTGAATCATAGCTGTTTCGCCGTTAGCAAATTGGGTAACTTCTGTGTTGTAGTCTGTTGTTAATGGATTTTTGTTACCGTATTTAACGGTTAAATCAACCAACTTAAAGTAATCTTGGAAGTATTTGTTGCCTTCAATTTTAGATTTACCTTCGTTTAAGCCTGGGATGAAGTTTTCAGCATCAGCTTGTTGGTAAGCGAATGGAACGTTTAGACCATGGTTTGCTAAGACCCACCACTCAGCATAGCCAACTGAGAAAGGAGTGATTCCAGCATCCTTCAGTTTTTTCGCTGCTGCTTCTAGCTCTGAATATGTTTTAGGCAGGTCTTTAATGCCGGCTTTTTCAAATAATTTTTTATTATAAGCGAATCCGTAGCCTTCCATGTTAACAGGCTGTCCGTAGATTTTGCCATCCATTGTCATTGGTTTTAATGCATTTTCATAAGCATCTTTCACCCAAGGCTGATCAGATAAATCTTCAAATTTATCTTTCCAAGTAACAGCTTCTTGATAGCCGCCGTTACCAAAGATATCCGGTGCTTTGTTGGAAGCAAATTTGGCTTTTAGAGCTGCAGAGCCATCTGCACCGCCACCGACTGATTCAATGTTAAACGTAACATCTGGATGCTCTTTAGTATATTTGTCTGTTAACGCTTTCAATTGATCGGCAATTTCAACCTTTCCGTTAAAGATATCAACAACTACCTTTCCATCTTTGCTGCCGCCGTCTTTCTTATCCCCGGATGCACTGTTGCTATTGCCACAAGCCCCTAAAAGAAGTGAAGCTGATAAAATCCCTGCTGCGATTGAATATTTTTTGAAAGCCATTTGTTTTCCCTCCTGGTTTGTAAATCTAATTTTTATATAAGTCCCTGCTGTCTGTAAAATACAAACAGCAGAGGTTGTTCCTATAGAAAAAAATCACTTTATTGAACCACTGGTAATCCCTTTGATAATGTGTTTTTGCATTGAGAAGAAGAAAATTAACAAAGGTATGATACCAAGAACAAGTGCTGCCAGTGCTAAATCCCATTGCTTTGTATACTGGCCAAAGAAGAAGAATGTTGCTAATGGAATGGTTCTTAATCCAGGATCTTGTAGGACCAGAGATGGTAATAAGTAATCATTCCAAATCCATAGGCTGTTTAGGATGACAATGGTTACCGTGATTGGTTTTAATAGTGGAAACACAATTCTCCAGAACACGCCAAACCTTGAACATCCATCAATGATGGCTGCTTCTTCAAGTTCTACCGGGATTCCTTTAACAAATCCGTGATATAAGAAGATAGTCATTCCGGATCCAAAACCAAGGTACATGATGACAAGACCCCAAACGCTATTTAACATTCCCAAATTGCCTGCTGTTTTGATCAGCGGAATCATTATCGATTGAAAGGGAATAATCATGGCCGCAACGAAAGTCATGAAAATGATATTGCTGATTTTCTTTTTTGTTCGAACGAGCATGTACGCTGCCATGGAGCAAAAGATAACCAAGACAACATTACTCACAACTGTGATAATCAATGAATTGGTAAAAACCTTTAGATAGTCCAATTTTTCAAAAGCGTTCACATAGTTGTCTAACATTAATACCTTTGGTAAGGCAGATGTGTTCGTTAGTATTTCAGCGAACGGTTTCAAGGAGTTTGCAATCAAATAATAGAATGGAACTAAAAAGACAAGTCCAAGCAGGATGGCAAAGATTTCACCAATAAATGTCTTTCCTGTATACTTGTTTCCCATTATGATTCAACCTCCCGCTTCTTCGAAATCGTTACTTGAAGGACGGTGATCGCTGCAACAACGATGAAGAAAATTAATGCCTTTGCTTCACCAATACCATAGCGGTTGTTGACAAAAGCTTCTGTATAAATGTTAAGCGCTAACATCTCTGTTGATTTAAATGGACCTCCGTTTGTTAACGACAGGTTTGCGTCAAAAATCTTAAATGATGAAGCTGTTGTTAAAAATAAACAGATCGTTACGGCCGGTGCTACAAGTGGCATCGTGATGTGGCGGAGGATCTGCCATCTATTCGCTCCATCTATTTTCGCTGCTTCAATTAATTCCTGCGGGACATTTTGCAATGCAGCAATATAGATAATCATAATGTAGCCTGCACCTTGCCAAACACTGACAATGACAATTCCCCAGAATGCTGTATTGGCATCCCCAAGCCATGCTAATTCAAAAAATGGGATCCCGGTTAACTGTCCGAGAGAAGCAAAGCCTTTTACAAAAATGAACTGCCAGATAAAACCTAGTAAAAGGCCACCCACCATATTTGGCATGAAGAAAACGGTTCGCAAGATGTTTCTCGTTTTCAACATCTGGGTGACTAGCAATGCTAATCCAAATCCAATGAGATTCGTTAAAATAATGGCAACTACTGTATATTTTGTTGTAAGAAGGAAGGACTGCTGAAATTGTTTGTCCTCGGTAAATAAATATTTAAAGTTATCCAGTCCAACCCATTTGATGTCCCCTGTGATGCCGTTCCAGTCTGTAAAGGAATAATAAATACCTGTAAAGAAAGGGACTAAGACGATCAACGTAAACGCAAGGAAGACTGGTCCAACGAATAGGGCGAATAACCCTGCATCTTTCAGCTTCTTCCGTTTATTTAAGGAAACTGGTTCTTGGATTTTCGAGTTTGTCCGATGATTTAAGGCCGCATTTTCTACGGTTTCTACTTTACTTTGGTTATTCACGACCGCACCTCCTATACCTTTATTTTAGTGATTTTAGAAGTTTATGAAACGGCTTACATTGACCAAAAGGGTGGAAAATATTGAACAGTCTTTAAGATTCAAAATATTCCCCCCTTATATGAAAGGCCTTGCTAAATTATGATACTATAAGGGAAATCCCCTTTTTACAAGGAAGGTCACTGAAAAATGTTTAGCAAGGGAGGAAGGTTAGGTCCTAATTCAAGTAGGAAAACTAACCAATAGGACATGGGATGGAGCATCCGAAAAAAATTAATTATTTTTTTAATGGCAGCAACGGTTCTCCCGTTTGGAACCTCCATCGCCATTACCTATTATCAGACGACCCAATCACTCAATAAGCGCTTTGTTTCAACAAATCATGAGCTGATAAAAAAAGGGGAAGAGGAGCTTACCGTTTATTTAGACGATGTCGCGCAAATGTCAACGGTGCTTTATCGCTATACACCGTTTATGAGCGTGATGAGAGATGGGATCTCACAGGACTTCATTACGAATCAGGAAGAGGTACGCAGAGCACTAGCCTATTTATTTAATTCCCGCCCTGAAATTGAACAAATGCATATTTATATTGATAAAGGAAAGGATTCTTATACCAATTATCATTCAAGAATCAGCGGCCGCGGGAAGTATGAAAATATATTTTCACATCCTTATTACGCTCGGTTACATCATTCTAATGATTTTTCGGTGATTCAGCCACCGCATGAAATTTATAGCTATAATCAGCAATCAGTTATTCCAAATTCCCAGAAGAAGGATGTGTTAAGCTTCCATAACTCTCTAATTGACTTACCATCAGACCGTTTTTTAGGTTTTTTGTCCATTGATATCAATCTTTCAAAAATTAGTGCAATTGCCGGTCGATTATATACAAAAGATGTAGAAGACCTATACATAATGGATGAAAATAGTACAATTATTTACTCTTCTAAAGAGAAAGACATTGGAAAAAGGAACAATGAAAAGTGGTACAAAGATGTGAAGCAGAGACCGCATGGGGAAAAAAGCATAGAATGGAAGGATAAACAATTTTCAGGTGTCATTGTCTATGAAAGTTTTTCCGCGCCATATAAGGATTGGTATATTGTAAAACGTATTCCTTATGATGTTCTTTATCAAGGCGCCAGACAAACGGCGATAATCAATATTGTAATAGGATTGATTACGCTTGTGGTTGTTTTATTTGCCACTATGGCCATCTCATTCAAGATTACCGCTCCAATTAAAGTATTGATTAGTAATATGAAAAAGGTAGAGAAGGGTGAGCTTGAGGCAGATTTTGACTCGTTGGGGAACGATGAAATCGGCATGCTTGGCCGCCATTTTAAACGAATGATTGATCAAATCAACGAATTAATTTTACGAGAATATAAATTAGAACTTGAAAATAAATCATCCCAGCTGAGGGTTCTGCAATCGCAAATCAATCCGCATTTTTTATATAATGCCTTTCAGTCGATTGGCACCCAAGCGCTTAAAATGAATGCCGTCCCTGTGTATTCGTTGTTGACGTCCTTATCTAATATCATGCGATACAGCATGAACATGAAGGAAGATATAGTTCCCTTTGAAAAAGAGATTAAGCATGTTAAAGCCTACCTTTCATTACAAAAACAGCGCTTTGACGAGCAGCTCGACTTTCATATCACAGTAGAAAAAGAGGTTGAAGAGATCCTTGTCCCCAAAATGATTTTACAGCCGATTGTGGAAAATTGTTTTAAGCATGGTTTTGATCAACAGGTCGAAAAAGCAGTGATTCATATCGAAGCATACTTAAACGATGATGATATGGTTAGCATTAGTGTCAAGGATAATGGAGTCGGCGTAACAGAGGGACATTTGGACAGGATCCGTCAGGAATTATTTGGAGGCCACATCATTGAAGGAAAACAAAGAGAATCCATCGGCCTAAAAAACATCTTTGATCGTCTGCAGATTTATTACGGCACCCAGGCAGCTATGTCCGTTGAAAGTATGGAAGAAGGCGGATTTACAGTTACGATTCAGATTCCAAGGGTTATGCAAAAAGAGGTGGAGCATCCATGAAAGTATTAATCGTTGATGATGAAAAGCATGTCCGCGAAGGGATTAAACTGCTAGGAGAATGGGAGCAGAACGGGATCACAGAAATTTATGAGGCGGCAAATGGCGAAGAGGCGATCCAGCTGATTCAAACATACAGGCCACAGATCATTTTTTCAGATATGAAAATGCCGAAAATGGATGGCACACTCTTGCTAGAGTGGATTAAAGAAAATCAGCCCGCAAGCAAAACGATTGTTGTAACTGGCTATGATGATTACCATTATATGCGTAAAGCCATCCATTTCGGGAGTATGGATTATCTATTAAAGCCTGTTGATCCAGAGATTCTAAATCATACATTGGAAAATGCGGTTAATGAATGGAAGAAAGAAGAAGCAGATAGGGAGCGAAAGGCGAGCAGCGCGCAATTAATGAATGAGATGAAGCCTGTTTACCGGGATCGAAAGCTTACCCAGTTAATCAATAGCGATAGCATTGAGGAAGATTTGTATGAGGAATTCGGCTTTCATCCCTCACAACATTATACAGTCGCTCTTGTCCGAATCAATCGAAAGGCTAGCGAGGCCTTTCAAGGTGATCGCGATTTAGCCTATTTTACGATTTTGAACATTATTAATGAACTTTTGCTGGAAAATGAATGTGGGATTGGATTTCGTTATTTAGGTAATAAGGGTGAAATTGTTATTATCTTCTGGAACCAGTTTGAACGGGTTGAGGAACTGTTAGCACAAATCTATAAGACGATTAAGAATGTCATTCATATTTCGTGCCCGATTGCAGTTGGAAAAGCCGTTGATAAAAGTACCAAATTAGTCGATTCCTATCAGCATGCGAAACAGGTTCTGTTAAATAGCAATTTATTGGAGAAAACAGAAAACCGAGTGTATCGGCAGGATGTGCTATCCGTGGAAACACTAAGGAGCCTGATGGCTTATTCAGCTAAAATCGAGTTAGCTGTACAAGCCGGGGAAATCGGGGCATTTGAAGAATTGATGGAGCAAATTGCAGGGGATTATACGGAAAATGATTATTTGTCCCTAAAGCAGCTACTTCATTTTGAAAATGAATATTTAGTCATCAGCAATCAATGGTATAAGAAGTATGACATTCCAGTCAAAGTAGCGGACGATATTGAAAAACGAATTGATGGATTTTTGGGTAAAAACGGCACTTTTCAATTGGATGAATTTAAACAAAGAATGAAGCTTGAGATTTCATACTTTTTGAAAAAGGTAAAACAAAAAGCAAACCAGAAAAATGGTAATGTAATTGTTGATATCGAAAAATACCTACAGGCCAATTTCGACCGTGATGTGAAATTGCAGGAAATATCGGATCATTTTTATATAAGCAGGGAGTACATCTCAAGAAAGTTCAAACAGGAGTTTAACGTAAATATCTCTGACTATATCGTAAATATCCGTATGGAACGGGCAAAATCCTTGTTGAAAAATAGTCAGTTGAAAATCTATGAAATAGCGAACATGGTTGGTTATCAGGATGATAAATACTTTCGGAAGGTGTTTAAGAAAGTTGTGGGTGTTACACCAAATGAGTATCGGGAAATGAATATGATCCAGAAATGAGCAGAATCGAATTCGGATTCTGCTTATTTTTAGAGAACCGTTCCCGTGGAGTTCAAGTAATAGATAAGTTGATAGGAAAAACTGTTCATTATTATTTATTGATAGATATAGTATAATCGAATTATGGCATATTTCACTATTTTTTGTAGAAAAAGATAATAGTATTAACATTTAGTTATATATTTCAATCGTATTTGTACCTCTTGTTTTTCTTAAGCATCTACTAGTTGATGGGGGTAATTCTATGCGAAATAAATATCTCCTTTTCCTTTTAATCCTTTTTATTTTGAGCGGTTGCGGAGTAATTGGGAATAAATCTTCAAAGTATGAGATTGTTTATAATGGGGAAGTACATAGTCAAAAGAAGGCAGTTGAAAAAAAGGAACCAAGACCTGGTGGACCGTATACGATTGCACTTGTTACTAAAATTGAGGGAGCGCCTTACTTTAATGCTGCGAAAATTGGTGCATTGGAAGCTGGGGAAGATCTTGGTGTAAATGTTCTATTTAAAGGGCCTTCGACGTCCAGCTGGGAAGAACAGGAACAAATCATAGAGGAATTGATTGAACAAAGAGTCGATTGTATTGCGGTTGCTGCTAATGATCCAGAAAAATTAGGGACTGTATTGCAAAAGGCAAGAGATAGTGGAATAAAGGTGATCACGTGGGATGCGGATACGAATCCGGAGTACCGAAGTTTCTATATTAATATGGTTGATCCGGAAATATATGGCCGGCATCTTTTGGATACGCTTGCATCGGAAGTTAATGAGCAGGGAAGCTATGCGATTACGACGGGTTCGCCCACTGCAGCCAACTTAAATGATTGGATTAAGTGGATTAAAGTCCATAATGCAGAATATTATCCGAATATGGAGCTGGTTGAAATTGTACCCACTAATGAAGATAAAAACAAATCTTATTTGGCCGCAAAAGATTTAATAGAAAGGTACCCGGATTTAAAAGGGATCATTGGTGTATCGACCCTCAATCCGCCAGGGGCTGCCTATGCTGTAAAAGATACCGGTAAGATCGGTAAAATAAAAGTGGTGGGGGTATCAACCCCCCAATTAATGAAAACTGCCTTAAAGGACGGATCTGCCCAAACGGCCACACTATGGAGTCCGCAAAAATTAGGGTATTTAACGGTCAGGCTGGCTAAAGATTTACTGAACGGGGAAATGCCGCATAGCGGGCAAAGGATACAAAAAATTGGGGTAATTGAATTTGACAACGATGTCGTTATAATGGACCAGCCCATTGATTTTACAAAGGAAAATGTTGATCAGTATGATTTTTAAACATAATAAACAAATAAAAATTAACAATTTAAGATTATCGAGCAAACTGATTATTACCTATGTTTTACTGACGGTCATTCCGATGGCTGTATTAGGAGCTGTCATGTATAACCAATATTCCAAATCCATCGAGATGCAGGTCGGAGAATATATCCCACAATTATTAAGTCAAGCTAATAATAATATAGAAAACGAGATTGGGAAACTTGAAAGCTTATCTGAACTCCTCTATAGCTCTGGGGAAGTGATGGAAGTGCTAAGGAATAATCAGGATCAACCTAAATCGACCCTTCGGCAAGGGCAGTATACGGTCCAAAGTTATTTGACGAACATTTATCTCAATTCCAATAATCCTGATATTTTGGGCGCCTTTTTAGTATCAAAGGATCGGTTATTTGCCAGCACACGAAGCTCTTATATGGGATTCAGCTTTAAAGACGGCTGGGATGAATACCAAAAGGATACGCCGCAAGCAGGAGGTATGGAGTTACTGCTGCCGTCTCAACTTAATTTAACATTTAAAAACCATCCATCCTATTTTTTACTAGCTAAACAAATAACAGATTTTGATAATAGAAAGAATTTAGGTACCTTATATGTAGCTGTTAATGTGACTTTTTTTAAAAAATTTCTAAAAGACTTGCAAAGGAAAGATAATTCCACGATGTGGATCATGGATCAGCAAGGGGATATCATATATCACACAAATGATCAGGAAATCGGCAAAAAGGTGGAAGCGATCCATGACTATCCACTGTTGAATGGCAGCTTCCGTATGAATAGCAATGGTGAGAAAACCCTGATTAGTTTAGGGGAAGCAAAGGAATTTCCCTGGATTCTCGTCCATAGTATTCCATTGAAAAATTTAACAGAACAAACAGGCAGTGTCCGGAATGTCACTGTGTTCCTCTTTCTTGTCGTTATTTGTATCACCACACTCATTTCAATCTTTTTAGCCTGGACCGTGACAAGACCTATTAAGCAATTAAGTCTCATCATGAAAGATGTGGAGACAGGAAATTTTAGCGTAGAAGTACCGATCCATTCAGGTGATGAAGTGGGAATGCTTGCGACTAGTTTTCGTACGATGCTGACAAAAATACGAGAGTTGATTCAAAAAAACTACCTGATTGAGATTCGTCAAAAAAACGCAGAGTTATATGCGCTGCAATCCCAGATTAACCCCCACTTTATGTACAATACATTAGAGACAATTGGGATGGCGGTTGAAGATGGGGAGCGGGATCAGGTTGTTCGAATGATTACTATTTTAGGAAGAATGATGAGGTTTTCAATTAGCAATAAAGACAGCCTCGTTCCTATTTCTAGTGAAGTTCAGCATATTCAAGACTACTTGACTATCCAAAAGTTCAGGTTTGAAGACCGGTTATCCTTCCGAATTCGTGAGGATGTCGATAGCAGCAAGTACTATACTCCAAAATTTTTACTGCAGCCAATCATTGAAAATGCGATCAAATATGGTTTAGAGAAAAGAAAAGAAATCGTTATTGAGATAGAAGTTGTGGAAGAACTGATGGCAGACGGATCTGCAGCTATTCTTTTTATTATTAGAGATAATGGACCCGGTATTGAGGAGAATACATTGGTCAAGCTAAGGAAATTTTTGTCATCCGATCCAATGAAAAGCAGGGATTCCGGATTCGGGATAATAAATGTATATGCCAGAATTGCGATGATGTTTGGAGAAACCTATGGATTGCAGCTTAATAGTGAAGTAGGCAAGGGAACGGAAGTCGTACTTAGAATCCCTAAAACCATTGAACCGTAAAATATGCTAATTTCGCAAGGGGGAGCGCACAATGAGAGGAATTAAAACTGTTATTGTAGATGACGAGCCAAGAATTAGGAAGGGGATTGAAAGGCTGGTTCTCTCAAATGGGGAAGAGTGGGAAGTAGTCGGTGTATTTTCAGATGGACAGGAAGCGTATGAAGCGATTGTGAATCAAGTTGAATCGATTGATTTATTAATAACCGATGTTCAAATGCCGATTATGGATGGCTTAACATTAATCAAAAAATTAAACAGCGAGTCACATGATTTTTTTACCATGTTTATTAGCGGCTATGATGACTTCAAGTATTTACAAGAAGCAATCCGCGAAGGGGCCATCGATTATATTTTAAAACCAATTGATCGAGAGAAATTTCAACTACAATTAGATGAAGTAAAGGAAAAAATCAGGAATAAACAAAAAGAAGTAGAAAGACGGAAAGACATCGAGGAAAGGGCACTGCAGCTAACGTATGCCAAACAAATTCACCATTTAAGTGAATTGACATGGAATGTTGAGACAGACTTCTCGTTAATGGACTGGACGTTCCAGTTTCCAAAAGGTCATTACAAATTAGTGCATATCGATATTGATCAAATGTTGGCAAAAGTTAACGGGGTTTCACCCTCTGTGTTGAGGGATTGGCATGTTGCCGTTGAAAAGATGATGAATGAGCTGCTGGTGGATGGACTGGGTCATCAAGAGGTAAAACATTGGATCTGGAAAAAAGGAAATGTAAGTTTTTGGTTATTGCTGTTGCATGATGAACCAGCGGGAGAAGGCCCTTCTTTTACCTTTACAATGGAAGAATACTTATTACAGTTAAAAAAGACAATTCAACGGGATTTTCCATTTACCGTGTCCATCGCATATGGAAATGAATTTGAAGATCTTTCCCTTTTGCCTGCGATGAGAGATCAATTAGTGTCATTAATGCAATTTCGCATTATTGAAGGCGGGAATAAAATCTTTCATCTAAGCACCTTGAACCATCTTTCAAACGAAAAAACGGTAATGATGCCATCCTCCGTGTACAAATATACAGAACAGACCGTACATGCTGTTCGTGAAAAAAATGAACGGAAAGTGTTAAAGGCTATAAGCGGCTTTTTCCATGAATTGGAGACGGTGAAATCGCCTGTATTAATTCAGGAATCGATCCAATATTTATGTATTCGGATTATTAAATGTTGGATGGAAAACGATGGATTCGGTGAAGAGATTAATTTGCTAATGAAGGCGATTCAACTAACAAAAAAGGCAGCTAATTTAACGCAATTAAAAGAAGGGATCAAGGATTGGGTGACAAGCCTCGTGAATAAGTTGAAGGAAAAGGACGCTAGTCATTCCGACCCCATCTCTAAGGCAAAGGAATGGATTCATCATAATCTTAGCGAAAGTATTACCATAAAAAAAGTGGCGGATCAGGTGTATTTAAACCCGACTTATTTATGCGAGTACTTTAAGGCCCAGACTGGCGAAACGGTATTGAATTATGTCACGAAAACCCGATTAAAAAAGGCGATGGAACTGCTGGAAAAAACGGACTTGAAAATTTATGATGTGTCAGTACGTGTTGGATACCAGGATACGAAATATTTCGGCCGCCTTTTTAAACAATGGACAAGTCAGTCACCATCGCAATATCGCGAGAAGTACCACAACCTATCTGTATAAATAATCATTTCATGAGATTCCCAACAAATGGGGGTCTTTTTTTGTCGCCTTTTTCCGAACCTTCCGAATATTATCCCCCCAACCTGAATATCGCCTCCTAGGAACAAGGACATATTCCATCTATAATTGGAATCAATAAAGCTTTATCCCATCAGATGTAAACGCTAACAGGTAATGAAGGTTGGTATGTCACTAAGGAGGCTTCTGATATGTTTAAATCCAATTTAAAGGCAATAACAGTAGAGTTATCTGAGGTATTTGACAGAATAGACGAAGAAAAAGCAGCTGAGGTTGTTGGGCTTATCCAGAACGCTCCCCGTATTTTTGTAGCCGGTGCAGGCCGATCCAGGTTAATGATGAAAGCGTTCTCTATGAGGCTGATGCACATGGGCTTTGATGTTCATATAATTGGAGGCGTTATCACTCCTAATGCAAGATCTGGGGACTTATTCATTTTAGGTACTGGATCCGGAGAAACCGGAAGTTTAATCACATATGCCAATAAAGCAAAGAAATTAGGATTAAAGGTCATTACGCTAACTAGTTTCGTAGATTCTACTTTAGGAAATTTGGCAGAAATCACGCTGCAAATACCTGCTCCAACGCCAAAGTCTGATAAAACGAGCGACATTACATCGATTCAACCAATGGGTGCACTGTTTGAACAATCGTTATTGATTTGTTTGGACGGGCTCATTATGGAACTTATGGCAGTAAAAGCGAAAGATGCCGATCAAATGTTTCAAAATCATGCCAATCTTGAGTGAGGCCTTTATGGCAGTTGCGATTAAATGAGTCGCAACTGAAATTATATAAAAATAAAAGCAGGAGGGGTTAATATGAAAAAGTTTTTTGCAATGATACTAATGGTGGTCATGATGTTCGCCATGGTCGCGTGTTCCAATGAAGAAACAGGCGGAACAGGAAAAGGTTCAACAGCAAGTGGGAATGGGGATCTATTAGATCCGGCAAACTACAAATCAGATAAAGACAAATCAGAATGGACCATTGGTGTTGTCACAAAAGATAACACGGCAGCATGGTTTAAACGAATGAAAGTTGGAGTAGATAAGTATGGGAAGGACATGAATATTAAGGTTATTCAGAAAGGACCTGCTAATGCGGATGCCGCTTCCCAAGTACAAGTCATTGACGACCTTATTGCCCAAGGTGTAGATGCTCTTGCTGTCGTACCAATTGATCCGGGTGCAATTGAAGCATCTTTAGAAAATGCTTTATCAAAGGGTATCGTTGTTGTTACACATGAAGCTTCTAACCAAAAGAATACATTATTCGATGTTGAAGCCTTCACATCTGAAGATTTTGGTGCAAAGATTATGGATTCCCTCGCAGAAGCGATGGGTAAGAAAGGGAAATATGCCGTAATGGTAGGTTATACCACAAGCACCACACACATGGAGTACGCTAATGCTCAAAAAGCACGTCAGGAAGAAGCATATAAGGATATGGAACTGATAAGTAAGGGTGAAGTTCCAAGTGCAGAATCGGAGGAAAGTGTCGATGTAGCGTATGAAAAAGCAAAACAAATCTTAAAAGCGAACCCAGATTTGAAAGGCTTTACAGGAGTAGCTTCTACTGACAGTCCCGGGATAGCGAATGCGGTAGAGGAGTTAGGTTTATCCGGAAAAGTTAATATTGTAGGGGTAGGAACACCAAATGAATTCTCTTCCTATGTAAAGGCAGGCACTATTAATAAACTATTACTTTGGGATCCGGCAGACGCTGGATATGCAATGGTTTCCGTCGCTGCCAAGATTCTGGCAGGTGAGGAAATTAATGAAGGTGCAGATTTAGGCATTAAAGGGTATGAAAGTGTAAAAATCGTTAAAGGCGCGAATAAAACCCTTATTGGTAATGCACCACTCGAAATTACGAAAGAAAACATTGATCAATACGATTTCTAAAAAAAGATTTGATGAAACATAATATTCTATTTAAATAATGAGCTATAAAGAAGTGCCGTACCCTTTGTTATTTGTTTTAAGAAGGTGGTTACGGTATTTCTTTATAGAAAAAGTTGCTGATATTACATTCTACGATTAAGGAGGGGTAACATGGCAGAAAATATCATTTCTTTAAAAGGTATTCAAAAATCCTTTGGAGGAGTTCATGCTTTAAAAGGTGTTGACTTACACATAAAGAAAGGTGAAGTACACTGCCTGGCTGGAGAAAATGGCTGCGGTAAATCTACCATTATTAAAGTTATTTCGGGTGTACACCAGCCAGATGCAGGTGAAATCAAGATAAATGGAAACGTATTTACCAATATGACCCCAGCTGAGGCAATAAAGCAAGGCATTCAAATTATTTATCAAGATTTCTCTGTATTTCCGAATCTTTCAGTTATCGAAAACTTAGCTTTTAATCAGGTTTTAGCTAAAAAGAAGAAATTTGTGAATCGGAAAGAGTTTAGGAGAATTGCCGAGGAAGCGGTCAGTAAAATTAACTTTGATGTTGATTTAGATGCCTTAGTCGAAACCCTTCCGGTTGCTGACAAACAATTAATCGCCATATCCAGAGCATTACTTGATGATTCAAAACTTATTATTATGGACGAACCGACCACCGCATTAACAAAGAAGGAAGTCAAACGATTGTTTGAAATCATCGACAGGCTCAAAAAAGAGGGAGTAACGATTCTCTTTGTTTCCCACAAATTAGATGAGGTTTTTGAAATTTGTGACAGTGTGACGATTTTAAGAAGTGGTGAAAATGTGATCTCTTGTCCCGTTACGGAGATGGATGAAGAGAAATTCAGTTATCATATGACCGGCCGTCATTTTGATGGAGAGGGCTTAAGTAAAAGCACGAGTATGGGAGAAACCGTACTGGAAGCGAAGAATCTTTCTTCCCAAGGTTTTGAGAATGCTAGTTTCCAATTACGAAAGGGTGAAATTCTAGGAATTACTGGACAGCTTGGTTCAGGAAGGACGGAATTAACATTGGCGTTATTTGGATTACAACGGCCATATGGAGGGGAACTTTTACTCGAAAATAAACAGGTTGATATCCCGAATCCATCAAAAGCCCAAGAGCTCGGGATTGCGTTAGTGCCGGAAGATCGATTAACTGAAGGACTATTTTTACCACAATCCATCAAACAAAATATAACCGTTACCAAATTAGAGGACCTGTCAAATTCTCTAGGTGTAATCAATAGCCATGCATTTAATGAAGAGTCACGCAAAGGGGTAAAAAATCTTGGTGTTGCAACCAAAAATGATGAGTTTCCTGTATCCACCTTATCAGGCGGAAACCAGCAGAAAGTGGTCTTAGCGCGCTGGATTGCTGTCGGCCCTAAAGTATTGATCTTGAATGGTCCCACAGTAGGCGTTGATATCGGGGCTAAGTATGACATACATAAATTGTTACGTAAATTAGCCAATGAAGGTATGGGAATTATCGTCGCGTCTGATGATATATCTGAAATTCTTACGACTTGTGACCGGGTCATTGCGATGCAAAATGGCACCATAACAGGTGAAATTGCCGGTGAAGATTTAAATGCCGATGTACTATCTGAATATATTTAGTGAACAAGGGGTGTGAATCATGAGTGTATTTTCCAGCAAGAACCTGAAAAAAACTGCCACAAGACCGGAATTCTATGTTTTCCTCATTATTATTTTGCTGAGCATGATGATCCAGGCTAAATCGGGCCTTTTCTTTTCAAATAATAATATCGTCGATCTCTTGCGTTCCATGACTGTTCCATTAATTTATGCGATTTGTGCTTATCTTGGCTTTATTAGTACGGGCCCGGATGTCTCATTTCCTTTAATTGCTGCATTGAGTGGATACTTAGCCACTGAGTTTGTTTTTCAAACGGGTTATAGCGGTCCAATCGTTGTGGTATTCCTGGTAGCTATCTTTTTTGGCTTATTGATGGGTGCCATTAACGGCTTTATTATCGCAAAATATAATTTTCCAAGTTTGATCGTCACATTAGGGACTACATCCATATTTAGTGGCATTTTATTAGGTGTTTTTGAAGCCGGCCGGATTAAACTTCCCAGCTCGATGATTGAATTTGGACAACAATCGCTCATTACCGTTACAAATGCAAAAACTGGTTTAGGATCATCACTTCCAGTAACGTTTCTTATTGCTGTTGGATTGTACCTGATTACGTATCTCATTCTAAACTATACGATGGCAGGCCGCGGTGTATTTGCCGTGGGCGGGGATGCAACATCAGCAGAAAGAGCCGGATTTAATGTGAAGCGAACCCGGTTCGGTGTGTTTACGATTAGCGGTGGACTTGCAGCGATTGCAGGTGTCTGCTATTCCGTTGAATCGACGTATTTTTTACCAACTGAGTTTGCCGGGAAAGAAATGATTGTTATTGCTGCGGTGATCCTTGGCGGTACCCGATTAATGGGTGGTGTGGGAACACTGACAGGTTGTGTTTTAGGGACGTTATTGCTGACGATTGTAACGAATAGTTTAATTCTTATTGGTGTACCGATTTATTGGCAAAAATTTATCATTGGGGCAATTATTATTATTGGTACAGCCGTTTCAGTCATTCAGGTATATAACCTAAAGGGTCTCAAAGGTACAAGGCGGAAGAAGATGGGGGTAGCTTAACATGAACAGTGAATTAAACAGAACACCTTATCTGAAAAAAAGAGAACAATTTAAGCTTAATGGTTTGGATGGAAATATTTTGAGATTAGTAACGATTATGCTTGCTATTTTTGTGATTGCTAGTGTGACGAAACCTGCCAGTTTTCTATCGTTAGCTAACTTTCTATCAATGGAAAAACAGCTGGTTGAATATGGGTTGATGGCCATCGGCGTAAGTATCGCGATGATTGCAGGAGGGATTGATCTATCTGTTGTGTATATCGCGAATCTCAGTGCCATCATATCGGGAATGTTTATGCAAAAGTTCGCATTGATGGCAACTGGGCCTGAACAGGTTCTGTTTATCACACTGGCGATTTTGCTGGGCATCCTAACGGGCATTCTATGTGGAGCATTAAATGGATTCTTAATCGCCCGTCTTCGTATACCAGCGATGTTAGCGACATTGGGAACGATGCAATTATATATGGGGATTGCCATTGTTATTACTAAAGGAGGGATTGTCAGTGGTTTGCCAAGACCATTTACTCTGTTAGGGTCAACGCTCGTATTTGGAATTTTCCCTCTATCATTTGTTATTTATATTTTAGCTGTCATCGTTGTGGCCTATGTGATCGCCAAAACCAAATTCGGAACGCGCGTCTATTTATTAGGAACCAATAGGAAAGCAGCTAAGTTTGCCGGAATCAAGAATGATAACATTATCGTTAAAGCGTATATGCTGTCAGGGGTATTAGGAGCAACTGCCGGATTATTAAGTTTGGCAAGAATAAATTCAGCAAAGGCAGACTTCGGTTCCAGTTTTGTCATGCTGACCATTTTGATTGCTGTGTTAGGGGGAGTGAATCCCGACGGAGGGAAAGGAAAGATTTACGGTATTTTTCTAGCTACAGTCATTGTCCAACTGATTTCTTCCTATTTAAATATGTTCCCGCAAATCAGCAATTTCTATAGAGATATGATTTTTGGTATTGCGTTGATTGCCATTTTAATTGTCAACTTTGTTTTGGATAAGAAGAAAGAAGCAAAGTTAATCAGAATGAGTCAATAGGGGTGTGGTGACCGGTATGAAACAAACGAAGATTCTTGTCGTTGGAAGTATTAACATGGATTTGATCGTTTATGGTGTTCCGAAAATTCCTAAATTTGGGGAATCCATTGCTTGCGGCCGTTATACCTATGCAACAGGTGGGAAAGGGGCTAATCAAGCCTATGCCGCGGCGTTACAAGGTGCAAGCGTAAGCATGGTAGGCAGAATTGGTGATGATCACAATGGGCATACGATTGAAACGGAATTAAGTAGTGTGGGCATTGATACCACTTTTGTTTTCACTGATCAAGAGGCGCAAACGGGAATTGCCCCTATTATGGTCGACGACGAAGGCAAATACTTTTCTTTAACGGTGCTTGGGGCAAATAATCACTTGAGTGCAGAGGATGTGATGAAGGCAATTGCTGCAAAGGACTATGATATGGTGTTGATGCAATTAGAAATGCCTTTAGAAACCGTTTATCGAACATATGAAATTGCTAAAGAGAACAACATTCCAGTATTCTTAGATGCTGGTCCTGCGATGAATATTCCGTTGGAACGCTTAAAAGGGATTTATATTATTTCACCAAATGAGGCAGAAACGGAAGCCTTGACAGGGATATCGATTGATAGTGAAGAACAAGCGCTTCAAGCAGCTCAGCAGCTTTATGAGAGGGTCACTCCAACGTTTGTCATTTTAAAGATGGGAAGCCGGGGGGCCTATGTATACGATGGCACAGAGGGAAAGATGTATGCCCCGTTCAAAGTGGATGCCGTTGATTCTACAGGAGCAGGCGACACGTTTAATGCGTCATTAGCGATCAAACTATGTCAGGGTTATCCAATGGAAACGGGTATTCAATTTGCCCAGGCTGCAGCAGCCATTTGCGTCTCCCGCAATGGAGCCCAAAGCTCCATACCTAATGCGGGAGAAGTTGAGGAATTTTTACAAGCAAATAAAAGAAGTGCTAAATTGAATTAATTGAAAATGGTTATTTTTCGAAAAATATCCTGGAGGTATTGGTATGGAAAGGAAGATGGCACCATCTTTAATGTGCATCGATTTAATGAACATTGAGCATGATCTGCGCATATTGGAAAAAGCAAAAGTAGATTATCTCCATGTAGATATTATGGATAACCACTTTGTTCCTAATATTACGCTTAGTTTTGATTTTATCAATGAACTTAGGAAAGTTACTTCGATTCCGTTAGATATTCATTTAATGATCAATAATCCTGAGAACAGCTTTCATTATCTTACGAATTGCAGCCCGGAAGATATCATTTGTATTCATTATGAAGCAACACCGCATGTGCATCGAGCACTGGGAATGATAAAGGATATAGGTGCAAAGGTTGGTATTGCGTTAAATCCAGGGACACCTATTGGAGTAATTGAAGATTTGTTACCTGATTTGGATATGGTTTTGATTATGACGGTTGATCCAGGATTTGCCGGACAGAAACTAATTCCTAGCACACTAGATAAGATTGCTAGACTGCGAAATATGTTAGACGAAAGCGGTTATCAACACATTTTAATCGAAGTTGATGGGAATGTGAGCTTTGAAAATGCCAAGCTTATGCATGAAAAAGGAGCAAATATTTACGTCGGAGGATCCTCAAGCATTTTTCACAAGGAATCTTCGATTATCGAAAACTGTCATAAATTTAGGGAAATCATCTATTCATGAGAGGGTTGCGATGAAATTACAACTTGCATTAGATACGTGTGATACAAAAGAAGCTTTGGCGATTCTTCATGATGTAGCAGAGTATATTGACGTGATAGAAATTGGAACCCCGATGATCATTGATTATGGAATGGAACCTGTAAGGGTCATTTCAAAGGAGATCCCCGCTAAATCAGTATTAGCGGATACGAAAATTATGGATGCAGGTGAATTTGAAGCGGAAATAGCCTTTAAGGCTGGTGCACACATCGTAACCGTTATGGGAATCACTCATGATGAAACCATTAAAGGTGCTGTCAAGGCCGCTAAAAATAGTAACGGAAAAATACTCGCTGATATGATGTGCGTACAGAATGTAGAAGAAAGAGCGAAAGAATTGCTAGAACTAGGCGTTGGTTATATTTGTGTCCATACTGCCTTCGATGTACAAGACACACAAAGTCCTTTCGATTCCTTATCAAGAGTTCAAAGGACGGTGGGATCACAGCATAGCGCGATTGCGGGAGGGATTACGATTCATTCCGTCGATAAGGTTGTCCCGTTTCAACCTGAAATTGTGATTGTAGGTAACGGGATTACTGGTCAAGAAGATCGAAAAGAAAGTGCGAAAACGATCAAACAATTGTTAGGTTAATCTTTTATTAGAATACTAGGAGGGGTCTTGTTTGGTAAATGTGCAGATGTACGAAGAAAAAAGGGAGATTGCCCTTAATGAATGTATGCAAGCACTAAAATCAATAGATTCTGAAGGCGTTGTCCAGTATATAACGATGATTGAAAAAGCAGAAAAAGTTTTCTTTATTGGCGTGGGCCGGGTATTACTCTCGTTAAAAGCGATTTGTAAGCGGTATGCCCATATTGGTATTCATTCAGTCGTTGTTGGGGATATAACAGAGCCCGCTATCACAGCCAAAGATATTTTAGTCGTTGGTTCCGGCAGCGGGAATACCTTAATCCCTTTAGAAATTGCCAAGAAAGCAAAGAAAATTGGGGCAGCGGTCATTCATATTGGCAGCAACCCAGAGGGGAGTATGAAAGAATATACAGATTTTTTCCTAAGGATCCCTGTGGCGAGTAAACTAAAACATTCAGATGAAGTTCAATCCAAGCAGCCGATGACCTCTTTGTTTGAGCAATCGCTTTTACTTTTTGGCGATATCACTGCCGCAATGATTTTAGAAGATAAACAAATTGTACTAGACGATTTATGGCAATGCCATGCGAATCTCGAATAATCTTAATCTATTTTATTTATCATCCTTATTAATTTGTTTTTGGGAAGGAGTAAGAAAATGAAACCACAATTTTCAGCTTCACTCATGTGTATGGATTTTTTACATGTGAAGGAACAGATAGAAATATTAAATGAATTTGTAGAGTATTTTCATATTGATATCATTGACGGTCATTACAGCAAAAACCTTTCTTTGTCACCCGATCTTATCCAAGCATTTTCTAAAGTAACAATGAAGCCGATGGATGCTCATTTAGCAACGACTAATCCTGAACACTGGATTCAACCTTGTGCTAGGGCAGGAGCAACCTATATTTCACCACATGTGGAAACTATAAGTAATGATGCCTTTCGCATTTTCAACATGATAGAAAGTGAAGGCTGTAAAGTGGGTGTTGTGTTAAATCCGGCAACGCCAATAAGTTTTGTGGAAACCTACTTAGGACGGGTTGAGTTATTAACTATTCTAACCGTCGATCCTGGATTTGCTGGGCAGCCATTTATCAATGAAATGCTCAATAAGATAAAAGCCGCAGCAAGATTAAGAGAAGAGAACGGATATACCTATAAAATTCAGGTAGACGGTGCTGTTAATAAAAAAACATTTAAAAGGTTAAAAGATGCTGGAGCAGATGTTTTTGTCCTTGGCTCCTCTGGATTGTTCAATTTGGATGACGATTTATTGAAAGCATGTAATCAGGCTTATGAAAATTTCTATGAAGTGACAAAATAGGAATCTTCAGAATGAAAGAGCAAAAGTAGTTGGAAAAGGAGGATTTCAAATGGAATTAATGTTTGACACTGCAAATTTAAATGAGATTGAATATTATTCGAAAATTTTCCCAATTAAAGGCGTAACTACGAATCCAAGTATCCTTAAAAAGGAAGAACGCTTAGACGTATTTACTCATCTGAAGAAAATCAGAAACATCATCGGAACTACTAGTTCCTTACATGTCCAGGTGACAACTGATACAAGTGAGGAAATGGTGAAGGAAGCATACACAATAGCGGAAAAGCTCGGTAAGGATATTTACATTAAAATCCCTGTTAATGAGGAAGGTCTAAAAGCGATACGGATTCTCAAAAGGGAGCAACTAAAAATTACAGCAACTGCGATATACACCATGGCTCAAGGTGATTTTGCCATCATGGCCGGATCAGATTACATAGCTCCATATTTCAATAGAATGGAGAATATTAACATTAACTCAACTTCCGTTATTAACCATTTTAGTACCCTAATCAAAGAATATAATATGGAAACAAAGATATTAGCAGCTAGTTTTAAGAATATTGGGCAAGTAATGCGGGCGTTTGAGAGTGGTGCACATTGTGCAACCGTTGACCCTAGTTTGCTTCATCATTCGCTTAAAATGCCGGCTATTGAAGATGCGGTAAGTAATTTTAAACGTGATTGGGAGGATGTTTATGGGAATGGGGTAACTTTACAAGATCTGTAAATATCATCTGATATCAGACGAAAGGTGAGTGATTACCAATGTTTTCAAGAATCATAGATTCAGTTAATGATACACTTAGTAAAGAATCAGCAGCAATTGAAGAAATTAAAGGTAACTTGGATGAAGAACAAGTTAATAAAGTTGTTGAACTAATAATGGATTGTAAAGGGAAAATTATTACAACCGGTTGTGGAACTTCTGCAGCAGCGGCTAAAAAGATCGCACATACCCTCAGTTGCATAGAATGCCCTGCACTGTTTTTATCGCCTTCAGATGCAGTTCATGGCGGGTTAGGAGTAGTGCAAAATCAGGATATCGTGGTTGTATTCTCTAAAGGTGGTGAAACTGGGGAAATTAATAATATCATTCCCAGCTGCAAGGTAAAAGGGGCAACAATCATTGCTATTACCGAATCAGAAGATTCATATATCGCACGCGAGGCTGATGCATTATTAAAAGTAAAAGTTAGTAAAGAACCCGATGATTTTAATATGCTGGCTACGTCTAGTATTTTAGCAACGATTTCCGTTTTTGATGCCATTTGTATTGCTATCACTAGATTTAGAGGCTTTACCAAAGAAGAATTTGCTGTCATTCATCCAGGTGGAAAGGTTGGAAATACGTTGAAGGGAAAGAATGAAAAGCTATAGTAGACATTCAAAAAATTTAACAGTAACGGAGAAGTTTAGTTTGGAGGTGTGATACATGTCAAAATATACGATAGGAATTGATTTTGGTACATTATCTGGGCGTGCCATTCTTGTTGATGTGAACACAGGAGAAGAATTGGCGACTAGTACATTAGAATATAAGCATGCGGTTATGGAGTATTCTTTACCAAGTGGAAAGAAACTTCCTTCGGATTGGGCCTTACAGCATCCGCAAGACTACCTGGATGTACTTTCGACGACGATACCAATGGTTATACAAGAAGCCAGTGTGGCTCCTGACGATATAATCGGAATAGGTATTGATTTTACAGCATGCACAATCATTCCTATTAAATCAGATGGAACACCACTTTGCTTTTTGGATGAATATAAAGATGAACCACATGCGTATGTGAAACTATGGAAACACCATGCAGCTCAGGATAAGGCAGATAAATTAAATGAGATCGCCTTGAACATGAATCAGCAGAAATGGCTTAATCGCTATGGAGGTAAAATTTCCTCTGAATGGTTATTTCCGAAGGTATGGCAAATTTTAAATGAGGCACCACACATCTATAAGGAAGCGGATTATTTTATTGAAGCAGCAGACTGGGCGGTTTGGCAGCTAACAGGTAACAATACACGTAACGCCTGTACGGCAGGATATAAGGCAATTTGGCATAAACAAGATGGCTATCCACAGCCGGAATTCTTTAAGGAACTCGATCCGCGTTTAGAAAATGTTGTGGAAGAAAAGCTTCATACTTCTATTACTCCGATTGGAGAAAAAGCAGGGGAAATCACCGGGAGGGCAGCTGACATGACTGGATTACGTGCCGGCACCGCAGTAGCCGTTGGCCATGCCGATGCCCATGTATGCTTCCCGGCACTGAAAATTGATGGCCCAGGTAAAATGCTTAATATCATTGGTACCTCCAGTTGTCATTTAATCCTTAGCGAGGAAGAGGAGTCCGTACCGGGTATTTGTGGAGTGGTAGAAGATGGTATAGTCCCAGGATTTTTTGGATATGAAGCCGGTCAAAATTGTGTTGGCGATACGTTTGGCTGGTTTGTCGATAACTGCGTAAGTGCAGAGTATACTAAACTTGCGGAACATGAAGGAATGGGTATACATGACTATTTGACAAAAAAAGCACAGCAGTTACGTGCCGGTGAAAATGGATTAATAGCGTTGGACTGGTGGAATGGCAACCGTTCCACTTTGGTAGATGTTGATTTAACTGGGTTGATTGTAGGACTGACACTCAAAACAAAGCCGGAAGAAATTTATCGCGCATTAATTGAATCAGCTGCATATGGAACGAGGAAAATAATTGAAACTTTTAGGGATAATGGTGTACCAGTAAATGAATTTTTTGCTGCTGGTGGAATCGCCCGGAAGAACTCCTTAATGATGCAAATCTATGCTGATGTAATTGATATGCCGGTGAAAGTTGGTGGATCATCCCAAGCTCCTGCTCTAGCTAGTGCCATATTTGGTGCAGTTGCGGCTGGTTCAGTATTAGGTGGTTATGACGATGTCTTTGAAGCAGGAAAAGTAATGGGAAAATTGGATGATAAAGTTTACTATCCAATTCCTGAAAATGTAGAAATATATGATCGTTTGTACAGTGAATATTCTACGTTATATGACTACTTTGGGAAATATTCAAAAGATATCATGAAGCGATTAAAGGCAATAAGAAAAGAACACCAATAGGTGGATGGATACACGTCAAAACCTTCATATTAAAGGTATCCTTTATAATAACTAGCTCCTTTCGTAATGAAGCTCTGATTTGGTTTATCTTTTCAGTAACAGTGTAACCAAATTAACCTGCGTTTTTACGAGTAAGGAGCTAGTTTCGTTTATGTTACCTCGTCTTGCAATACTCCCCATCATTACTTTGGAAAAGTCGAAAGGTTGACAATTGGTTAAATGAAATACAGATTCTCGCTATCCTAAATACTTTGTTTCTTCATCGGTCAACTTATCGGCATAAGCGAATTATGGTCTATAATCTTTCTAAACTTCTGTATGCACCAGGGGATATCCCATACTTCTTTTTAAATACCTTATGAAAATAAGGGTAGCTTCCAAATCCGCAATCCACAGCAATCTGCTCCAGTGTCATGGTAGTATATTTCATCCGCTCGACAGCTGCCGCCAGCCGAATTTCCTGTGCATATTCCATCATTGTTTTCCCGACACTTTTTTTGAATAAATGAACAGACCGGGAGATACTTAGACCGGCATGCCTAGCAACCTCCTCAACTTTAAATGCAGTGGTAGCATGTTCTTCAATGTACCGCATCATCCTTGTTACCGGATACGGGAAAGAAGGGACGGTCTCTTCGACAGCCCGTTCAAGCGATAAACAGAGAGCTCTCAGCAAATAGCCTGCTAGTTCCTCGTTTTGGCTTGATTCCGGACGGCGTTTTTCAATCATGATATAGCGCCATAAGGTTAACAGCTTTTCGTCCAGTTCAATTCGGGAGACATCTGGCTTGGTGGAACGGCTCCACCATTGGTCAATCCAAGCGCCTTCACACACTAAGTGATAGTCCCCGCTGATTTGTCCCTCTTTAACTAGTAATTCATAGTGATCCCCTGGTTTGATGAGCAGAAGGTCTCCTTTTCTTATCTCTATTTTTCTTCCTTTCACCACTACCTCACAAAGCCCCTCTGTTTGGAGACGGAATAAGTAGGAGGGGTATCCGGATTTATGTTGGGAGTGGTATCCCGTTGTGTGATAAGAATAGCCGCAATAATATATATTCGTTGTCATATGTTCACCTTCTGAAATAATAGCAAAATAGTAGATGTTTTAATTATATCATCTATGTTTGATTATCTATAAATATTGTAGGATGTAATCAAATAAGTGATGTTCAAAGGAGTGGTAGCTAAGGATGTCAAACATACCAGTAGCTGTACAAATGTATACATTGCGACAAGAATGCGAGCAAGATTTTGTCGGCACCTTGAAAAAAGTGGCGGAACTGGGCTTCGATGGCGTTGAATTTGCTGGCTATGGAGGGTTGACAGCAAAAGACGTAAAGGCGTTATTGGAGGAATTTGGACTTCAAGCAGCGGCAAGCCATGTACCGCTTAATGAGTTGGAAAACAATTTGGGTGGGGTCATTGAAGACCAGAAAGTATTAGGAAGTAAGTACATTGTCTGTCCATACTTATTGCCCGATCATCGTAATGAAGAGGATTATAAAAAACTTATTTCGTTTTTGGATCAAGCTGGTGAAACGTGTCGAAGTGAAGGGATTACCCTGTGCTATCATAATCATGATTTTGAACTGGAACGCTTATCAGATGACAGAATGGCACTTGAAACTATTTTTGATGACACCAATAGAGAAAATGTAAAGGCGGAGCTGGATGTGTATTGGCTGACAAAAGCGGGCCAAAATCCGGTGGAGTGGGTGAATCGATATCAAAACAGAACCCCGCTAATTCATTTAAAAGATATGACGAAAGATGCCGAACAATTTTTTGCAGAGCTTGGAACAGGCGGAGTTGATATTGAAGCAATTCTAAATATCGGGGGAAAAGCCGGTGTCCAGTGGTGGATAGTTGAGCAAGATCTAACCCGTCGTTCCCCGTTTGAAAGCATTGAAATCAGTAGGAATTACTTAAAAAAGATTGGAATTATGTAATCTATCTAGTTCAATATTTTCCACCCTACCTGTCAATGTAAGCAGTTTCAATAATAATTCTATTCTCTAAAATAATAGATAAAGTGAACGATCAAAAAGGAGTGTTAATGATGTTAAAAGTAACCGTATGGAATGAAAACCGTCACGAACAAAAAAATCCAGTTGTAAGAGATACTTATCCCAACGGAATCCATGGTGCCATTGCTGATTTTCTTAAGACTGAAGGATTCGAAGCAGGAACGGCTACACTTGATGAACCAGAGCATGGCTTAACGGATGAAGTATTAGCTAATACGGATGTATTGGTTTGGTGGGGTCACCTCGCTCACGGTGAAGTGAAAGATGAGATTGTTCAAAAGGTACAGCAGCGTGTCCTTGATGGCATGGGGCTGATTGTTCTTCACTCCGGTCATTTCTCCAAAATTTTTAAAACATTAATGGGAACGAGTTGTGATTTGAAGTGGCGTGAAGCAGATGAAAAAGAGCGCCTATGGGTTGTCAGCCCAAGCCACCCGATTACAGAAGGAATCTCTGAATATATTGAATTGGAAAAAGAAGAAATGTACGGAGAGCATTTTGATATTCCCCAGCCTGATGAGTTGATTTTTACAAGCTGGTTTGAAGGCGGCGAAGTATTCCGCAGCGGTTGCACATATAAACGCGGCAATGGAAAAGTATTTTACTTCCGTCCTGGTCATGAAACCTATCCAACCTATCATAATAAACAAATTCAGCGCGTCATTATCAATGCGGTGAAATGGGCACAGCCAGTGAAACGGGAACGCCCCGTCTATGGAAATGCCAAGCCTTTAGAGGAAATTAAAGGGGGAAAATAAACATGGATAAATTAAGAGTTGGGGTAATTGGATGCGGCAGTATTGCCCAGCACCGTCATTTACCTGAATATAAAGCAAATAAAAATGTAGAGATCGTTGCGGTTTGTGATATCAATGAAGAGCGTGCAAAGGAAGTAGCCGAAAAATTTGGAGCCGTTGCCTACACTAGCTATGAAGAGCTATTAACTAGCGGCACAGTGGATGCGGTCAGCGTTTGTACACCAAACTATCTTCATGCACCAATCTCGATTGCGGCATTAGAAGCAGGCATACATGTACTTTGTGAAAAACCAATGGCCACATCGAAGCCAGAAGCAGAGGCAATGATTGCTACAGCGAAAGCAAGCGGGAAAAAGTTAATGATCGCCCATAATCAGCGATTTGTACCCTCGCATCAAAAGGCACGCCAGTTAATTGCCAGCGGCGATATCGGCAAAATTTACAGCTTCCGTACTGCTTTTGGTCATGGCGGCCCGGAAGGCTGGAGTGTGGAAGGAAAAGAGGGCTGGTTTTTCCAAAAAGAAAAGGCATTTGTTGGGGCGATGGGCGATTTAGGTGTTCATAAAACAGACTTACTGCGATATGTATTAGGAGAAGAAATCGTCGAAGTTGGCTCCTTTGTAGAAACGAGCGCGAAGGACTTCGCAACGGTTGATGACAATGCGGTTTGTGTATTAAAAACAGAAAGCGGCATCATTGGAACTCTCGCTGCAAGCTGGGCTTATGTAAGTAAGGAAGATAATTCAACGATTATTTATGGAGAAAAAGCTATTCTTCGATTAGAGGATGACCCAACCCACTCACTCGTCGCTCAATATGCAAATGGAGAAGTGGTTAAGTATGAGCTTGGAAAAATCCAGTCCAATGATGAAGGCGGTCAAAATAACACTCATGTGATTGAAAAGTTTGTCGATTGTGTTCTACTTAATGAGGAGCCACCTGTTCCTGGTGAGGAAGGTATGAAATCATTAGAGGTTATTTTAGCAGCGCTTGAGTCAAATGAAACTAAACAAATTGTTAGAGTGAACGAACGATGAAAAAACTTCGTATCGGAATAATTGGTGTTGGCGGCATCGCGCAGGGCCGCCATATCCCAGCTTTTCTTCAATTAAGTGATAGTTGTGAAATAACAGCCTTAAGTGATGTAAATATCAAACGAGCAAAAGAGATCGCGGAAAAGCATAGCATCTCCTATGTTTTTGAGGATTACAGTGAGCTTTTTTCGAAAGTGGATGCAGTTTGTATTTGTACACCGAATAAATTTCATGCAGAAATTACGATTGCTGCCTTTAAGGCAGGAGTCCACGTTCTGTGTGAAAAGCCAATGGCTCTAAGTGCAAATGAGAGCGAGGCGATGATTGCCGCTTCCCAAAAAGCGGGAAAAGTACTGGCGATTGCTTACCATTACCGTTTCATGAAGGAAGCACAGGCAGCTAAAAAGGCGATGAGTGATGTGGGGACACCGCTTGTTGCCAGAGTCCAAGCATTAAGACGTCGTAAAGTACCTGGCTGGGGTGTTTTTACCAATAAAGACCTTCAAGGCGGCGGCAGCCTGATTGACTTTGGCTGCCATCTTCTTGATTTAGCACTTTGGCTGATGGGGAACCCGAAGGAAATCGCGGTGTCAGGCACTACGTATAATACATTAAGCAGAATGCCGGACCAAGTAAACCAATGGGGCACATTTGATCATGAAACCTTTAATGTCGATGACCATGTGACCGCTTATGTGAAATTTGAAAATGGCGCTTCGATGTTGTTTGAAACATCTTGGGCCGCGAATATTAAAGATGATGTGGCAAATGTCAGTATTTCAGGTGTGGACGGCGGTATAAACGTGTTCCCATTTGAACTGTATACGACAAAGAACGGAATGTTGTTAAATAGTAAGGCTGCATGGATTCCGGGTGAGGATCATCCAGATTTGCCCCAGGCGAAGAATTTTATCGATGCCTGTCTTGGAATAGATGAACTGATTGTAAAGCCTGAGGAGGCACTTCAAGTATCACAAATTATTGATCGGATATACGAAAATGGGAGGAGTTCATTATGAAACTAGGCGTTTTTACTGTATTGTTTGCGGAAAAGTCATTCGAAGAGATGTTGGATACTGTAAAAGAGGCTGGACTTCATGCGGTTGAAATCGGAACCGGCTGCTATCCGGGAAACAACCATTGTGATTTAGATGCGTTATTAGAAAGTGATGAGGCACGCCGCGAGTATATTCAAAAGGTCGAAGAACGCGGCCTGATGATCAGTGCTTTCAGCTGCCACGGGAATCCAATTTCTCCGGAAAAGGAATTTGCAAAGCAGTCCCATGATACTCTTTTAAAAACAATTAAATTGGCCTCTTTACTGGGTGTACCCGTTGTCAATTGTTTTTCAGGTACAGCAGGTGATCATGAAGGGGCGAAATATCCTAACTGGCCCGTTACTCCATGGCCGAATGAATATGGCTCTGTTTTACAGTGGCAGTGGGAAGAAAAGCTGATCCCATACTGGAAAGAGGTTGGCCAATTTGCTAAGGATCATAATGTGAAGATTGGTCTTGAGCTTCATGGAGGATTTTTAGTTCACACACCATATACGTTATTAAAATTACGTGCGGAAACTTGTGATGCCATTGGTGCTAACTTAGATCCAAGCCATATGTGGTGGCAGGGGATTGACCCGGTTGCTGCCATTAAGATCTTAGCAAAAGAAAATGCAATTCATCATTTCCATGCTAAGGACACATACATTGATCAGGAAAATGTAAATATGTACGGTTTGACTGATATGCAGCCGTACGGGGAGGTTCGCACGCGTGCATGGTCCTTCCGTTCTGTTGGCTGCGGACATAGTTTAAAAGAATGGTCCGACATGATGAGTGCTCTTCGTACGTTCGGTTATGATTATGTCGTCAGCATCGAGCATGAGGATCCAATCATGTCGATTAATGAAGGCTTTAATCGTGCCATTGTGAATTTAAAATCGGTATTAATTGAAGAACCAGTTTCGCAAATGTGGTGGGTCTAATCGGAAATTTTTAAAATGAGGTGCATCATGAGTAAAAAATGGTGGAAAGAAAGTGTCGCCTATCAAGTCTATCCCCGCAGCTTCATGGATAGCAATGGGGACGGGATTGGCGATTTAAAAGGGGTAACGTCCAAATTAGATTACTTAAAAGAGCTGGGCATCGATGTCATTTGGTTGTCGCCAATGTTCAAATCACCGAACGATGATAATGGCTATGATATTTCCGATTATCAGGATATTATGGATGAATTCGGAACAATGGCTGATTTTGATGAGCTCCTTGAAGGCGTTCACCAGCGTGGTATGAAATTGATCTTAGATTTGGTTATCAATCATACAAGCGATGAACATCCATGGTTTATTGAATCCCGCACTTCAATAGATAATCCAAAGAGGGATTGGTACATTTGGAGAGACGGTAAAGAGGGAAAGGAACCAAATAACTGGGAATCGATTTTCAGCGGCCCGGCATGGAAATATGATCAAGAAACAGATCAATATTTCATGCACATCTTTTCTGCCCGCCAGCCTGATTTAAATTGGGAAAATCCTGATGTTCGAGATGCACTGCACAACATGGTAAATTGGTGGCTGGATAAAGGCATCGATGGGTTCCGCGTTGATGCAATTTCCCATATTAAAAAGGAACCAGGATTCCCAGATATGCCTAACCCGGACAAATTAGATTACGTTCCTTGTTTTCCAAAAATGATGAATGTGGATGGAATTGATGAGTGGTTAAAGGAACTTTCAGAAAAAACCATCAAGAAATACGATGTAATGACCGTCGGTGAGGCAAACGGTGTTGGTCTTGATGATGCCGACCGATGGGTTGGTGAAGAGAATGGATATTTCAATATGATTTTTCAATTTGAGTTTTTAGGACTTTGGGACAAAGATACAGAGGGCCGTGTCAACGTACGCGCGTTAAAAAAGAATTTAACCAAATGGCAAAAAGGTCTGGAAGGTATGGGATGGAACGCGTTATTCATTGAAAACCATGACCAGCCACGCCGGGTTTCAAGCTGGGGTGATGACAAGAAATATTGGAAGGAAAGTGCCAAAATGCTGGGCGCCTTATACTTCCTCATGAAGGGGACGCCATTTATCTATCAAGGCCAGGAAATCGGGATGACGAATGTTCAATTCCCATCTATTGAAGATTATAATGATGTTGGAATGGTCAACTATTACAAGGTTGAAACGGAAAAGGGTCGTCCTCACGAAGAAATCATGGAAATTATTTGGAAACAATGCCGTGACAATGCCCGTACTCCGATGCAATGGGACGCCAGCAACAAGGGTGGATTTACCACTGCAGATCAAACATGGCTGGGAATAAATCCAAACTTTACTGAAATCAACGTTGAGAAACAAGTGAACGATCCTGACTCGATATTATCTTTTTATAAAAAATTAATTCGCTTACGTAAAGACAATCCATTGTTTGTTTATGGCGAATATGAATTACTGTTAGCTAACCATCCTAGATTGTTTGCTTACACACGTAGATTAGGCAGCCGTAAGGCAATTGTGATTAATAATTTCAGTGAAAAAGAAACTAGGTTTAAAGTACCGTCCAGTGTTTCCTACTCCACTTCTGAACTTGTTCTTCACAATTATGAAGTGGCTAGACATAAATTACGGAGGGAATTTTCTCTTAAACCGTATGAAACAAGGGTATATTTATTGAAGTAAAACATGGGGCGCATTTGCCCCTTTTTTATATAGAAAAAAGACGATCCGGGCTCCCGAATCGTCTTTTTGTTGATATAAGAAAGTATAAATTTTGACTCTGAGAATTGTCCAGCTCCAGGCGCCATCGGCTAGTGTACTTCGCTCTTCTCCCTACGATAAGTCAACATCGGACGCTTGAGCTCTCCGTGTTTCCTTTATCTCAGTCGAAGCGCTCCAGTCCATACGCCGATTGGCGGGCGCCTTCCGCTTTTCTAAGTGGCTAGTTTATGCTGTGACTTTTGTCTTTTCTTTGCCAATCCCTTTTTTGCTTATTTTTCTTACGAAAGGAACCACCCATCTGTCTAAACCGATTCGTCCTGCGTTATAGCCGGCAGTTAAGATGATAAAACCAAGAAAGATGTCTGTTGGGTTGTGAGATACGGTACCTGCTAGGAAGAAGCTAAAGTTCATTACTAGGCCAAAGAACATGGCAGCGGTGGTTAAGCAGCCTAAGAGTAATCCTAAGCCTATTAATAATTCACCCCAAGGGACAATGAAGTTGAAAATATCAACATTTGGTAAGGCAAAGGCTTTTAAGAATTCTACATACCAGCCGTAAACAACAGCACCATCTGGCCCTTTAACCGGGTTAGCTGTAACACCTTTTAAAAATCCGGATGCGTCAAATCCTCCTGTTATTTTGTGCAGCCCTGCTGTGAACCAAGAATATCCGAGATATAAACGTATGACAGTTAAGAGGACGGCAGAGATTTTATTCTCTCTCAAAAATTTGTTAAACATAAATCATTCCGCCTTTCGTTTATTATTTGTTTCTTTCTACTTCCAATATATTAGATTTTCAGATAAAAAACATGACAATAGTGATAAGTTCAAAGTTTGTTCAAAATGTTTTGACAAATGAATGAACAGCTCAAAATGACCATATTTTTTGGTATCCGCAAAAGGAAATAAACCAATAATCAACTGCTTTCTCTCACTAAACAAAGCAAAAGTCATGAAGGTTATGAAAAGGTATGCATCTGGCAAAACCTTCAATTGTGAAATTAGACTAATTTTGGTATTTTAAAGTTATAGATTGTATTAATCAACAAAATGCATAGAACAAGGGAGAAAACAAACATGGGGAATCCCAAAAAAATATACGATCCACGTTATTGGATACTCATTTTTAGTCTAATCGTCATTACGGAGTTGCTAGGTTTTGTAACTTCTAGTCTTGTCCCCACTAGTAAGTTCATTAAATATGCTACCTTTATCATTCTAATTGGTGCCTTGCCTTTTCTGATTGCAACGATTAAAGGATTGAGGAAAAGTGACGAAGAACTCAGGCAAAGCAAACTGAAATTGAAAAATATATTTGATACACTGGATGTAGCCATCTGGTCGCATGATTTAAGGTCTGGTACGCTATTAATTACGCCAGGAATTGAAAAATTGTATGGCTATTCTTATATCGATTTTTATCAGGATCTCGATCTATGGAAAAAGGTAATTTATCCAGATGATGTGCATCTTTTAGATGATAGAGAGAAGAAATTAGCCAGAGGCGAGACAGTAACGAGTGAGTATCGGATTGTGCGTCCTGATGGTGAAGTTCGTTGGATCCAGGACAGGGGTTTTCCAACGCTCGATAGTAACGGGAATTTTGTCGATTTTAATAGTGTTTTGTTTGATATAACCGACCGTAAAGAAAGTGAAGATCGGTATCGTAGTTTAGTAGAAATGTCCCCCGACATTATTGCTGTCGTCAGCCAAGATAAAATTGATTATATTAATGAAGCTGGCTGGAAGTTAGTCGGGGCTAGCCATCCGGAAGAGTTAATTGGACTATCTCCGTTGAAATTTGTACCTGCAGAAATTGTTGAGGCATTTAAAATAAAGGAAGCCAAACATGGCGAAAAAAGAACAAGACTCGAGTTTCAGGTAAAACAACTGAATGGAGAAACAATTGATGTGGAAATGGCTTCTGCTCCCATCTTTTATGAAGGCAGGTTTGCTGTGCAAGTGGTTGGCAGGGATATCACAGAACGAAAGATTACCGAGAAAACAATCCAATATATGGCCTATCACGATTCATTGACAGGTTTGCCCAATCGCAATAACTTTAGGGATCATC
The DNA here is from genome assembly GCF_044762155.1 of Neobacillus sp. NPDC097160. NCBI lineage: Bacteria > Bacillati > Bacillota > Bacilli > Caryophanales > Bacillaceae > Neobacillus > Neobacillus sp. NPDC097160. Next base: position 256,508 of record NZ_JBIWDU010000002.1, on the reverse strand, counting down.
TTAACAAAGTGTTAAATCGACAACAAGAAAATAAAATGCTGGCTGTTTTATTTTTAGATTTAGATCGCTTTAAAATTATTAATGATACAAAGGGCCATACCGTTGGGGATACGATTCTCCAAAGGGTAGCGAACAGGTTAGAAATGGCCATACAAAATGAAGGGTTTGTTTCAAGGCAGGGCGGGGATGAATTTATTATTTTACTAGAAGATGTGGATAAAGAAAGAGCCACTTTAATAGCCCAGCGAATTCTATATGAATTTTCTAAGCCTTTGGAAGTGAATCATCAAGAATTTTTTGTTACTCCAAGTATTGGAATTAGCCTCTATCCGACTGATGGAAGAGATGAGGAATCGTTAATAAAAAATGCGGATACGGCAATGTATCAAGCCAAAGAACGTGGGAAAAATAATTTCCGTTTCTATTCCTCAAATCTAAATGGCATATCGATTAGAAAAATGGAACTGGAAAACGGCTTAAGAAAGGCACTGGAAAAAAATCAATTGACGCTTCATTATCAGCCCCAGGTGTCCTTGGTAACAGGGGAATTAGTAGGAATAGAGGCTTTAATTCGCTGGCAGCATCCGCATCATGGGTTTATTGCCCCTTCCGATTTCATTCCATTGGCAGAAGAAACCGGACTAATTGTTCCAATTGGAAAATGGGTGTTGTGGGAGGCTTGTAATCAAAGGAAAGCATGGGAAAGTGCCGGTCTTTGTGATGTTCCCATTGCCGTCAATGTTTCTGTCCGCCAATTTGAGGATGATCATCTTGTAGAATATATTTCAACCGTTTTGGATGAAGTGGGGATTGAAGCGAATCAATTAGAATTGGAAATTACAGAAAGTATTATGCAAAACTTAGAGAATTCCACTATTATTTTAAATAAACTTAAAAACCGCGGTGTGCTGCTTTCCATCGATGATTTTGGAACAGGCTACTCCTCGTTAAGTTATTTGAAGCATCTTCCAATTGATAAAATTAAAATTGATAAATCCTTTGTCGATGATATTCTGTACCATTCAAACCAAGGTGTGATGGTTAAAACAATTATTGATATGGGGTTGAATATGAATTTTACCGTCATTGCTGAGGGCATTGAGGCAGATGAACAACTTTCCTTTTTAAAGAAAAATGAGTGTAAGATTGGTCAAGGGAACCTTTTTAGCAAGCCTATACCAGCAGGTCAAATGGAAGAATATCTTTTTAATAGAAATAGAAAAAGTGGTATCCGGAATTAATTTGGATACCACTTCTTTATCATACAGATACACGCATTTTCCTTACCTTTTCCCATGGTTTCATAAGCCATCTTCTTAAGGCGAAGCAGCCACGCAGCCATTCATCAGCCCCTTGAGCAAGCCATATGCCTAACAATCCTAAACCATAATGAATCCCCAACAGATAGCTAAGAGAAACGGCAATGCCCCACATCGATATCATGCCAATAATGACCGGAAAGCGGACATCACCAGCGGACTTGAGAGAACTCATCAAGACGATATTCATGGCCCTGCCGGGTTCAACAAATACAATCGCCCATAATACTGGCAGACTGACAGCGATAATACTTGGATCTTTTGTGAACATCTCCAGGATAGGTGAGCCAGTGAGGGCGATCATTAGCGACGTCATCAGCGAGGCAATCATGGAAATTTTCAGTGTACGGATGCCACGTTTGAGTGCACGATTATACTGTCTGCCGCCAATGTCACGCGCCACAAGGAGCTGCGTCCCTTGGGCAATCGCTAGAGTGAATAAAAAACAGAGCATATTAATATTTAATATATACACACGGGCAGCAAGGGATGCCGTACCCATGGAAACTACAAAGCTCGTAATAATCAGCTGGGAGAGTTGATAGGAAAGATTTTCACCCGCTGATGGAATTCCAATTTCCAGCAACCCCTTGATATCTTCCTTTTTTGCTTTAAAAATATCACTGATAGCCAGTTTTAAAGAAAGTCTGTTATACACTAGGTAGATTAATGCACAAACCGCATAGGCCCGTGCAATAACAATCGCCCACGAAACCCCTGTTACGCCTGTAATCGGTAAGCCAAAAATCCCCGAAATGGCGATGATATTTCCGGCGATACTGATGAAATCCATGACCACGGTTACAACCATCGATTCCTTCGTATACCCATGACTGCGCAGGACGGCACTTAATGCGAGGGAAATAGACTCAAAAAAGAGAGAAATTCCACAAATCCGAACAAATATAAGCCCGTAATCAAAAACTTTTCCATGAATGTCGAATAAACGTAAAAGCTGTTCTCCGAAGAGGAATACGAACACCGCCACCACGATGCCAAACCAAAAATTCAGCCCAAACACGGAACGTGACAGCCGTCTTGCCTGTTTTAAGCGACCGGCTCCAAGGCTTTGACTAATCAAAACGGTTGCTCCAATCGATGTAACCGTAAAGACTAAAATAAAAATATTCAATAGCTGGTTTGCTACGCCTACTCCGGCTGCTGCGGCATCCGAATAATGGCTTAACATAAACGTTGCCATGATGCCCATTCCCATATGGAGGGCCAGCTCAATAAAGAGCGGCCAAGAAATGCTGAATAACGATTGTTCCTGATATTTATTTGATTGTTCCTCCAAAGCGTAAATACTCCTTTGTCCTATTAACTTATTAAAATATCTTTCCATTGTACACCTAACCGGCTAGTAAAAATAGGGTTGTAAGTTTTAAAAAGATGTTTCTGTGAACTACCGCTTTAACATATCATACTCAGATCAAGTCGCAGTAAGAATTTAAATAAAAAATACCTGCTGACTTCATTAAATTATCAAAGTCAGCAGGTATTATCTATTATCTAATTTAGTACGGTGGTGACCATGTGGGCAATCGTTTTACTGCCCCCACTTCATCGCTACTGTTAAGGTACAGCAATTTGTTGGTTGTTGCTGGGTTGTTTGTGTTGTCAGGATGAAATTTACACCGGTGGGGGTAAACTTGGTTACTACCGGGACTTTTAGGCCAATACTTTTAATTAATTGATCGACTTCGGCATTTTTCCCCTGTTGGGCGGCACTCATCATTTTTTTTGAAAAAGCAACATCATCTAAACGGTCTAGTAGGATACTTCCTTGCTCCATTAATAGGCGAAATGACTTAACCGAACCTGCAAATATTTTAGTATCCACTGCGGGATACGTACGGGGAATGGGGTAGTTTATCATATATGGTGGATAGGGGGACACCGGTGGAATAACCGGATAATGAAAAGGGCTGTAGAACATGCTTTATTCTCCTTCCAATATGAAAAAACACAAGGCAATATACGGTATGAGATTTTGGGATTTTTGGTTCCCTAGAATTTTGAACAGAAACGTGATACAAATCTGTAGGAACAGGATTGTTCGCTTTTATTAGTGAAGCAAGGGTCTATATCGGTCATGGGGCAATAAAATCAAGAGTGGGCCATTTGGCAAATGGCAAGTGGCATGGGGGGCGAAGCAGCTTAGATTAATAAAGAAAGCGCATGGATTTTGAAAATCCATGGCTTTTGTTCAAGATAAGAAAGTATAAATTTCGACTTTGAGAATTGTCCAGCTCCAGCACCCTAGCGGCTAGTGTCCTTCGCTCTCCGCCCTACGATAAGTCAACATCGAATCACCTCCGGCTCTTCGTGTTTCCTTTATCTCAGTTGGAGCGCTCCAGGCCATACGCCGCTGACCAGGGCACTTGCGCTTTTCTTATATTAATGAATACGGATATTACCGCTGGATACATCAAGGTCAATATTATACTTACCAGAGCCATGTTTGCCCTCTATACTGTGCTTTTTTAGCTCTTTTGCGGTCAATGGAAAATCACAAGAAATATTGCCGCTGCTAACATCACTATTAAGCGTAAAATCAGCGTTATCAGGTAAATCCAGCCCCACATTCCCTGAGCTCACATCAATTTTAACTGAATCTGCTAATTTATCCATTTGTATATTTAACTCTCCCGACGAAACATCTGCCTCAATCGCACCAATATAGTGTTTGATATCAAGGTTACCGGAACTAAGGTCAAATGTACCTGTTTCCGTTTTTAACGAGTCGATTTTAACATTTCCAGAACCGATGTCCTGCACCCAGCGTTTAACGATCAGATTTCTGAAATCCATGTTCCCAGAACCAATATCAAGGGTTAACTCATCTAATTTCATTGGCTTTTCTTTAGACTTACCGGAAAAATTCAAATTCCCTGAGCCTAAATCAATAGTCATATTTCGGTCATAATCCACAGGAATGTAGATTTTTAGCTTGGATTTTTCCGAAAATGGTGTCCAGTCGAACCAATTAAAGCCCTTGCTTTTTACGGAAACTTCCACGGTACCTCCATTTTCCGTAACCTTTAATATTTGCTTCCCGTTATAAACTGCCTTTAAATTGGACCGATCCTCGGGAATAATCGTTGTACTGACACTCGAAACATCGACTTTAATTACCTTGATATCATTTGAAATGGCCGCTTGACCGTCTTTATTCCCTTCACTATCCGTACCAAATAGATCGAAGCGATAGGCCTGATTAAACGCTATATATAAGCCGGCAATCACCAATAACAGTACCAATATTCTCTTCATTTTTACATCCCCTTTTCTTTCGTACTCCTTCTATATATATCATAGGAAATCCTCCATCTTTCCTCCATGTACCGGAGATTTATTTTTATCTAAGACTTAAGGTGTATTTAAATAATAGACCTCACGCTTTCTCGGTATCCGAAAGATTTTTCTCCTTCTCTTAAAAGAAATCGTGGTATTCTTAGTAATGTCATATATCCATTTAAGGGAAGATTAATGACATTAATTTAACGGTATCAACCTGCACAATATAGCGTGTTACGAAAAGTAGGTGTTTTTTATGAATGACATAACTAATAGGGAAAACGGATTACTGTCAGGGGTGCAAGGCCTCCAGTGGGCTGTCTTTATGCTTACAAATGTCATCGCCGTGCCTGTTGTAGTTGGAGCGGCTTTTCATATGTCGCCGGCAGAGATTTCAACCTTCATGCAGCGGATGTTATTTGTATCTGGTGCCGCAACCTTAATTCAATTATTCATTGGTCACCGCCTGCCTGTTGTCGAAGGTGCCGCAGGAATGTGGTGGGCAATCTTTATTCTGCTTGGCACGATGAGTGCTCCGGGAGAGCAGGGACTTTTACTGCAGCAATTAGAAATGGGCCTTATCATCGCCGGTATATTTTTAGCCATTTTAGGATTTTTACCGATTATTGAAAACATACTCCTATTATTTACCCCGATTGTGACTGGTGTATATTTGATACTCCTTGTCGCTCAGCTGAGCGGCTCATTTTTTAAAAGCATTCTTGGAATTTCTGCTACTGGCCAGTTAGATGGGAAAATTGTGTTGATTTGCCTGATTGAAATTGTCATGATCTTACTTATTTCCTTAAAAGCTAATGGAATATGGAAGAGCATGGGACCGCTCATTGGGATTGTTGTCGGCTGGTCACTGTTTCATTTTTTCGGGTTAATTCATCTCGAAAAGGCTCATGAGCCGACAAGCTGGTTTACGCTACCCCAATTATTAAATTGGGGTTCGCCTAAATTTGATGTAGGAATTGTGTTGACATCAATTATTACCTCTGTGGTGTTAATATCGAACGTTATTGCTAGCATTTTAGTTGTGGGCATTGCTTTAGAAAAAGAAGTAAAACCAAATCAATATTCAAAGGGGATTTTCGGTAACGGGGTCAACTTGTTCGTTTCCGGTATCTTTTCAGTGGTCGGTGTTGTTCCTTTGTCCGTTTCGGCGGGATTTATTACGACAACAGGAATTAAAAAAATGCGTCCGTTGATTATTGGGGCGGTCATCATTATGGCTGCAGGATTTCTCCCCTATATCGCTGAATTTTTATCCACCCTTCCATTAGAGGTTGCATATGCTTCCTTGTTTATTCCTTTTTCGCAAATGATGGGCTTTGGAATTCGCGATCTAATGGGGCAGGAGCCATCTTCACGAAATTTACTTGTCATTGGCCTCCCGTTAATGGTCGGAATTGGCATGATGTTTATGCCTCCTCAAAGCTTTGAAAGTGTTGCACCATGGCTACGCAATATTGTCGCCAATGGATTGCTTGTTGGACTGATTTTTTGTTTATTACTCGAACATGTGCTTTTTCGGGAAAAGAAAGGTTCAGATAGTACAAATAACAATTAATTAAATTGTTGAAATGATTTCCCCTAGGATATAATGGAAATAGCTTATCTTATAATAGGTGGGAGAATACATATGTCAAAACTTTTTGTAGATAAAACGATTGAAATCAATGCACTGGCTTCAAAGGTGTGGGATGTCCTGACAATCAGTGAGTATAATCGCCAGTGGGCACTGGAGTTCTCAAGCGGCGGACCGCAGTTTCACCTTGAATCCACGTGGGAACTTGGAAGTCCTGTACTTTGGAAAGGACAGGACGGGACTGTGATCGTCGAAGGGAATGTCACGGCTGTAGAGCAAAACAAATTACTTCGCTTTACCGTATTTGACGTTCGGAGCCTGGAAAGACCGCCGGTAACGGAAGAGGATGGCATCACCTTTAAAATGTCTGAGGATAATAGAAAGACGACGCTTCACATTTTACAAGGGGATTTCTCTGTGATGACGGATGGTAAAAAGTACAGAGATGCAAGTGCTGAGATTTGGGATAAAGTGCTGCCGAGGGTAAAAGAAATGGCGGAACAACACTAATGTGAGGGCTGGGAATTTTTTACCCAGCTCTCTTTATTGTGGTAAAATTTTTAAAAAAGGGGGGGGGGGGTGGGGAACATGAATATCATCGACCTTCATTGTGACGCCTTGATGAAACTCCAAGAAGCAAATGGGGCATTAAGGTTTGTGGATTCGCCGGAATTACATACAAATAAAACCCGGCTGCATCAAGGCAAGATAAAGGTACAATGCTTTGCGATTTTTATTGAACCCATTATTAAGGGGGATCAGAAATTTCAGGTTGCCCTCGAGCAAATTGATTATTTTTACAAAGAAGTGCTTGGAAAAAATCCTGATATGGTTCATATAAAGGATTGGTCTGATTTTGACCGTTTAAAAATTGGCCAGATAGGTGCCATGGTAACTCTGGAAGGTGTGGATGCCATCGGCAACGATCTAGCGAAGCTCCATATTCTTTATCAGCTGGGGGTTCGCTCCGTAGGTCTGACCTGGAACCCGGCAAATCTTGCAGCAGACGGTGCTGGCGAACCACGCGGCGGAGGATTGACGTTATTTGGGAAAGAGATAGTTGCGTTTAATAACGAGCATCAAATCCTGACCGATGTATCGCATTTGAGCGATAAGGGGATTTGGGAGGTCATTGAATTAGCCAAATATCCGATTGCGAGTCACTCAAACGCAAGGGCACTTTGTAATCATCCTCGTAACCTGACGGACGAACAGGCCAAGGCGATGTTTGCTCGAGATGGTCTGATTCATGTTGTTTATCATCCACCGTTTATAAAGGAAGCTGGCGAGGCTACGATTTCAGACCTTGTTAGGCATATTGATCATTTCTGCTCATTAGGCGGTGTGAAACAAATTGGCTTTGGATCGGATTTCGATGGAATCTCGACCTTTGTCACGAATTTAGAAGATGCCTCTATGAGCCAAAATCTCATAAATGAACTGTTAAAGCATTATAAAGAGGAAGAAGTAAGGGGATTTGCCTTCGAAAACTTCCTGAACCATCGGCCTGGGTTCGGACGCTGAGGTTCGATGTTAGAGGTTGTCAAAATGAAAAACAATTTAAAGGAGTAAAAACGTTGTACCTTACAATAAAAGAAACAGCAGAATATTTATTAGTACCAGAGGCTGCCGTCAAAAGCCTTATCCAACAAAAAAAGATTCGTGCCCTATTCGATGGCAGCGAGTATTTAATTTATAAAGAACAATTCAACACCCACCTAAAACAAGTGGAGAAATACAAACAACTCATCGAAGAAATCCTAAACGAACCAATTCCGGAAAGCATCGATGTGAAGGATGAGGATTAATTGGTGCCCTTTTGTGGTGCCTGACACCATTCGTGGACACTGTCCGCGTGGAGTGGACATGAATATAAAAGATTAAAGCGTATTTCATTGATGCCTGATAGTTTAATGGGGGTATTAACATGTCTAATATTTTTCTAAAAAGAGTCTATGAACCATATGATGAGACGGATGGCTGCCGGGTTTTGATAGACCGGCTATGGCCGCGGGGAATCTCGAAAGATGCTGCGAGACTGTCGTTTTGGTTTAAAGAGATTGCCCCAAGCCCTGAACTGCGGAAATGGTTTTGCCATAAACCTGAGCTGTTTGATGAATTTAAAGTCAAATACCTTGATGAACTACGTACCGATGAACAAAAGCAAGGGCATATCAAACAAATTTTTGAGATTGCCTTAAATGAAAGGGTAACACTTCTCTATGGTGCAAAAGATCCAATCTATAATCACGCCCAAGTTTTAATGGAAGAACTAAGTAGATTACAATATTAAAAGGCAGCTGGGATTAAATGCCCACTGCCTTTTAGTCCTTCCGGAAACTCCCCATTACTTCCATGGTCTGGGTAATATTAACAAATGCCTTCGGATCCACTATTCGAATAGTATGCTTCGTTTCACTAAGTTCGAATTTGGTAATTACGGTTGTTAGCACCTTTTTCGGCTTATGGGTATATGCCCCTTCTGCATCCGTAATCGTAACGCCCCTAGCATGGAGCCGGATTAGTGCCTCACTAAGCTCTTCAAATTTTTCCGACACAATCGTTAAAGTTAATTTGTTCTGCGTGGTGTACACCATATCCACCGCTCGGCCGGCTACATAGATGGCAATGATGGTGTACAGTGTAATATTCCATCCAAAAATCAGCCCGGAAATCCCCACTACTAAAAGGTTCATACACGTATTTAATAAACCCACCTGCATATTCTTTCTTTTAGATAGGGTTAGGCTGATTATATCCGTTCCGCCAGTTGACCCGCCAAGCCGGATGATAATCCCAACGGCAATCCCGTATAGGGCGCCGCCAATAATCGATGAAAGCAGAATATCGGGACTAATCGCATGGATCGGAATAAATTTCATGCTAAATGATAAAACAACAACAGCGTAACCTGTAAGTAAAACAAATCTTTTTCCTAAGTATTTCATTCCTAAAAAAAATAATGGAATATTGATGGCTAAAATAACCCAACCGGTGTTGATTTGTGAAAAATGGTGAATAAAAAAGGCGATGCCTGTTACACCGCCAGAGGTCAGTTTATGTGGAATAAGGAATGTATTAAAGGCAAATCCAAACAGAAGCGAGCAAAGTCCTATGACGACAATTTGAAAAATTAAACGGAACAAACAAAACACCTCTATCCATTTTATGCCTTTTCATTAAACACCTCTTAGTAGTGTGAGTCAATTAAATAATTTTAATGTCATAAGATTGTTAAAAAGACTTTGTGAACAGTAGATGCACCGAGCTTGTATAAAACAAAAAAACGCCAACAGCAGGCGTTTTAAATGACGTATAAATACACTGATAAAAAGTGTGCCAAGCTGCCAAGCATAATAAATATGTGAAAAATCTCGTGGAAGCCCAAATGCTTTGTTTCTAAAAACTTCGGTTTTGCCCCGTAAATGACCCCGCCAATGGTATAGAAGATTCCTCCAAGAATGAGTAAAAACAAACCGACAGGGTTTAAGCTTCCTGTTAATGGTGAGAAGACAAACACAATCATCCAGCCCATAGCAATATACAAGGCGGTAGAAATCCAGCGCGGGCAGTTAAACCATACCATTTTAAAAACAACACCGCTGATAGCAACACCCGAGATAATCGAAAACAGAATCGCACCCGTTTTTCCGTTCAGACTAATAAAACAAAAAGGTGTATATGTACCGGCAATCAGGACAAAAATCATCGAGTGATCAAGCCGTCTTAAAAAAGCAATCACCTGATCGCGGGCAATAACCATGTGATAGGTCGCCGATGCGGAGTAAAGCAGGATCATACTAACGCCAAAAATAATCACCGCAGAGAGTGCGAGCGGGGTTGGAGTGGTCATTGCCGCTTTAATGACCATCGCTAGCAGCCCGACAAACGCTAAAATTGCCCCTGTTAAATGGGTTAATCCGTTAATAGGTTCTCGAATGTAATTGTTCATTATAAATCCCCCTAACACATCATGTGGTTTTAATAACTACATATAATAATACTAATAAAACGAAACCTAGTCAATGCATATTTCATCATGTATAATAAAAATATCTATTATAAACAGTGGGGTTTTTACAATGGAAAATATTAAACAAATTATCGATTCACTTGGTCTGGAAACTAGCTTAACCTTGGATGAAATTCCAAAGATCGATTTATATATGGATCAAGTCATTCAATTATTCGAAAATAAATTTAATGAATCGAAGCGAAATGAAGACGAAAAGATCTTGACCAAAACGATGATAAATAACTATGCCAAGGGGAAGCTGATTTTTCCGATTCAAAATAAGAAATATTCAAAAGAGCACCTGATTTTGATGAGCTTGATTTACCAGCTTAAAGGGGCACTTTCGATAAATGATATTAAAGTCACACTAAATGATATAAATAAAAAGATTATTAATGAAGAGATAGATGTAGATGCTTTTTATTCGAGCTATTTGCACCTGACAAGCCAAAATGCAGCCGATTTTAAAGTGGACATCGAGGAAAGAGTAAAGGATGTTAAAGAGGAAATTGCCGCAACTGAAAAGGAGAGTTCCGCCTATCTTGAGCAAGTTTTAATGATTTCTTCACTTGTTCATATGAGTAATCTATTTCGAAGAGTAGCGGAAAAGCTCGTGGATGAAATCGTGGTTGAAAAAGAAGGAAAGCGTCAAAAATAAACATTGGCGCTTTCCAAGGTTTCTATCATAAAATCATGTATTCCAGACCCGATTTCGATTTTTTCAGGAGAGCAGTTGTAAATTTTAATAGAATCCGCCCGATTCTCGCCCCCATAAACCTTGATAGCGGCCCCGGCCTTGTTAAAATCAGCGACTGAAATATTATTTAGAATTACATTTCTCGCCCGATACTGGAGGGCAATTACAGGATTTCCTTTGTAATCATAATCAGGATCACCAACCAACGTAAAATGGTTAACTACCACATTTTTGTAGGCAGAAACAACCATTCCCCGCGGTGTGGAATCTTTATATAATTCAGTGAAAATCGGTGCCATCACTAAGAGGTTCACTGCGATAATATTGAAGGCTGATTTAGACTCAGCATCAGTGATTTTATGGTGCCCGATATGTCGGAAGTTAAATGCCCGATTATCATGAACAGAAATATGTCCGAAAATTTTCACATTGGAGGCGGCGGAGGAATTTTCGTGAGCCTTAATTTCCACCCCGCCAAAGCACCTGGCTGAAGAATTATTCACTAATAACACATTTCGCGAACCATCATCAACCTCAATTCCATTGGAATTTGAAAAACCTTTTTGATGTGCTCGTCCGCTGGGGTCGCACATATGGGAATTAGAAATAAAGATATAATCGCTATGGTGTGTCGTGATTCCGTCATCACCGAAGCCATAGCCGGTTACATGGTCGAGCCAGATAAATTTGCTGCCTCCCCGGGCACGATACCCGTCCCCTGCATAATTGTACAAGGTTGAGGAAATGTCGAAACAATGAAGTCCCGGGTTAATACCTTCCACATCCTTAACCCAGCCATACGTAACATTTGCATAGGTCAGGCAGCTTGAATGATTGCCCCAAGTACTTGTTTTTACAGCCTCCCCGAGCCTCTCCACATTCCAGTCCAAACTCATTCCTTGGACAAAAATATGATGATTGCCTCCCCAATGATTAGCGTTTGTGATAAGCCGAGTGCCTTTTGAAGCTTGGTCATGAAGTTTAATCGTCGTTGTTCCTCTTCCTGAGCCCATTAGCCATGTCCAGGAGGGCAGGTGAATTTCTTTTGTTATAAATACTCCTTTTGGGACAATAATCTTAACCCGCCCTTTGCCAATAGCTCTTTTAAATGCAGCCGTACAATCTGTTTTTCCATCCCCAACAGCACCATAATCCTCAACATTCACTTCTTTTGTTATGTTTTTCATCAACTGGTCGTACTCTTGATCGAGCTTGTCCTTCCAATCAGGAATGACATTTCCATCATCATCTACAAAGAGCCGCGTTGGTTCCAAAATCCGTGAACGTTTAGCTGTAAGACGAAATAAGCCTTCCTGGATTTTTTCTAAAAAAGAACGCGACTGCCCATTTTCAAGAATTAGTGATTGTGGGATCCGGCGGCATTCCTCAAATAACCGGTTCGTTTCTTGTAGTACCTGTTTCAAATCAAGTTGTTTTCCGGTAATTTGCGCAAGCAATTTTTTATTTTTACCTGGGTCATGTCTTTTATCGTAAGTGGCCATTTTGATTCACTCCTATTTACCAATAGTATATCTTTTTTATGTTATAAAGGAAAAAGTACCCATTTTGTCGAAGTTTAAGTATTGGTAAATGATGTTCATACTGTAAACTGGGAGTAGAAGTTAATAGGAAGTGGAGATGAATATATGGGAACGACGATTGAAATGTTTGTGATCGCTGCAAGGGACGGAAATCTAGCGAAACACTTTTATGAGAGTCTGTTTAAATGGAAAATTACTGATGTGGGTCCGTTACTGAAAATTTCTGGTGCGGGACTTAGCGGTCATATTCTAAAATGGCCACATAAAGACCATCCGACACATACAAGCATGTATATAAATGTGGAAAACATTCAGGAATGTTTGGCAAAAGTCGAGGAAATGGGCGGGACAGTGATTCTCCCGGAAATGGCAGTTCCAACAGGCGGATCGATTGCCCAATTCGTTGATCCGGATGGGATTATCATTGGTTCTTACCATGGCAATTTACATATCGAGAGTCGGAGCAAAGCGGAGATCGATGTTAATCCAATTGGTTTTTTCGAAATTGCAGCTAGAGAAGGGGATCATTCGAAAAGGTTTTATGAAGCTGTTTTCAATTGGCGAATTACCGATGACGGCCCAGTCATGAGTATTTCAGAAGAAGACGCAGGGCTAGATGGTCATCTTTTCAATTGGACCTTTGAGCAGCCTCCTTATTTGACCCTTTATATTCGAGTGGAGGACATCACAGCATGTCTAGAAAAAGTAACCCAACTTGGCGGTAAAGTGATCATACCTGAAACGGAGATTCCTAGCGGCGGTACATTTGCACAATTCCTGGATCTTGACGGGAATCCGATTGGTATATATAGCGGCCGATAATTTTATAACAGGTAAACCGGGGCTTTTTTAAAGGCCCGGTTTTTTTAGGGTTTATCATAAAAAGTGAACATAGTTTAATTCAGAACTTTTTATGAACAAGATAGTGCTGATAAGTGAAATAGCAATTTTTGGCTATATTTAATCATGATAAATATCAGGGAAACAGTAGAAAGGGTGTCAGGCACCACTCGTGGACACGTTTCCACGTAGGGTGGACAGTTGATTTTTATCATTAGAATAGGCGAAATGAAAGCCCTTCCATTTTGGTGTATGGCGGGGCTCATTTTTTATAATGTTCAGTTCTTCACAAATGAGGGGATTAGATCATCATCCCAGCTATTAAAAGTGTAATCGGAAACAGGCTGACGAACAGAATTCGTGCCAAACCTACTTGACCATATAAAACAACAGTGCCAATTTGTTGATCCCAGGTGGATTTTCCATTCTTTTTAAGATCGAAATAAGAGTAATAAAAGCAAATGAAATTAATAAAGGGAACTCCAAAACCCATCCCGGCTGCGGTTACAAAAACACTTCTCTTGAGTGCAGTAAGAAAATTTAATGGTTCACCATTAGTTGTTCGCAATCGTGCATTTAAGATGGATTTTCCTAATGTATTTCCAAATATCGAGAGGATGGAAGCCTCTACCAATACATAGAGAATGAGACTAAGCATAAATATAAAGATTCCGGATGATTCTAAGATGAATTTCGGGGAGAAGATTGATACAAACGTCATCAAGACTAGTGAAAATAAAGAAAGGTCAAAAAATCTAGCCAAATATCGTACAAATGGTCTACCGTTTGGATAGGTATCCTTTTCAAGTTCCTGCCAAACGCTAGCTAAATTTTCTTCAGGTTGTTCTAACTTCTTGGACATGAAGACTGAATCAGGCAACATATTTAGACTTTTGGCCATTTGCCAGCAATTCATCTCCTTCGACCAAATGAAGGTTTCTGTCGGCAGTATCCCTTGTTCGAACAATTTTTTCAGTTCAAACAAACCCACAGGTCCCTGTTGTTGATGATTCTTAATATAAAACCATGCATTTCCTTCCAGTGATTCCATGTTATTACCCCCAATCAGGTAAATTATACCACGTTCGGTTAAAGGTGGATTTTATGAGATTAGGATAATATTGAACAGTTATTGACAATTTCAGGATACAGGATAATTTTAAAAAAAAGAAAAATACTAACAAATGTTCGGAGGTGACAAGATGGAACAAGATTTTGAAAAAATATACGAACAATATAAGCAGCAAACTGAGCAGCAGGCGCAAATGGAAGCGAACCACCCGAATCAGGATGGCAAAGAGGAAATTGTCGCAGTCAGGAAAAATGATGACGGAGATCTAATTGCTTTTAAAACAATAACGGGAAGGGAGCTGGATTATATTTCGGCTCTTACTGAAGCGAAGGCAGGGAAGATTGCTCATATCGATGTTTTCCACAAATACGGCAGAGATATTATCCGAAGCGAACCAGATGGGATAAAGGAAAATAATCTCGATCAATTGCCGGAATTCTAGCGGCCTCAAACGAGCTTTACTCCAAAAGGGGTAGGGCTTTTATTTATTCAAAAATCCATTTATACATGATTATGGTTTTTTAATGGCTTATCAAAGGTATTTAAGTGAAAATTTTATTCTTGAATCCACCAAATAATAATGAAAATGAGCCTGGATTTCCAAGCTCATTTTCAAACACTTAATTTTTTGCAAGTTCATATTCCTTAATTTTATCTTCGTACGTTAAAGTAACCCCAATCTCGTCCCAGCCGTTAAGGAGCATTTCTTTAGGATAAGGAGCAATCTCAAATTTAATCTCAAAACCCTCCTGATCGTAAACAACTTGATCCTCCAGGTTCACGGTTAATCGATACTCTACGGATTCTGCTTTTTTCATAATGGTTTGAACTTGTTCTTCGCTTGCTTGAATGGCAAGTATCCCATTTTTTACACAGTTATTTTTAAAAATATCGGCATAGCTTGGAGCGATGATGACTTTGAAACCATAATCCTGAACAGCCCAGGGAGCGTGCTCACGAGAAGAGCCGCAGCCAAAGTTCTCTCCCGCTACTAATATTGATGCGTCTTTATATTTTGCATCATTTAGTGGAAAATCAGGACGTGGATTTCCATTGTCATCAAAACGCCAGTGATAAAATAAAAATTGCCCAAAGCCGCTGCGCTCAATGCGCTTTAGGAATTGCTTCGGAATGATTTGATCTGTGTCAACATTTGTCCGGTTCAACGGACAAACAAGGCCTTGGTGAGTACGTAATGGTTCCATGAATTAACCAACCTCCTGTGCAGTGAACTGACGGACATCTACAAAATGACCGGTGATAGCGGCAGCTGCGGCCATTTCAGGACTAACAAGGTGGGTACGGGCTCCGTTTCCTTGCCGGCCTTCAAAATTACGGTTTGATGTGGAGGCGCAGCGCTCACCAGCAGGGACGATATCATCATTCATAGCAAGGCACATGCTGCATCCGGCTTCACGCCATTCAAAGCCTGCTTCTTTAAATACCTTGTCAAGACCTTCTTTTTCGGCAGCAAGCTTGACACTAAACGAACCTGGTACGACGATCGCGGTAACAGAAGGATTCACCTTTCGGCCGCGGACAACTTCGGCCGCTTTTTGCAGGTCGCTTAACCTTGAGTTCGTACAAGAACCGATAAATACATGATCAATTTTTACATTTGAAATTGGCTCTCCGGCTTCAAGCCCCATGTATTCAAGTGCACGGTTAATTTCATCCTTCTCACTAGGCTTATCTGTTTCATCCGGACTTGGAATATTTGCTGTGACCGGGATACACATGCCTGGGTTTGTTCCCCAAGTAACCTGCGGCTCAACTTCCGATGCCTCAATCTCAACCACAGCATCGTAAGTGGCACCGTCATCAGTAGCAAGGGCACGCCATTGGACCACTGCTTCTTCAAACGCCTCACCTTGAGGGACATGGCGTCTGCCTCGTAAGTATTCAAAAGTAGTTTCATCCGGAGTGATTAGTCCTGCTCTTGCGCCTGCTTCAATAGACATGTTACATACCGTCATCCGTTCTTCCATCGAAAGGGCGCGAATTGCTTCACCTGTATATTCCATCACATAGCCGGTTCCAAATTGAACACCAAATTTTCCAATAATCGCTAAGATCAAGTCCTTAGCGGTAACGCCTGTCCCAAGTTTACCATTAACTTTGACATTAAGCGTTTTAGGCGGTGCTTGCCAAAGCGTTTGCGTTGCAAGGACATGTTCCACTTCACTCGTGCCAATTCCAAACGCAAGGGCACCGAATGCACCGTGTGTTGAGGTATGGCTGTCTCCACAAACAATTGTTTTCCCCGGCTGTGTCAGACCAAGCTCCGGACCGATTACATGGACAATCCCGTTATCCGGATGGTGTATGTCTGCCAGCGTTACCTCGAATTCCTGACAATTTTGTTGCAATGTATCGATTTGTTTTTTCGAAATGGGGTCATTGATTGTTAGTCTTTGGCGTGTTGGAACGTTATGATCCATTGTCGCATGGGTAAGATCTGGGCGGCGAACCTTGCGCCCGTTCATTCGTAAGCCCTCAAATGCTTGAGGAGAGGTCACTTCATGAACGAGATGCAAATCAATATAAAGTAGATCTGGCTTGCCATCTTCTTGATAGACAACATGCTGATCCCAAATTTTTTGGATAATCGTTTTTGGTGTTTGCATAGCTTCCTTCCTCACGTTAATAGATTTAATATCGTCTAATTGGCAGATAACACGTTCCAATCAGCGGATAAACCGTGTCAATCAGCGGATACCACGTTCTAATCAGCGGATAAACCGTGTCAATCAGCGGATACCACGTTCTAATCAGCGGATAACCCGCCTCAATCGGCGGATAACACTCGCCAATCAGCGAATACCTCCATCCAATAGAATGGAAGGGTAAACCGCCCAAACAATCCTAGACGGTTTACCCCCAAAATTACTTAATAATAACAGCTAGCGATACACTTTGAAGCATTTTGTGATTTAATGTAATCGACAATCAATTTGGTCATTTCCACTGTTCCAACAAGGCGGCCATCCGCAACCTGGAGATCGCCAGTATGGAAGCCGGCATCGAGGATCGATTGAACAGCATTCTCTATAACTTTAGCCTCATCTTCCAATTGGAAAGAGTACCTTAGCATGAGGGCAGCAGACAAAATCATCGCGACTGGATTAGCAATACCTTTGCCGGCAATATCTGGAGCAGAGCCATGAACCGGTTCATAAAGACCAAGCCCATCCTCACGCAGGCTGGCGGAAGGGAGCATACCGAGTGACCCCGTCAATACAGAAGCCTCGTCACTTAAAATATCTCCAAAGAGATTTTCTGTCACAATGACGTCAAAATGGGTTGGGTTTGTGATCAATTTCATCGCTGCAGCATCCACTAGAACATGTTCAACCGCCACATCTGGATACTGTGCCTTTTTCTCCTCCACAACTTCACGCCAAAGCTTGCTGGACTCAAGTACATTCGCTTTATCAACCGATGTAAGCTGTCCGCGACGCTTTTGAGCGGCTTGAAAGCCTTTATCAACAATTCTTTCTATTTCTTTACGGGTATAAGCGAGCGTATCTACTACGGCGTTTCCGTTATCACGTCGTTCACTTGGTGTTCCGAAATATAGCCCGCCCGTTAATTCCCGAACAATAAGGAGGTCGCTTCCTGAAACCACTTCTTCCTTTAAAGGCGATGCATGGAGCAGGTTTTTAAACCCTTTGATTGGCCTTAAGTTTGCAAATAAATCAAGTGCCTTTCGGATTCCAAGCAAGCCGCGTTCTGGGCGTAAGTGTGATGGATTTTGATCCCATTTTGGCCCGCCAACAGCCCCAAGTAATACTGCATCTGCCTGTTTACAGGCATCAACGGTTGATTCCGGTAGAGGAGTGCCGTAAAGGTCAATGGCTGCTCCTCCGATTTCATGGGTTTCGAAGCTAAAACTATGATCATATTCTTCAGCAATTGCATGCAATACATCTTTTGCAGAATTAATAACTTCCTTACCAATCCCATCACCGGGAAGTAATACAATACGCTTTTTCATTAGAAGCAACCTCCTTATTTAGTAAAAAATTTGTTGGTGCCTGACACCATTTGCACTACCCGTATACAGTTAACGGTGCCTGACACCATTTGCACTACCTGTATACAGTTAATGGTGTCAGGCACCAATTAGTATAAATTTACAGTACTGCTGGTTCTTTTGCGTTTGCTTTTTGGTTGAAGAATACGCGGTTTACTGCGTTTAGGAAGGCTTTTCCTGCTGCTTCTAGAACATCCTGGGCTGAGCCTCGTCCGCTGACTGCAGTACCGTTAACCGTCATTTTCACATGAACCTCTGCAAGTGCATCTCGTCCTTTGCCGACGGAGCTCAAGTTGAAATCAGTGAGATGGATTTTTTCTTCAATTAATGCTTCCAATGTGTTGTATAATGCTTCAACACTTCCACTGCCAGTTCGTGCGGTCTCTACCCGATCTCCACAAGGAGTCGTTAGTGCAACAGTGGCGGTGGGCAGGTTTCCGGACCCGCTCTGAACTTGGAAAGCGACAAGCTCATATATTTTTACATCAATAGAAGCTGTTTGGATATCAAGTAAAATCGTATACAAATCTTCGTCTGTTACCTCTTTTTTGCGGTCTGTTAATTGCTTAAACGACTTAAATGCTTCGTTAAGCTTTTCTTGAGATAGCTCGAAGCCCATCTGCTCAATCTTGTCTTTGAAGGCATGGCGGCCTGAGTGTTTTCCAAGAACAAGATCATTGGACTGAACTCCGACCAATTCAGGAGTAATAATTTCATAGGTTAAGGCATTTTTTAACACGCCATCCTGATGAATTCCTGATTCATGAGCAAAGGCATTTTTTCCAACGACCGCTTTATTACCAGGGACTTTCATCCCGGTAAAGCGGCTTACCAAGTCACTTGTTCGTTTGATTTCTTTTAAAACTAGATTCGTTGTGAACGGGTATCGGTCATTACGAATATTTAAAGCAACTGCAATCTCTTCTAAAGCTGCATTACCGGCGCGCTCCCCAATTCCGTTAATTGTACCTTCTACTTGAGTAGCACCATTTTCGACCGCTGCAAGTGAATTCGCAACCGCCATGCCTAAGTCATCGTGGCAGTGACAGGATAAAGCAGCCTTGTGAATATTTGGAACGTTTTCCCGCACGTAACGGAACATCCGTCCATATTCTTGAGGCGTTGTATACCCCACAGTATCAGGAAGGTTAATGACGGTAGCTCCGGCATCGATGACCTTGGTAATGATTTGTACTAAAAAATCAAGGTCAGAACGTGAAGCATCTTCTGCAGACCACTCAATATGAGGGAATCTTGTCCTTGCATAATTGACCATGTCTACAGCTGACTGCATAACCTGCTCAGGTGTTTTCATCAACTTATATTGCATATGAATAGGGGAGGTAGCAATGAAAACATGTAATCTTGGTTCTGCCGCATCTTTTAAAGCATCCCACGCAATGTCAATGTCCGATTTTGTTGCGCGTGCTAAGCCAGTGACGGAAGAATTTTTAATCGTCCGGGCAATTGCTCTTACCGCTTCAAAATCCCCTTGGGAGGAAGCCGGGAAGCCGGCCTCCATAATATCAACGCCAAAACGTTCAAGCTGTCTGGCAATTTCTACTTTTTCAAGCTGGTTTAAATTTACACCAGGGGACTGTTCGCCATCGCGTAAGGTTGTATCAAAGATGTTAACGTGAACCATTTACCACCACTTCTTTCTTCGCGGTTTCTGCTTTTTTAATAAACGGCATTAATGCACGAAGCTCACGGCCGACTTTTTCAATTTGATGATTGTTTTCACTGCGGTTGATTGCATTAAATTGCGGACGGTTTGCTTGGTTTTCTAAAATCCAGCCTTTTGCAAATGCACCTGTTTGGATATCTTTTAAAATGTCTTTCATGCGTGCTTTTGTATCTTCGTTAACAACACGTGGTCCTGAAACGAAATCGCCCCATTGAGCTGTATCAGAGATAGAGTAACGCATGTTTTCTAATCCTCCTTCATATAGAAGGTCAACGATTAATTTTAATTCATGTAAACATTCAAAGTAGGCAACCTCAGGCTGATAACCTGCTTCTACAAGAGTTTCAAAACCGGCTTTAATAAGGGCAGTAGTACCACCGCAAAGGACAGCCTGCTCACCGAACAGATCCGTTTCCGTTTCTTCTTGGAATGTCGTTTCAAGAACGCCTGCGCGGGCTGCGCCAATTCCTTTTGCATATGCAAGGGCAATATCACGTGCTTGACCTGTATAATCTTGATATACTGCGTAAAGTGCAGGGACACCTGCGCCTTCTGTGTACGTGCGACGAACCAAATGTCCAGGACCTTTAGGGGCAACAAGGAATACATCAACATCTGCAGGTGGGACGATTTGACTAAAATGAATATTGAAGCCATGGGCAAATACTAGAGCATTTCCAGCTTCAAGGTTTGGTTTGATGCTTTCTTCATAAACCTTTGGCTGCATTTCGTCCGGAAGAAGAACCATTACTACATCAGCTGCAGCAGTTGCTTCAGCTACCGAGCGAACGTCAACACCATCTTCAACTGCTTTATCCCATGATTTTCCACCGCGTAATCCAACTACAACGTCAAAACCGCTTTCCTTTAAGTTAAGAGCATGGGCATGACCTTGTGAGCCATAACCAATTACCGCGATTTTTTTCCCTTGTAAAACTTCCTCTTGAATATCTCCGTTATAAAGTACCTTTACCATTATTGATCATCCTTTCAGAAATAGTATTATTTTATTTGTGAATATGTTGCTAGTTCGTTTACTTGCGGTTGGTGCCCGCGTTGTAATGCTGTTAGTCCAGTTCTGGCAATTTCTTTGATTCCGTAAGGGCGGAGCAATTCAATCAAGGCATCGATTTTATCAGGACGTCCTGTGATTTGAACGGCTAAACTGTCTTTGCTCACGTCGATAATCAAGGCACGGAATGGATCGATGATGCCGTTGATTTCGCTGCGGAGCTGGCTCGAGCTGGCTACTTTAATTAAGGCAAGCTCGCGAGCGACAATTGCTTTATCGGTAATATCGGAAACTTTTAACACATCAATTTGCTTGTTTAATTGTTTTGTCACCTGTTCGAGACGCTGCTCATCTTCAATCTGAACCACAAGGGTCATTTTTGAAATCCCCTCTGTTTCGGTTGGACCGACTGAGATACTTTCGATATTGAACTGCCTCCTTTGCAAGAGACCGGTAACACGATTTAGGACACCGCTGCGATCTTGAACTGTTAAGGTTATGATTCGTTTCATAGTGGTTTCACCCCTATCATTTCATGCAGCCCTTTTCCAGGAGCAATCATAGGAAAAACTTTTTCCTGCTGCAGGACACGGCAATCAACAAGAACAGGGCCATTATAGGCAAATACTTCTGGTAAAACAGTGATTAGTTCTTCTTGACTTTCAACCTTGTATCCACGAATCGAATAGCTTTCAGCTAGTTTTACAAAATCCGGCTGTGTGTGAAGAATGGATTCAGAAATCCGGTTTCCGTGTAATAATTCCTGCCACTGGCGAACCATTCCAAGTGCACCATTATTAACGATAATGATTTTGACAGGCAGGTTTCGTTCATAAATGACCGAAAGCTCCTGCAGTGTCATTTGGAAACCACCATCGCCGACAATGGCAACAACGGTACTTTCTGGTGATGCAATTTGTGCTCCGATGGCGGCAGGGAAGCCAAAGCCCATAGTGCCAAGCCCGCCGGAAGTAATCCAGCGATGCGGCTCTTTAAAGGTGTAGTACTGGGCGGCCCACATTTGATGTTGGCCGACATCTGTTGCAACAATTGCATCGCCATTTGTGACTTTATGAACGGCTTCGATTACCCACTGTGGACACATTCCGTTAGGATTATGTTTATACCAGAATGGATATTCTTGTTTATATTGGTTGAGCGTCTCTAGCCATGCTTCGTGCTCGGGTGATTCAGCTGTTTGATCGATTAGTTCAATCAATGCCTCTTTGGAATCGGAGACAATTGGAATTTGCGTTGGAACATTTTTCCCAATTTCAGCTGGATCGATATCGATATGGGCAACCTTCGCATGTGGAGCAAAGTGTTTGAGATTGCCGGTTAACCTGTCATCGAATCGTGCGCCCAAATTGATAAGTAAATCACTTTCATATAAAGCCATGTTTGCTGCATAGGTTCCGTGCATGCCGCCCATTCCTAAAGAGAGAGGGCTATCCGCTGGAAAGGCTCCAATTCCAAGTAATGTCGTCACGACCGGAAGTTTGTGTTTTTCTGCAAAAGCGGTTAATTCCGCAGATGCTTTTCCATGAAGTACACCTGCACCTGCGAGTATAACTGGCTTTTTTGCTTTCGCAATCGAATCGGCAAGTTTTTTAATTTGCAATGGGTTTGGCTTTGTTGTTGGCTGGTAGCCTGGCAAATGAATGCTTGCTTCTTCAGGTTCTTCCGTTAGAATTCCTGCCGATATATCTTTTGGAATGTCGACTAAAACCGGTCCCGGCCGGCCGGTAGAAGCAATATGAAAGGCTTCCTTCACAATTCTTGGTAAATCGGAAATAGATTGCACCTGATAATTATGTTTTGTGATTGGTGTTGTAATCGCCATCACATCAGCTTCCTGGAAAGCATCTGTTCCGATAACGCTGCGTGCAACCTGCCCGGTAAATACCACGAGCGGTAAGGAATCCATCATGGCATCTGTAATTCCAGTAACCAAGTTTGTTGCACCCGGGCCTGAAGTAGCAATGACTACACCAGGAGTGCCGGTAATTCGGGCGTATCCTTCGGCGGCATGAATCATTCCTTGCTCGTGACGGAAGAGGATGTGCTTGATCGTACCCTGTGCTCGATAGATTGCATCGTAAATCGGCAGGACAGCACCTCCGGGATACCCAAATATCGTATCAACACCTTCATTTTTTAATAAGTCAATAAGAAGGTCTGCACCTGTTTTTGGTGCGGTACTGGTTTGGAATTCCAGCTTTTTTGCTTCTACTTTCACGTCGTAATCCCTCCTTGTGGATAAGTGAATATTTGAAAAATTAAGCGTGTGACTGTGATTTGATAAAAATTGTGGATTTGTTTATATCCGTCTGAAAATTGTTTATAAACTCCGATATTTGTTCATAAAGTCTATAAATTTGTTCATATCAGACAGAATTTGTTAATAACTTCTTAAAATTTGTTAATACATACTAAAAAAGGCCTTTTCGTCTCCGAATAAACTGCAGTCAAGAACATCATGAGCAGAATAATCGGGGAGAAAAGGCCTTTCTTTTTCTCGGTACCACCCGGTTTTACAGTATCCTTACAAATACTGCCTTATGAAGCGACAACTAAATCAAAAAACGCTTCTTTTTGTAACAGGTGTTAAGAAACACCCGATTGAGCCTAATGAGATTAACCGTTCGGCCCAACACTCAGGGATGATGTCAGAATAAGTTGTATTACTGGGCTTCCAGCAACCCCAGCTCTCTGAAAATACAAATTCTTATTCCTTTATTCCCGTCATCGATTTATTGCTATTTTTTTGTCAATGGTATGCCAATTTACACTTTTAGTACCTTAACTTCTCAGGAAGGGGAGGGGTACTAGTGGATCCCTGTATTCAATAACTTTGAAAAATGTTCAGTACCAGCAACAGCGGCTAGTGTACTTCACACTTTTCTTTATATTTTCATAACCCCGCCAGTATTAGCGGAAGTAACAAGCTTTGCATATTTTGCGAGATAACCAGATTTAATTTTTGGCTCCGGCTGCACCCATGAGCTGCGTCTTTCAGCCAATTCCTCCTCATCAACGAGAAGTTCAATGGAACGACCCTCAAGGTCAATAAGAATTTTGTCACCAGTTTGCACTAAGGCGATTGGTCCGCCTTCTGCTGCTTCAGGTGAAATATGTCCAATGGAGATTCCGCGGCTTGCACCTGAGAAGCGGCCATCGGTAATTAGCGCAACTTCTTTATCTAAACCCCGCCCCGCAATTGCTGACGTTGGAGCGAGCATTTCCGGCATCCCCGGTCCGCCTTTAGGGCCTTCATAGCGAATAACAACTACATGACCTGACTTAACGGTGCCGTTATTAATGTTTTCCTGTGCTTCATCTTGAGATTCAAACACAATTGCTTCACCCAAGAAGGTTTTAATGGATGGGTCAACAGCACCAACTTTG
Organism: Neobacillus sp. NPDC097160; assembly: GCF_044762155.1. Taxonomy (NCBI): domain Bacteria; kingdom Bacillati; phylum Bacillota; class Bacilli; order Caryophanales; family Bacillaceae; genus Neobacillus; species Neobacillus sp. NPDC097160. Next base: position 231,987 of record NZ_JBIWDU010000002.1, on the reverse strand, counting down.
ATAACACCACCATCTGGGGCAATGTTTCCATAAAGGATGGAGAGACCGCCAACAGGGCTGTAAGGATTATCTTTCGGGCGAATGACCTTTTCATTAAGGATTGTTGCATCCTTCACATTTTCAGCTAATGTTTTTCCTGTAATCGACAGACAATCTTGATGTAATGCCCCGTCCACCTTACAAAGCTCATTTAAGATAGCACTTATGCCGCCAGCCTGGTGCACATCATCCATTGAATAATCAGATGCCGGCATAATTTTTGCTAAATACGGGACCTTCTCCGCGATTTTGTTAATATCACGTAAATCATATTCAATACCTGCTTCATGAGCGATAGCAAGTGTATGAAGAACTGTATTGGTTGATCCGCCCATTGCCATATCAAGTGCAAAGGCATTATCGATAGCATCACGAGTAATAATGTCGCGCGGACGAATATCCTTTTTCACAAGTTCAATTAAATGTCTTGCTGCCTGACGAATAAGTTCATGTCTTTCTTCAGAAGTCGCGACGATTGTTCCGTTTCCTGGAACCGTCATCCCTAAAACCTCCATAAGACAGTTCATCGAGTTTGCGGTAAACATCCCCGAACAAGATCCACATGTAGGGCAGGCGCTTGTTTCAATCTCGAGTAATTGCTGCTCGGTCATCGAGCCATTATGGTAAGCACCAACGCCTTCAAAAACAGAAGTAAGGGAAAGGTTTTTCCCTGTTGAGGAAACACCTGCCTCCATTGGACCTCCGGAAACAAATACTGATGGAACATTGGTTCTTGCGGCGGCCATTAACATTCCTGGTGTGATTTTGTCACAGTTTGGAATATAAAATACACCATCGAACCAGTGGGCATTGATGACTGTTTCGGCACTGTCTGCAATAATTTCACGGCTTGGAAGTGAATAACGCATGCCGATATGCCCCATGGCAATGCCATCATCGACACCAATGGTATTAAATTCAAAAGGAATGCCGCCGGCTTCGCGGATGGCTTCTTTAACAATCTCACCGAAATGATTAAGGTGTTTATGTCCTGGGATAATTTCAATAAACGAGTTACAGACACCGATAAACGGTTTTTCTAAGTCTCTAACGGTTACCCCTGTTGCGTATAATAGGCTGCGGTGGGGGGCACGATCAATCCCCTTTTTAATCATATCGCTTCGCATTTTTCTATCTCCTAACTGACTACAGCATGGTTTGTGTTTTGTGGATAACAAGCCACTCCGTCTGTTGTTACAATCTTTCTGAATTCCTCTAAAAGAACATTTGTTACTTTTCCTGGCTTACCATCGCGAATGACTCGGCCGTCTACATCAATAACAGCAATGACCTCAACAGCTGTACCGGTTAAGAACACCTCATCAGCGACATATACATCATGTCTTGTAAAAGGTGATTCCTTCACTTCGTAGCCCTTGGCTCTAGCTACATCAATGATTGCGTTACGGGTAATGCCTTCTAATGCTCCCAAGTAAACAGGCGGGGTGTACAAGACACCATTCTTTACAATGAAGATATTGTCTGCTGAACCTTCGGTAACATAACCCTGGTCATTCAACATTAATGCTTCTTGGACTCCAACTTGATTCGCTTCTAGTTTTACGAGAATATTATTTAAATAATTCAATGATTTAACCTGTGGACTTAGCACATCTGGGCGATTCCGTCTGCTTGCAACCGATGCAATTTTAATTCCATTATCGTAAAACTCTTTTGGATACATGGATAATGGCTCAGCGATAATGATCACGTTTGGAATCGAGCAGGAAGTAGGGTCTAGTCCGAGATTTCCTTTGCCACGTGAAACAACGACACGAATATAGGCGCTTTCTAGCTGATTTTTTCTAATAGTTTCAACGATTAATTGTGTCATTTCCTCCTGTGAGTATGGAATCCTCAGCATAATGGATTGTGCTGATTCAAATAGTCTTTTCAGGTGGGCATCAAGTCTGAAGACGTTTCCGCTGTAAACGCGAATTCCTTCAAATACTCCATCACCATATAAAAAACCATGATCAAAAACGGATATAACAGCATCCTCTTTCTTGACGAACTCTCCGCCAAGGAAAATCCATTGACTTCCCAACCTAACCACTCCTCTTTCGTGTAAAAACGCTTCAAATGATTAAACAAAACTTTAAAAATAATGACCTTACCCCATCCCCACTTAGGAATGAACAAAGGCACTGTTCAATTTAGATGATTATTTTCGATAATCATACAACCAATCGATAACATGGTCAACAATAAAATCTGACAATTCAAATAAATCAAAAAAGATGGTAGCGTTTACAATCTTGTTATAATAAGGAATTCGAATGAAAAAATTTTTTAAAAATTTTTTCTATTGAAAGTATTGTGGGGAAGAAACGAGGAAAATTCAGTAGTTAGTAAGATGGAAGTGTTGGAAAGTTTCATCATTTACTGGCTGAAAAAATTAAAATATTTATAGGCTAAAATAGTATTTTCTAGTCATTTTTAGCGAGAAATTCATATACTTCCTGTAAATATTGGAATCCATTCCTTTGAGCGAGTTGTAAATAGTGCTTCCAAATTTTTGCGGTCATGATCGCATCGCCTAAGGCATGGTGCCGATTCTCTATTTCAATCCCGCATTCATAGCAAACGTCTTCAAGTGATGCTGCTTTCATGGATAAACCTGATAAGCGGATTAAAAATGAGGTATCGATTATTCGATGGTTAAATTTCGTTCGGAATGCTTCCTGTGCTGTTTTTTGCATAAAAGACTGCTCATGCTTTGAGTGGTGTGCCACAAGAATATCACTTTTTACAAACTTGAAAAAATTCATGAGTACCTCCGATGCAGGTAGTGCATTGCGTAATTCCGAATCTTGAATATTGGTTAATGCTGATATTTCATTTGAAAGAGGGAGGTCTGATTTTACCAGAGAATAAAATGTTTCCCGCTCCTTGATTTGACTCCCCTTCATTTTTATTGCGCCAATTGAGATGATTTGATCACCCTTATCTGGATAAAATCCTGTTGTTTCTAGATCGAATACGGTAACTTTCAATTCATTAAGCGGGGTTTCCATGCTGTTTGTTTGTTTCATTTCCCTTTGAAGTTCCCTTAGAAAAGCCATTTGCTGCGGAGTAGATGATGGCCCTAGTAAACCAGCTAATATGTTTGAGTTTAGTTTTCCTGATATTTGCCGGAAAAATTGCATCATCTTACCCATCCCCCTTGAACTATTTCTTTTCTAGTAACCTTCTAACATTGTGAAAAAGGGCATAACCATTTTTGATGATTTCTTTTACTTCTTTCGTTTGCTGCTTCGTGAGCCGGTTAACAACCAAATAATGACCGGAATCATAGTTTGTGAGATCCCCAAACAATAAACGGTAGTTTAACAGTTTTAAAAATTGCTCTTGAAATAATTGTTTGTCATGTCCAGGGAACCAGGCAGCTGATAGTTTTTCAAATCGAGAAAGGGTAGGTGTCTCCGTTACTCTTTCTTTTATAGCTAAAAGGCGCAGAGCATTTACATATGGGAGAATGGCGATTTCTTTTATATGTAATGATCCCGAATGTGGTCCGTGTGTTTCCGTTAATAGCTGGCCCAATACGTTGATCCCCTTTTTAATATGGAGGGTATTACGTAAAGATTTGGACAGGAGGCGTTCGATATTCGCCGTTTGAAAGAGATGTGTTTTTAAGCTTTCTACATATTCGCTCTCACCAAGGATGGACCTTCCATCCAGAAAAATTAATAGATACCGAGTAGATTCCCACGTGGACTCAGACAGCCAATTCGTTATTTGCAGCTGCCATTCATCTATCGATTTACACCAGAAGGGATTACTTGCCATCACTCCGCCGTCACAATAGGGATATCCAGCAATATGAAGCCCTTGAGAAATTTCTTTTCCTAATGCTAAAAAATAGGACTTGGCATCATTGTTTTGATCGTGATAGATGATTCCGTGATCTTGGTCACTCCAAACCGACTGTTCCTGCCGTCCAGCGCTTCCCATTGCAAAAATAGAGAAGGGCGACGGCGGGGGGCCATATCGAATGGATAGTTGATTAATAGATATTTTCATTACTTGATTCATAATTGCATCATGCAACTCGTTCAACTTAAAGTGATTACGAGCTGCTTCTTCCATATGGGCAGTGCGATATTCCGCAGCCGCTAAGTAAGGATTATCAGTCACTATTACCACCTCCTCTGTATAAAAATCAAAAGTAGTCCAATCCCGCATAATATGTGATTGGCTACGACCATTATTGAGCTTTAACCTTTTGCTCAGCCTTCACCAATTCAGGGTAGCCATAGCTGCCGTGCTCGCTCATATCAAGACCAATGATTTCTTCCTCTTCTGTCACACGTAATCCATTCATTGCTTTTTTCATTACTGCGAGAAGGAAGAAGGAAACAATAAATGCGAAAGCCGCACAGGTAATGACACCCAATGCTTGAACACCCAGTTGATGGAAGCCGCCACCATAAAATAATCCAGGCTGACCGACTGTCGCTAATTCTTTTGTAGCAAACAACCCAGTTGATAATGTCCCCCATACACCCGCTGTACCGTGTACGGAAAGGGCTGCAATTGGATCATCAATTTTCACTTTTTCAAAAAAGCGCATGCTGTAGAAAACTAAAATTCCGGCGATAAATCCAATTAAGACAGCCGCCCAAGTATCAACGAAGGCGCAGGAAGCAGTAATGGCAACCAAACCTGCCAAGGCGCCGTTTAACATCATCGGTACATCGGCTTTGCCTAATACTATCCAAGAAATAATCATCGCAGCGATTGTTCCAGCTGCGGCTGCGAGGTTCGTATTAATAGCAACAAACCCAAAGAAAGCCTTGTCAACCGATAAAGTGCTGCCAGCGTTGAAGCCAAACCAGCCTACCCATAAAAGCAATACACTCAAAGCGGTAAAAACCTGGTTATGACCAGCTAGGTTGTTGGCCGAGCCGTCTTTATTAAACTTTCCCATTCGCGGCTTTAAGAGAATAGTCGCCGCCAGCGCAGCCATGGCACCTGTTAAATGAACCACTGTTGAACCCGCGAAGTCTTGTTTTCCGTGCTCTGCTAACCAGCCGCCGCCCCAGATCCAGTGTGCAATAGGTGGATAAACAATTGCTGAGAAGAGGACTGCAAATACGAGGTAGGCACTTAATTTAGCCCGTTCAGCAAACCCACCAAAGGCAATCGTTAAGGAAATACCTGCAAATGCTAATTGGAATAAGAAGAAGACTGACCCTGATAATGGTAATCCATCAATTTCATAGCCTGAATATAAGAAATCGGAGAACCCGATTAAAGGATTCCCTTTGCCGAAAATTAAGCCGTATCCTACTGCCCAAAACATGATGGAGCTAATTCCGAACGTAAGGATTGTTTTTCCAGCAATATGCCCAGCATTCTTCATTCTAGTTGATCCTGTTTCAAGAAGAATGAAGCCTCCAATCATTAAGATGACAAGCACTGCACCTACCATAACCCATAGACTGTTCATTAAAAATATAGTATTCAATTTTTCTCCTCCTTTATAGTTGTGTTAACTTTTATAACATTTTGTGTAGTTGTATTTTTACATGAATTGGGAGGAAGTATCTATAATTTTGTAAGGTTATCTAACATGGTTTTTGAGGTGGCAGGTTGAAATAGGAGGACAAAAAAGCCTCATTCCTAAAAACGTGGATGAGGTTGTAAAAGCAGCTTATTCATTTTTCCGTAATCCGAACTGTGCATTAATCTGTCCTTGGATCATTTTACGACGGATTTCATCCTGACTTTGTTTCTTTTGTTCCTTCAGCATTTGTTTCCTGATTTCGTGAGTCTGAATTCCATCCTCAATTTTGTTGGCAATATCCATCAATAATTCTACATCAGAAAAAGAATACTTACGACTTCCTCCTGCAGACCTTTCAGGGAAAATCAGTTTCCGTTCTTCATAATAACGGATTTGTCTTTCCGATAGACCGGTGAGTTCCTTGACAATTCCAATTGTTATGACCTTCTTATCTTTATAAGACAAATCTTTTCCCATCCAAGATCACCACATTTTACTTTTAGTATAGTGTATTAGATATTTTAGATTTTTCAATCATTTATGTTAGATTTTCTAACATAGATTTATAAAAAAGAGAACCGGACTCACATAAGTCCGGTTCTAAGTGTTCCGTTAATATTCCCCATCAAATGGTGTAAATGGGAGGTGGAAACGATTTTCCACCGCTCTGAGCCGTTGATTGACGCGTTGGAGCCGGCGCTGCAGTTGGTTGATTTCTCGTTCTTGCCGCTCATTTTGCCTTTCAAGCTGATTGACTCGACGTTCGAGTTGTTGCGGCTGCCTGTTGGGATCGTATTGGTCTAGTGGAACATGATAATAATTTTGCTCTACTGGTGCATTGGACTGGTATTGCTCTGGTTGGGAATATACTTGCTCTGCTGGAACATACGAATGGTATTCAACTTGCATTTGTGGTAATTGATAATAGCCATAGGGATTCATCTGGGCATCTCTCCTTATGTGATAGTACCCTATAGATTATGTGGCCATTTTAGGTGGGTAACGGCGAATGCCTAAAGATCAAATGAAAAACTCATTCATTAAATAGTTTTGAAAGGGAAAAATGATAGATATGTAAAAAGTCTGAATATCCTGAATGGGACTGACGTATGATATAAAAAATAAATATTTATAAGATACTATTTTCACATTAATCAATTAACGTATTAATATAGTAAAAAAATATAATATTGAATAATAAAACAAAAAAAGATATAATTAGATATATTCAAAATATTATCAATTTTTTAATAAATTACTTTCATAAGAAAATAATAGGAGGTCAAAAATGAAGAAATTAAAGTTAGTATCAACAGTATTGATGGTAGCATTTCTCTTACTTTTATCAGCCTGCGGAACTAGTAAAACAGGTGGAGAAAAGAAGACGCTAAGAGTGGTTACCGATGCCGCTTACGCACCATTTGAGTACCAGGATAAAGGGGAAGTTGTTGGGTTTGATATTGATTTCGTTAAGGCGGTCATAAAAGAAGCTGGCTATGGCGTGAAGGTTGAGCATGTTGGCTGGGATCCCATCTTTGTTGAAATTGAAAAGAAGACAGCAGATTTAGCCGTTTCTTCGATTACGATCACGGACAAACGGAAGCAAAGCTATGATTTTACAGTCCCATATTTTTTATCTAAAAATGAAATCTTAGTTCCAAAAGGAAGCTCGATTAAGAGTGCCAAAGATTTAGCGGGCAAAAGGATTGCTGTACAAAATGGAACGACAGGACAGGAAGCTGTTGAAAAACTTTTTGGTGAGAATAACGATAAACTTAAAAAGTTTGAGAATAACAATCTAGCAATCTTAGAGTTGAAAAAAGGCGGCGTAGATGCCGTTGTTGCGGATAACACGGTAGTTGAAACCTATATAAAAAATAATCCTAATGATAATTTTGAATTCATCGAAGACGATGGAGCGTTTGAAAAAGAATTCTATGGTCTTTTGTTACCGAAGGGAAGCAAGTTAAAAGCAGACCTCGACAAGGCAGTGAACAAAGTGTTAGAAAATGGAACCTACGAAAAACTTTATGAGAAATGGTTTAAGACTAAGCCAGATATTAAACTATTAAAAGACCAACAATAGGGGATAAAATTGCGTAACTAGTTTTCTATATCAGTTACGCAATTTTTGATTAGATTTTACTACATAGCAAAATACACACTAGTCAGGGGGTTCAATCATGGATTTTAGGTGGGATCTTATTGCGGAATATGCTCCCTTATTTCTACAGGGAACATTGATAACCGTTGGCCTTTCGCTCGCAAGTATTATAATCGGTTCCGTACTAGGTTTATTTATAGGTTTAGGAAAAATGATGCGTAATAAACTGTGGGCCCTGCCATTTAACTGGTACATCAACGTTTTTCGCGGCACACCGTTAATGGTGCAAATCTTATTGATTCATTTCGCGGTAGTTCCGGCATTTTTAGGAACGACTAATGCGATCGTGGCAGCGATTTTAGCCCTTTCCTTAAATTCGGCAGCCTATGTGGCGGAAATATTCCGTGCCGGGATTCAATCGATTGATAAAGGGCAAATGGAGGCAGCACGTTCACTCGGCATGACACATGGACAAGCCATGAGATTTGTTATTTTGCCACAAGCGATTAAAAGAATGATACCACCACTTGGTAATGAATTTATTGTCTTAATTAAAGATTCATCGCTCGCAGCACTAATCGCCGCTCCGGAACTGATGTACTGGGGGCGAGCAATGCAGGGTCAATATATGCGTCCGTGGGAGCCATATCTCACAGCAGCAGTTATTTACCTTGTATTAACTCTTACCCTGAACTTCCTGTTAAACCGCATTGAAAGGAGGCTGGCGACAGAATGATTGAAGTGAAAAGTTTAAAAAAATCCTTTGGTACCAATGAAGTTCTAAAGGATATCAATGTGTCCGTTAATCCGCAAGAGGTCGTTGTTGTGATTGGTCCTTCCGGCTCGGGAAAATCAACGTTTCTTCGCTGCATCAATATGCTCGAAACGATTACCGGTGGTCATGTCCTTATAGAAGGAATCGACATAACAGATAAAAAAACGGATATCAATAAAATTCGTACTGAAGTGGGAATGGTATTCCAGCAGTTTAATCTTTTTCCACATAAAAAAGTCATCGAAAATATTATGCTCGCGCCGATGAAGGTAAGGAATGTCCCTTCAGAAAAAGCGAGGGCAAAAGGGTTGGAGCTTTTGAAAAAGGTAGGCTTGGCTGATAAGGCGGAAGCCTATCCTGACTCATTATCCGGCGGGCAAAAGCAGCGTGTCGCAATCGCAAGGGCCTTAGCGATGGAGCCGAAAATCATGCTGTTTGATGAACCAACCTCCGCGCTTGACCCGGAAATGGTCGGCGAGGTTTTAGAAGTAATGAAACAGCTTGCCAAAGAGGGAATGACGATGGTCGTGGTGACACACGAAATGGGCTTTGCCAAAGAAGTAGGCGACCGGGTTATTTTTATGGATGGCGGTTTAATTGTTGAAGAAAACGTCCCAAGTGAGTTATTTGATCATCCGAAAGAAGAACGAACAAAGGCATTTTTGAGTAAGGTACTATAAGTATGTAAAGGGGGGCTTACAGCAGCTCCCTGTTTTTGGTATGATGAATGGGTGAGTTTTCCATTTAAAAAGGGGCTGATCCTATTAAATTTACGACTAAACTACCGAAATTTAATGACCAAACACATTCCGTATTAATGAAAGAGGGATGGAAGCCGCTAAAAGAGCCGAAGAGCCTGACCGGTGCTATGTTACTCTCCTTACCTTTTATGATTATCAATGCCCTTATTCCGATGGGAATCATTTACTACTTTTCCGATTATTTGCTGCAACTAATTTCATTTTTTTCTGGAGATTCAATCATCGTAACGATTGATTTAGGTGTTATATTTGCGATGGTGTTAGTATTAATCGTCCATGAATTTTTCCATTTAATCTTTATTCCTAACTTTATGAAGTCAAAGGATATCATTATTGGGCTAACTTTTTTTGGAGCGTTTGTGCATACAGAACAAATAATAACAAAAGTGAGGTTCATGTTCATATCTGTGGCGCCTTTTTTGTTTCTGTCTATTTTGTTCCCTCTTATTCTATCTATCTCCGGATTATTAAAAGGAAAAATACTAGTTTTTATTTTGTTTAATGCACTTGGTGCGTCCGTTGATATCCTTGGCTTTTTCTTGGTATTCGTTCAAGTTCCGAAAGATGCAATAATTAGGAATAACGGCACAAGAACCTACTGGAAAATGGGCGTTGAATAAACAAAAAAAAAACGGATGAGAATTCATTCGTTTTTTAAAATCGATTTGGGAATTTCTTAATGATTCCGTCTGAAAAGGTATCTGCCATTCTTCGTGCTTGTTTTTCAATCTGATCCTTCAGAAGCCTTTTACTAAAAATATGCTTGGGCGAAAATTATGTTACGTGTCCCGCATCTTTTGGAAAAAGAAAAAAAGACGACACGATTAATTGTCATCTTTTCCATCTTTCTAGCTTTGGAATATTTTTTGTAAACAAGCCAGCGATAAACTTTGGCATACCGAATTCAACAATTTTTTGTTTTACTCTTTCTTTCATTTCCTCCACTGTAATATTTGGTAGAGTGAATTCTCCATTCATATAGCAGTGGCTGCAATACATAGTACTTTTTGTACCGTTCTTTTCCGTCCCCCCGCCTAGTTCATCCTTTGCTAAAGGCATTCCACAGCTTTGACAGTTTTTATAGTTTGTCATTTATTTCACTCCTTAAAAATCAAAAACATCTACAATTTTGTCCGCTCTAATTCGGTTTTGACAAAGCTTAAACAATTGCGTGAAAAATCCCTCCACTTCAAGTGGTGTGGATGGGAGTTTGATCTGAACTGCAGTCGAACCAAACATTTGCTTAAAATAGGCCTTTCGTTGATCATTTTTCCCATCTCTTTTAAATGGTTTGTATGCCCAGACAAGATGCGGCCCATCGTCAAGCTCTTGAATTTGCCGGATCTCCGCGCAGGTCGTCGACCGATCATGTGCATAGATGACTAAATAATAATTGTCATTACGGTGCCAATCAATGAATAAAAAGTAATAGCCCGTGTCACTTTCCGGACGGTTGACTTCATAAGCGGCTAACGTTTTCTTGCCGTTCGTCCATTGATGAAACTTAGGCAAGGTGCCGCCAACCGTTTCTAGTTTCCTTATCTCATACGAGACAGGTTTTGATTTTTCAATATGATTTGCTAAATAAATAGCCTGATCCTTTTCCAAAATCACTAATCTCCTTAAGGGGTTTGGTTTCATTATACTTTGCCTGTAGGGAAGAATGGAAGTTTTCGTTGTTAATGAATGTTCGTTTCGTTGCCCGAAAAGGAAAATGGGTACGCCTCATATCGTTTGTCTTTAAATTGAAACACAACTGACATCTATTTTAAAAAAAGCTTTGTTAGAATCGATATAATTGAGACTTAAAATCCGTATATACGTCGAATAGTATATGGAATAATTATGACTCTTTTCCATATGAATGACATAGAGTGTTTGCAATTGGGGGGAAAGAAAATGACGTTAGAGAAGCAACTGATACAAAAGACCTATTATAAAATGTTCATTAATGAGCAAGAAGATATACATCCAATTCGCGTTCTTGGCGAGGCGTTTCAGGAGGAGGCAAAACAGGATCTGCCTGATTTATCTTCTATCCGCTTTGCGCAGGGGGAAGTATATTTTCATCATAAAGATTTTGAAACAGCCATTTTTAAATGGGAAAACATCATTAACGAGCTTGAGCCGTGGGCCAAGAAAAATACCGCAGATGCCTACTACGAGCTTGGACTGCTTTCAACGGCTGAGGATATTTATACTGCGATTGATACTGATAATTCCACATTAAACACGGAGGTGGCCTTACAGTTATTTTCGCTATATATTGAGCGCGGGAAGGTAGATGCTGCTGTTTCGACGATTAAAAAGACAATCGTTGCTAATCCGGATTATCCGAATGTCACTGAAATCGCACGTACCTTTTTTGAGGATCAGCAAGATTGGGAGAATGCCGTTGAATTGGCCGTAACCGAAGCAAAGCGCACGGATTCGCTGGAATGGTTTGATATACTAAACGCGTATGTTCAAAAAGGTGTCACCAAAAGCCATGCTCCGAGTTATTTTTCCCAGGTCTTAATTCTTCTGTTTAGTCTGGACAAAAAGAAATTTGAGCAGCTCATTTCGTCGTTGTGGGATAGCTACAAGAATGAAGAATCCTATTTTACATGGTTAAGTGAAATCAACCATCTATTATTAAACCTTGAAATCAACCGGGATGAAAACTGGACGGAGCTTTCAAGGCTTCATAAAGAGGCGTATTTTGAATTAATTGAAGGAAGATACTTCATTAAAGTACTTCAGGATTTTATTCCCGATTTGTTAACAAATTGGCTCAGGTTGGCGGATCATGCAAATGTAGTTTTATCCTCAGCTGCTGTCCTTTCATGGAATGAGCTTTTTCCGGCAAGCATAAGTACGTCAATCGTCAGTGATGCGGAAAAAATGATCAGCATGACAGAAACAGATATGGATGAACTTGACGAGTGCCTTTCACTTTTTGATTCCATTATGAGTTGGGCCGGGGTACATGATATGGGTGAGAATAATCGCATCAAATGGCTTGTCGATCAATTAGTTGATTTTGAAACGCAGCATCTTTTTATTACCGGATTAAGCGGAACAGGAAAATCCACTTTTGTGAATAGTGTTTTAGGAGAAGATTTACAGGATAGTCCGACATCATCGATGGTAATGTTTACACATGCTCCTTCATTAGAAATTACTGAAATAACGGATAGAGAGATCACTAGCTTACCTGACTTTTCTGATTTTCAAGAACGAATGGATCGCCGCCGTAATGCACTGGAATCAGTGATTGAATTTAAGCTGCCAAGTGCATTTTTACAGGAAAGCAGGGTGGCACTCATTGATACTCCTGGGTTAAAGGGGACCCTTCATTATGATCGCTATGAAGTGTTGAAAAATTTGCAAGTTGCTGATTCTGTCCTATTTGTTCTTGATGCGAATGCCCCGTTTACCGAAAAGGAACAAGCGGCCATTAAGCAAATCCAGGAATTAGCACCTGATATTCCGGTTCATTTTCTGTTAAGTAAAATGGATACGATTGTCGGTGAGCAGGAAGCTATTCGTATCTTTGACGAAACGAGGTCAATGATTCATTCTTATTTGCCAGATGCAAGAGTGTTTGCTTTTTCTTCACAATACGATAATGGTCAGCAGCTGAAGGAATTAACAGAATTTATTCGCTCGATAAGGAATACAAGAAATATTGAGGATAAGCGTCTGGCGAAGCTGCTGTATTTTATCCGTACCACGATTGCCAGCCTGCTGCAAAAACGGATTGATGTAGAAAATCAGCTGGTTGAATCAGTGCGCTGGAATGAAGAAATGTTAATGAAATTAAATGGAGCGGTAAACCAGTTGAAAGATACGGAAGTACAAAAGACCAAGACAATCACGAAATCCTATCGAGCCATCAAACGAACGATTGAAACGGATATTTCAGAAAACGTTTCGAAAATGCTTCAGGAGTGTTCTTCCTTAATCAAGGAAGATAGCAATTTCAGTAAAATTCACTTAGAGCTCAATGATGAAATGAATCGAAGAATTCAAGATTACTTGGAAGAAAAGGTCATGCCGAAATTTTACAGCTCACTGCAGGATTGGATTGAACATTGCAAAGAGGAATTCGAGCAAAGCCAAGAATTTTTTAATGAGATGGGTGAAGGCTTTAATCATATGTATGGGGAAGAGCGTATCAAGCTCGAATGTGATTTTAAGGTGCTCGATGATTGGCTTCGTGACACTGACCGGATGACGAGCGGCTTTCAGCTTGAAAACGTTAATATTCTGCTCCGCCGTACACCATCACAATTTTTATTAAAAAGCGCCGGAAAACTGTTTGGAGCAATATCACAAAACAAGGCGCTCCTATATAACAAATACAAATCCTTTGTGGAGAATGAAGATTATTCCGATGCCATTGCAGCAGTCAATAAGCAATTTTTCCAGCCGTTTGAGCTATTTGAAAAATCGCTGGAGCGGGACATCACATATTTTTTCAGGAGTTCATTAACTGTGTTAAACCGTTCTGTCGAAGAGGCTCGTTCCGGAATACAGACAAATCAAGAAATGCTTAATAATATGAATACCAACCCAGAAATGTTCCGTGATCCATTGACACTGTTTGAAGTAAGACTTCGTCAATTCGAATGGATGACAGTGGCCGGAAAAGGAATGCAAACAATCTACTAAAAGAAGGAAGATGTCCAAACGGGCATCTTCCTTTTTTAGTAGAAAAGTCCACAAGAAAAGAAAGCGTGCTTCTTATGAAATATTAAGAAATTTTTAAGATTTATCATAAATGAATGTTAAGATTTTCCGTTTACTATTAAGATAATGATAGAGAAGTGAGAGAGTTGGGTGAATATGGATCAATATTTTGTGCTGGTTGTCGATGATGAAAAGGAAATCCGTGATGCGATAGAGATTTATTTAAAAAATGAAGGAATCACCGTGTTAAAGGCCAAGGATGGGATAGAAGCAATAGAGATTTTAAATGAACACCAGATCCATTTGATAATTTTAGATATAATGATGCCTCGGCTGGACGGGATTTCTGCTACATATAAAATTCGTGAGAAGAAAAACATACCGATTATAATTTTGAGCGCAAAAAGTGAGGATACCGATAAGATATTAGGGCTGCAGGTGGGAGCCGATGACTATGTAACTAAGCCGTTTAATCCGATGGAACTCGTTGCCCGAGTGAAATCTCAGCTAAGGAGGTATGTCACGTTTGGTACCTTTGAAGGGGTAAAAAAGGTGATTAACTTAAATGGTCTCACACTTGATCAAGAAGCAAAAGAAGTGACGGTACATGGCGAGCCGGTGAAACTGACACCAATTGAATACAAAATTGTCGAACTACTGATGACAAATGCCGGAAGGGTGTTCTCCATCAATGAAATCTATGAACGTGTTTGGAACGAACCTTGCTATAACGCTGAAAATACTGTCGCCGTTCACATAAGAAAAATCCGTGAAAAAATTGAAATAGATGCGAAAAATCCAAGATACTTGAAGGTGGTGTGGGGGATTGGCTACAAAATGGAGAAATAGAATTACCGTCGCTATCACCGCATTCCTGTTTACTTTTGGTTTAGACGGAATCCTAGCATTTTTTATCCATGGAAGCAATTTCCTCCATCGTGACTATTTCCACACCCCTGAGTTCCAAATGCAACTTGATGAATTCAAAGGGTATTTAAGTACGTTTGAGCTGTACAATATGCCAATTGAGGAAGCAAAGAAAGAAATAAAGGTTACAAAGGACGATATTATTGAGCACCGTTATCGATATGGAAATCTGACAGATCAAATCAATAACATAAAAGCACAGTATGAAGAAAAGATTCAGACAGTAACGGGTGAAGGTAACCAAGAGGCTGTGGATGCTTTCACATCCGAAAGGGACGCAAAAATCGAGGATATTACCAAGAACTTTAAAAGTGATGAGTATGTTGAGCCGAAAGTAATAAAAGAAAAAGAAAAACGATTAGAAGATTACTATAAAAAAAGAGAAAACTATCGGTCGATGTATCTGGAGTACAAAGAAGCCTTTCGTTATAATGTTAAAAATATCGAAACCGGTAAGGTCTATACAAATCTAAAAAATACAGATGAGAAAGCAATCAAAAAGGATTTTAGTGAGTACAACACGTTATTTGTAACAAATACGAAAGTTACAAAAGATGATGCAACATTTGTTGTTCCACTAAATGGAGAGCCATTGGATACTTTTATTCCAACAACGGCCGGAGCATTTGAAGGACAAATTGCTGTACCAGCATCGTTATCCTCAACCAATTTCATTATGAGTGCATATGAAAATTATAAACGTAATCAAATGCTTTTATTGATTTATACTTTGGCGGGTCTTGTTGCTTTTGTTGTAAGCATTCTTCTTCTAAAAAAGGCTAAAGCTATTCCTGCAGCAGCAGAAAAATGGCGGCCTTATTATTACAAGATTCCTATTGATATAAGAATGCTTTTTTTTAGTATAGCTGCTATTGTAGCGTTCACCGGTATATATGTTGTAAGCGATCAAATGATTTACGTATTCGATAATCCCTATAAAGGTGTAGAGATGGTAATCGGGTTGATTATAGCTGCGTTTATTTCTGCCCTTATATTTATACAGTGGAATTACCTTATGACAGAAATTAAAGATTGGCCAAATGTAAAAAAACAATGGGAAAAGGCACTTTTACATACGGCATATAGGAAAATGAGGGAGCTTTTTCAAAAATCAAGAAAAAGCTTAACAGAAGCCTTTTTGAACCAAACTACAGGTACGCAATTGTTTATACTGTTAGCCATTGTATTTGGTCTGGGGTTGGCTGCCATTTTGATTATCATCCATCCCATTTTTATTGTTTTTTATCTAATCCTTCTAGCGGTAATTGGGGTTCCAATGGTAATGGTATTGGTCAGTAAAATGGGTTATTTTAACCGAATTGTTAAAAAAACGAATGAGCTGGCCGCGGGCAAGCTTGGAGAGAACTTGCCGGTGACAGGAAAATCGGTATTGGCAGAACTTGCGGACAATATTAATCTGTTAAAGCAGGGGGTAAGAACCTCTCAAAACGAGCAGGCAAAGAGTGAACGGCTTAAAACCGAGTTAATTACGAACGTTAGCCATGACCTGAGGACACCACTAACTTCTATCATTACGTATACAGAGCTATTAAAAACAGCAGATGTATCGAGTGATGAACGGATTGCCTATCTAGAAATTATCGATCGGAAATCGAAGCGCTTAAAGGTGCTAATAGATGATTTATTTGAGGTATCAAAAATGGCAAGCGGAAATATGGAATTGAAAAAGGACAAAGTCGATCTCGTACAGCTGTTACAACAAGCACTGGCAGAATATGACGAAACCATTAACGAATCCAATTTGCAGTTTCGAGTGACAAAACCTGAGAAGCCAGTTTATTCGTTTGTTGATGGACAAAAGCTTTGGCGTGTCTTTGATAACTTAATAGGAAATATCCTTAAATATTCTTTAGAACACTCACGTGTCTATATTGGGGTATCGACATTAGATGGCCTAGCTATAATCACTTTTAAGAATGTCTCGAAATATGAACTAAACGAAAATAGTGATGAGCTATTTGAACGGTTTAAACGCGGCGATACATCGCGCCATACGGAAGGCTCAGGCTTAGGACTGGCCATTGCTCAATCGATTGTCGACCTCCATGACGGTAGACTTGAGATTGAAACGGATGGCGATTTGTTTAAAGTGAAAATTTCTTTAAATTTGCTGGACGGGTGAACCATTTAGAAAGGACATGATAGGGGAGATAAATCGTGAATAAGATTGATTTTTCAGAGGTATATAGAATGTATTATAAACGTCTTTTTCATATAAGCTATTCCATCACAAGAGATTTGCACCTGGCGGAGGATGTCGTTCAGGAAACGTTTATTAAAGCAATGAAAAAAGTTGAAACGATTGAAGATGAAACGAAAGTAGGTGCTTGGTTATCCGTCATTGCTACCAGAACAGCGATTGATTTTGTTCGCAGTGAAAGGAAGAAGAAAGCGATTCTGATGGAGCAGGAAATGCTAGAATTCTTGGGGAAAGAAATGAAGCAAAACGTAGAAGATGAAGTGGAAACAGGTATTTTGGTGGAGGAATTGAACTGTGCCATTGGGAAGCTGACGCATGAGTATAGGGATGTGCTAATGCTTAAGCTTGGAAACGGTTTAAAAGAGAATGAAATTGCTAGCATCCTCGATCTAAAGCCCAGCACTGTTAAAACTAGAATTTACAGAGCAAGGAAACAACTTAAATTACTGTTCCACAAACAATTATCCGCTTAATCTATATAAGGCAGAACCGGAAGGTCCTTCATCACCTGATGAAGGACTAATCTCGTTGGATTTTCCCTGAAAAAGTCCTTCATTTAACTAAAGAAATTTGAAAAATCGAGTCGCTTGGTACACTTCGAATTTTGTCGAAGAATGATAGGTTTTTAAAGTAGTCGAAAATGTTAGAATGGAGTTGCAACTGAATATTGGAGGGGTGGTCGGTTTGTTGATCTTCTTTTCCTTTTGCTTTTATAACACCTCATGCATTACCTTAAAGGGAGAAATATTAAGCAGTTAATTGATTAATTTGATTTATCTTTTTCAAGCAGCTCTATTATTTTATCTAATTTTTTGAAGCAGTCCTTTTTTAAATGAAGATATATACAGATACTTGGAGGAACAATGATGAAGAGTGCAAGTCCATATGTGTTTATAGATAACTGTAAAGAAGTAATGGAGTTTTACCAAAATCTATTTGGCGGGGAAATCACAAATGTTCAAAAAAGCGGTGACGGAAAGTGTTTGCATGCTGAGCTTCATCTGGGGAGTAGTATCATTCACTTTTCAGATACCTTTGGTAATACCCATGAAGGGGATAACGTACGAATCAGCTTGGAATGTGATAGTGAAGAAGAAATTAGAAGAGTGTATGATACGCTTAGTCAATCTGGAAAAATTACTGCCCCACTACAGGATACGTTTTGGGGTGCGATTCATGCAAACGTTGTTGATCATTTTGGCATTGGGTGGCTGCTTAATTATCAAAAATAACTAGAATACAGATAAAGGATGAATGTGAATGAACAACCTGACAAAAATGAAAATAAACAAACCAGCAAACGTAGTATTTGAGGCGTTCGTTGATCCTTCTAAAATCGGGAATTTTTGGTTCTCTTCAAGTTCGGAACGATGGGAAGAGGGCAAGACGATTGGATTGAGATATGATGAATACAATGCGCAACTTGAAATCGAAGTAATGGAAGTCGAAGTAAATAAAAAGACTGTTTTCCGGTGGGGGGCAAATGGTGAAGGACACATTGTTTCGATAACGTTGAATGAACTAGATCACTCAACTACAATAATTGAAGTTAAAGAAGAAGGGTTTAATGAAAGCGATAATGAGTTAATCCCTCAATTGCTAGATAATAAAGAGGGCTGGGTTTTCATGCTTACTTGTTTAAAAGGATATCTAGAATTTGGAGTGAATCAATTAAGAGGCGGGTTAGTGAAGGATTGACCTGTAAAAAGAGCTGGTTGGCTCTTTTTTTTGCAGGGTTTATATGATTCAAAGCGTGTGGTTTTTCTTTAAAAAAGGGAGATAGAAAAAATGAAGTTTTATGCATTGGAACCATTGATGAGCTAATCGACGTTGTGACATCAATAAATTAAAGATAATGAAAAATTTTTAATTGTCACTGCAGTAATGATATTCTAAAAAATAATAGAGTCAGAAGATTTTCGAAAAAATTTGTTAGAAGGTGAATCCAATAGAGCCAAATGTATATTTAACTCGACCAACAATAGAATTAAAATCTGAATATCTATCCTTTTACCAGGAATGGAAAGAAAGTGGGGAAGAAATGATCCCTTGGGTCATTAGTAAAGACCCTTCAAATTTCCAAGAAATGATTCAATTTTTACTCGATTCCGAGAAAGGAATAAATCTCCCTGAAAATTGGGTACCTGACTCCACGTTCTGGTTAGTTAATGAACTAAATAAAGTTGTTGGAGCTGTTAATATTCGGCATCGACTCACGGACAAGCTATTTAACTGTGGCGGACATATTGGTTACGGTATCCGTCCTTCTGAGAGGCGAAAAGGATATTCTACTAAACTTTTATCTTTATCATTAGAAAAAGCTAAAGAATTAGGGATTCATAAAGTTCTTGTTGTTTGTGACGAAAGTAATATAGGGTCGAAAAAAACTATATTGAATAATGGTGGGGTATCAGATACTGACTTTATTGAGGAAGATGGAAATATTATCAAAAGGTTTTGGATTGAATAATTTACATTCATTTTTAAAGTTTTTCCCTTTGCAAACATATTCTCAGCATAAACAACGGTTTCTCCACAATAACTAAAATGATTAAATATTCGCGTCATTTGTAGGATAATCTTGTTTAAGAGAGTTTTCCTAGAACTAAAGGGGCTGAATTATTTGTTTGAAACAGAGAGATGTTTTATTAATGCCTTTCAAAAATCGGATTATGTTGATGTGAAAAAATTATTTGTAAATCAGGAAGTAAGAAGATTTCTGGGTGGTATACGTCACGAAGATTCGATTGGAATAGTTTTAGATGATATGTTTAATACAAGTGACGACTCTTATTATTGGGTTGTAAGAGAAAAACTCACAGAGAATTTTATTGGTTTATTTTCTCTTGACCCTCACCACGATGGAGTTTACCTGGAAATCTCGTATCAGTTTTTACCGAATTGGTGGGGATCTGGCTATGCAACAGAAGTAGTTCAAGTGATAATTAATTTTGCATTAAATGAATTGAATCTTGCAAAAGTAGTTGCTGAAACACAAACTGCCAATACCTCCTCTTGTAGGCTTTTAGAGAGAGTAGGGATGGAATTGGAAAGAACAATTAGTAGATTTGGAGTTGAGCAAGCGATTTATTCCATTAAATCAAAAAAATAAATAATAGAAGATGATAGGAAGAGATTTAATAATAAAAAATTGAGGATAAGAAAAATGACTCAAAATGGCATTGTTTTAGTTGTAAGTGTATCAATAATCAAAGGCGACGAAGTTTTGATTATTAAAGAAAATAAACCATCTGCAATTAATAAGTGGAATTTTCCATCCGGTCGTATTGAGTATAAAGAGGACATACTCGATGCTGCCTGTAGGGAAGTAAAAGAAGAATCAGGTTTGGATGTGAATCTTACTGGTACAACTGGGATATATAACTTTATCAGTAATTCAAATGATCAAGTGATTTTATTTCATTTCACTGGCGAAATTA
Organism: Neobacillus sp. NPDC097160; assembly: GCF_044762155.1. Classification (NCBI taxonomy): domain Bacteria; kingdom Bacillati; phylum Bacillota; class Bacilli; order Caryophanales; family Bacillaceae; genus Neobacillus; species Neobacillus sp. NPDC097160. The sequence continues at coordinate 211,534 of NZ_JBIWDU010000002.1, read as the reverse complement.
CCGGAGGTTCATTGAAGATTGAGGAGGACGAAATTATCGATAGCAAATGGATAAAGGTAACTGAACTTATGAATTTTGATAATAATGACCTTCGTGAGACAATCGTAATAAGGAAAATAGTGGATAGATTATTAAATCAAAAGGTTCATTCCATAACTGTTTTTAATGAACAATTGTGTGTTTAAGTAAACTTTTATTGTTCATAAAAAGGATCAGTATAGTAATATTTGCCCGAAGACATGTTAATCATGAGGTGGTTTATATGCGGAACAAAGTTCTGTTTTTACTTATGATAATTAACATTTTTTTTAATGGTCAAAGTGTGGCAAAAGCCAGCTCCAATCCTAAAAAGGTTATATCAAAATCAGAAGAAGCCAATGTTATTTTATATGCGACTGAAGTAGATGGTATGTATGAAGGATTTGAGATGAAAATAGGAGGGGGAATCAAGTTTTTTCCTTTTTGGATCAATGTAACCAATCCTACCTATGCGCCAATAATTTTGTACAATGACTTAAACCATGATGGCAAGAAGGATTTGATTTTTGTATTGACCAAGGGCTATGGGACAGGTGTTCTAGACAGTGAAGTCCATGTATTGCATAAAATTCAAACCAATATAGGGGAAAACTATCATGAGGTTTTAGTAGACAACCCGATCGCGGTTATTTTGAAAAATGTTAAAACCAAGCTGACACAACATAAGGTTAAAGTGACCATTGGTGGGAAGACTACAGTCATTAATATAGACAAGTTTCAAATTCCGCCAGAGCACATGTTTAATGATGTTGGTTTTGGCAGCATCATCAAATATGACGTGGTTGATCATCAATTGGTGGCTTCCATTCCAGCTCAGATTACTCCTGCCATGTTCATTGGGTCAGTTGAAATTACCTATGAGTTTAAGGATAAGATGTACCAAGCAAAGAAGATTGACTTTAAATCGGAATAGGAAAAAGAGGTGCTTCATATCCTAAACATACTATTTTGGATTATTATTATTGCATGTTTTATCTTTAGTTTTGTTGGACTCGTTTACCCGATTATCCCTTCTGTTTTGCTGATTTGGGCTGGAGTGGTGTTATATCATTTTGGGATTAATCCAAATGAGCTTACTTGGATAACGTGGACCATGCTCGGGTTATTGACGGTTTTATTGTTTTTAGCAGATTATTTAGCAAATCTTCACTTTGTTGATAAAGCTGGGGGATCTAAGTGGGGAACGAGAGCAGCTACGATTGGTTTAATTGTTGGAAGCTTTGTGATCCCGCCTTTTGGAGTCATTATTGTGCCATTTGCATTGGTATTATTTGCTGAAATGATGCAAAAGAAAACATTCCAAGAATCCAGAAAAGTGGCTTTTGCAACCTTAATTGCCTTTTTTAGCGGGACGTTAGCAAAAGCGATGATTCAGCTCATTATGATTGGCGTCTTTGTATTTGGTGTGATTTTTTAAGAAAGCAGGCTTTTCGTTGCATGAAAAGGTTCCTTCTAGTGTTTGCATACTGGATTTTATTGCCTTTATTAAGAAAAGTAACGAATAATAGGTATCTACTTATTCTTCCTGAATAAATATAAAGACCATTAAAATTCTGGAGGTGTTTTATGCAGTTATTATTTTGGCCTTGTACGATTGCCTCCCTAATTCTCTCCATTATAGCCCTATGTACAAGGAAACCTAAACTTCTTGTTCTATCTTCAATTCTAATACTGCCAATGTCACTATATCTGGCGGCTACTCCCCTCTTCTTGGGATGGGGATTAATTTTTCCAATCCTTACCTTGGTGCAGCAAAATTGATAACAAAGAAAATGATTTGGGCTGGTGTTTTGATGGTTATACCCAATTTTTTATTAGGTTGTTGGCTGGGGTTTGTCGTTATAAGCCAGTAGTTTTTATATTATCCTCAAGTGATGATTTTGCCCCAAAAATACGTTGCCCAAATATCCAGGAGACGGTAGTGGATGAAGCGCCAATGGCCTACAAATCGATGAATGAAATTTTAGAAAAAGTCGTAGAAACAGTTGAGATTGTGAGCTTTATCAAACCGGTATATAACTTTAAAGCGAGTGAAAAATTTAATCCTAGTAGATATAAAAAATCATAGTATTATTACACAAGGGAGACTTTAAAGTAGTCTCTCTTTTTTCGACAAAAAAAGGATTTTTCAGAGATAATATGGAAATTAACCATATAGGAATGACCAAGTGGAGGATACCATGAAACATAAAATTTTATTAGTAGAAGACGACGCGGCCATCAGTGAAATGGTCCGAGGTCAATTTACCAAAGATGGCTTTGAGGTCGTGCCGGCATTTGACGGGGAAGAGGCGCTTGAGGTGTTTGCAAACGACACGTTTGATTTGATCTTACTAGACCTCATGCTGCCTAAGCTAGATGGAATGGAATTTTTAAAAATTATCCGTGAAAAAAGTATGATACCCGTGCTGATCATGTCGGCTAAGGACGGGGACTTAGACAAAGCACTTGGATTAGGCTTTGGGGCGGATGATTATATCGCTAAGCCGTTTTCAATGATCGAGCTGACAGCGAGGGTGAAAGCAGCAATCAGAAGAGCAACTCACTATTCGCGAACGGAGCAAAAGCAGGAGAACAAACTTCTGACTGTGGGAGACCTGACCCTTGATATAGACAATTTTTCAGCACAAAAAGGTGGGAAAGAAATCAAGCTGACCGCTAAGGAGTTTCATATTCTGAAACTATTTATCTCACACCCTAGCCGCGTCTATACAAAGGCGCAAATTTATAGCTTAATATGGGAAGACGAGTATTTCGGTGATGAAAATGTGATTAACGTTCATATGAGAAGACTGCGGGAGAAAATCGAGGAAGACCCGTCTAAACCGCAGTACATCAAAACTTTATGGGGTATCGGCTATAAACTTGGGGAGTTTTAACGATGGTTATTTTTTCACTCATTATCATATTTGCCTTAGTAGGATTAAATATTTTGCAATATAAATCACGAAGCCACCATAAAGAAAACCTAACGTACATACACAAAAAGCTGAAGCAGATGATCGACGGAAAAACGGATGAAAAGCTGTTATTGCAAACGGATGATGTGGAACTTAAACAGGTTTTAATCGAAATCAACCGTCTCTTAGAACATAATCAAAAAATGATGGCGAGCTACAATAAAACGGAGATCTCGATGCGAAAAATGCTCTCCAATATCTCGCATGATTTAAAAACGCCGCTGACCGTGGTCCTAGGCTATATTGAGATTATGTTGAATGAAAAGAATAGAAATCAAGAGGAAACTGAGGAGCTTTTGCAAAAAGTACACGGTAAAACGGTCGAAGTTTTAGACTTAATTAAGAAGTTCTTTGATTTAGCCAAGCTTGAGTCCGGGGATAAAGATCTGCCGCTAACAAGGGTGAATATGAATGAAGTGTGCCAGAAGAATATTTTACATTTTTATGAGGTGTTGACCACAAAGGGCTTTGACGTAGCGATTGAGCTGCCTGAAACGATGCTTTATGCGCTTGGGAATGAAGAAGAACTCGACAGGGTCTTAAATAATTTACTTTCCAATGCGATTCAATATGGAGGAGAAGGAAAGTCCCTGGGGTTGACGCTGAGAAGTGATGAACAGTCGGTTTACGTTGACGTGTGGGATAATGGCAAGGGAATCAGTGAGCTCCACAAGGATTTAGTGTTTGAACGAATGTACACACTGGAGGATTCAAGAAATAAATCCTATCAAGGCAGCGGGCTCGGTCTCACCATTACCAAACGCCTCGTGGAAAAAATGGACGGACAAATTTTTCTCAACAGCAAGCCATATGAAAAAACAACTTTTACCGTTCAATTAAAGCGAATTACATACTAATACAGCTAAGGGTGCCTCAATTAAGAGTCATCCTTTCTTTCTTAAGAATTTCGTAAGATTTGATTAATAAAAAAGAAAATACTGCTGACTAAAATAAAAGTAGTTAAAGACGAAGGGGAGCTGAAAATTTATGAGCTACATTATTAAAACAAACCAACTAACAAAAGCCTATAAGGGCAAGGGAGTTGTTACGAATGTCAATATGAAGGTAAAAAAAGGCGAGATCTACGGATTTCTTGGGCCAAACGGTGCGGGTAAAACAACGATCATGAAGATGCTGACCAATCTAGTGAAGCCAACGAGCGGAGAAATTGAAATCTTTGGTGAAAAATTAACCAATACCTCCTATGAAGTGTTAAAGCGGATGGGGAGCATTATCGAATATCCTGTTTTTTATGACAGGCTGACGGCACGTGAAAATCTAGAGCTCCACTGCGAGTATATGGGTTATTACGACAAAAAGGCGATTGATGCAGCCCTTGAATTAGTCAAATTAAAAAATATCGAGGATAAATCAGTGAAAGATTTCTCACTTGGAATGAAGCAGCGTCTCGGAATCGCTCGGGCAATTATCACCAAGCCAGAATTGTTAATTTTAGATGAACCGATTAACGGTCTTGATCCAGTGGGTATTAAAGAACTTCGCGACCTTTTTCATATGCTCTGCCGTGAATATGGAATTACCATGCTGATTTCATCGCATATTTTAGGAGAAATGGAGCAAATTGCCGATACAATTGGTGTAATCAATGACGGAAAATTAATCAAAGAAGTTTCGATGGACGAAATCCATGAACAAAATACGGAGTATATCGAGCTTTTTGTTAACGATGTGAAAAAGGCCTTTTATGTTCTGGATGAAATTCTCCATCTAACAAACTTTAAAGTAATCGGTGAATCGCGCTTCAGAATCTATGATACAGTAACATCGCAGTCAGAAATATCTAAGGCTCTTATTTTAAATGGAGTCATGATTGAGGAAATCAATAAAAAGAATCATTCACTTGAAGATTATTTCTTAACATTAATGAATGGGGGTGGAATCAGTGCGTAAATTAATCAGTCTTGAAATAAAAAAATTCAAACTATATTCCTACTTAAAAGGGATACTAATTACCAATTTCGTGATTATGGGCTTCTTATGTTTGATTTATTTCGGAGAAAAAAGTGATGGCAACATTGCCTTCGTAAGCTATGAAACAGCCTTTACAGATTTCGGCGTCTTAATTCGAGCAGCATTTATTATTTTTGCTTCGGTACTTATTGCAAGGCTATTCATTGAAGAGTATAAAAGTAACTCCATCACGTTGATGTTCATGTACCCAATTAAACGGAAGAAAATTATGATGGCGAAGTTGCTAATCGTTGCCTGTTTTACATTTTTTACGATATTCTTCTCAAATATTTTTATAGGCGGCGCCTTTTATTTAGCCGATTCCTATTTCCACTTTGTTCCTAAGGCCTTAACTGTTGAAGTAGTAAAGGACGGAATGATCAGTATGATCCTTGGAGCCATTGCGGCGGCAGGTATAGCCTTAATTCCACTGTTTTTTGGAATGAGGAAAAAGTCAGTTCCTGCAACGATTATATCTGCGATCATCTTGGCGTCACTTACAAACTCAACGAATAATGATGTAACAGTTTTCTCGTTTATTGCAATCCCCATTTCACTCGCTGCCATTGGCTGCTTAATCGCATACTTTGCCATTAGGAATATTGAAAAAGTGGATGTTAACTAGTTTCGCAGGAACAATCTCTTTTACTGAAAAAACTCGTCCATTTAGACGAGTTTTTGTTAAAAGATGAAAGGGAGTATAAATTTTGACTTTGAGAATTGTCTAGCTCCAGCGCCCTAGCGGCTAGTGTCCTTCGCTCTCCGCCCTACGATAAGTCAACATCGAATCGTCTCCGTCTCTTCGTGTTTCCTTTATCTCAGTTGGAGCGCTCCAGGCCATACGCCGATGACCTGGGCGCTTACGCTTTTATTTTTTAATATCCTTTTGAAAAATCAACAAGATTAATTGTTGGCGTTTTTCCGGAAAGATAGTCTTTTAGGTTAGGGATTAGTATGTTTTCGATTACCCGCTTATTATAATGCTCGGTGGAACCGGAAGTGTGAGGTGTTATTATGACGTTTTCCATTTCCCATAACGGACTTTCCGTACTTAATGGTTCTTTTTCAAAAACATCCAGGCCAGCTCCGGCAATCGTTCCTTCCTGTAATGCCTGAACCAACTCCTCCTCCACCACGATTTCTCCGCGGCCGATATTAATAAAAAAGGCAGAGGACTTCATCCGCTTAAACTGATCAGCACCAAATAATTGATGTGTTTCCTTCGTATGTGGCAAGGTAACCACTACATAATCACACTTTGGCAATAGAAGGTCTAACTGATCTGGTGTATACATTTCATCTACATAGACAACGGGCCTGCCTGAGTTTCTTACACCAAGTACGTTCATCCTAAAGGCCTTGGCAATTTTCGCAGTTTCTTTGCCAATCTCTCCTACGCCAATAATTCCAATTGTTTTTTCATGAATTTCAAGACCCATGTGGGCATGATGCCATGTTTTCGCTTGTTGGTTTTTGACATATGTATGGATTTTTCTTGTTAAGCCGAGCATTAACGCGAAAATGGTTTCGGAAATGGGATAGGCGTGTACACCATTTGCACTTGTTAAGGTAATGTTTTTAGATTGTAATGTTTCAAGCGGCAGGGAATCGACACCCGCGCTCCATGTTTGCAGCCATTTAAGCTTTGACTGCTGGCCAAGGCAATAATCTTCTAAGCCTTTTTTCCAGCCGGCAATAATTTCAGCATCTTTGGCATGCTCCTGAAAGATCTCTTTATCTTTGCTTACAATCAATTCCCAATCAGGAATGACGTTCTTAATTTGTTCGATTTGATCCTGCTCTAATTTTTGTGCGATGACCATTTTCCTTTTATTCATACGATTCCTCCGTTCTGAATATATATATATATAATAATGATAACGTAAGTAAGCGGAATTATTAACATATTTTGAAAAATCTTCTGATTTTCCCTTTTCTAACTCATGTGCTATTATTTAGCGATACTAAATAAATTAAAAGTAAGCGGATCTTCATTGCGAAGGTTCTTTTTTTGTAAAAGGGTGGGGATTAATTGAAGGAGCGTTTGTGGACAAAGTCGTTTATTATGCTTATGGTGGGGAACCTTTTTGTGTTTATGTCATTTCAAATGCTTATTCCAACTTTGCCGCCTTATATCAAATCAATTGGGGCATCAGGGTTAGAAATTGGTTTAGTGACTGCATTGTTTTCGATTGGTGCTGTACTTAGCCGGCCATTTATCGGCTTTATGCTGGAATACAAGCCTAGGAAGTCACTTGTAATAACTGGAGCTATCATGCTTTTACTCGTTACGATTTTATATCCGTTTTCGCAAGTAGTGTTGATTTTCCTGCTATTCCGCTTCGTACATGGCCTTGTCTGGGGCTGGTCAACAACGGTTAATGGCACAGCTGCGGTCGATGTGATTCCTAATTCACGGCTAGGTGAGGGGATGGGCTATTATGGTCTTTCGATTACCATTGGCATGATTATTGCTCCAAGTCTAGGAATCTTTTTATATAATATTACTTCTTTTACAAATCTTATTTACATTTCAGCGGCATTAGGAGTCATCGCAATATTTTTGCTTACGATTGTCCGTTATCAAACTCCTGAGGCAGTATTAAACACACGAAAAGAAGAACTGAAATTCTCTTATGTAGGATCATCGGTAGAAAAATCAAGCTGGTTTCCGGCATTTATAACGATCATCATTAATCTTGGCTATGGATCGGTAGTAACATTTATCGTGATCTTTGGACAGGAACGGGGAATTGAGCAAATCTTTTTATTCTATGTGTTTAATGCGATAATGGCCACTTTAGCAAGACCAATTGCTGGAAAATGGTTTGATGAGAAAGGCCCGATAGGATTGGTGCTGTTCTGTACTTCAATGACGTTTATCGGAATGTGGGTGCTCTCCTTTGCCCATTCGAGTCTTTTTATTGCCATTGCCGGTGTATTATTTGGTGTTGGATTCGGCTGTTTGATACCAACACTGCAATCCTGGGCATTGTTAATGACACCGTCAAAACGTCGCGGAGTGGCAAATGGGATGATCTTCTCGTCTATCGATTTGGGGATAGGGTTAAGTGGGATTATTTTTGGTGTACTCGCGCAATTTGTTGAGACAGCATCCATCTTTCGGATTGCGAGTCTTTTTCTCATTTTCGCCATTGTCTTAGTTTTATTTATGGAAAGAAAGAAACGGATAGCATCACGGGAAAGCTTGGTTCCTAAGAAAAAGGTCAGAACCTCATTTTGATTATGAGGATCTGGCCTTTTTTCTATACACTGTACATTTTCTGGGCATTTTTTTAAAAAACTGTCCAAACCATATACATTTGAAAGGGATGAACTATTCGTACCAGGGTTTCCGTCGAAAAAACGTATCTGGCACAATTCTTGCAAAATAGGAGGTTAGGAAATTAAGTGAGGAGGAAAGAGTTATGAAATTACAAGATTGTCGTGCGGTTGTAACAGGAGGCGCATCAGGACTTGGTGAAGCAACAGTTCGCAATATTGTTCAAAATGGCGGAAAGGCAGTCATCTTTGATCAATCAGAAGAAAATGGAGTAAGGCTTCAAAATGAATTAGGGGAAGCTGTATTATTTTTAAAAGCAGATGTAACGAAGGAAGAGGATATTCAAGAAGCGGTTAATAATGCTGCTGAATTTATGGGTGGAGTGAATACGGTTGTGAATTGTGCTGGAATTGGAATAGCGGAAAAGGTGCTTGGACGAAATGGCGCACATAATCTAGCACTATTTTCAAAAGTAATTAATGTCAATTTAATTGGTACCTTCAACGTCATTCGGTTGGCAGCAGAGAAGATGATGAGTAACGAAGTGAATGACCAAAACGAAAGAGGTGTTATTATTAATACCGCTTCGGTTGCAGCTTACGACGGACAAATCGGCCAGGCTGCCTATAGTGCCTCAAAGGGTGGAATTGTCGGAATGACACTGCCGATTGCGAGAGAACTAGCCAGATATGGAATCCGTGTGATGACGATTGCCCCAGGACTTTTCCATACACCAATGTTTGATACCCTGCCACAGGAAGCGAGGGATTCTTTAGGAAAAATGGTTCCTTTCCCGCCAAGACTCGGGTATCCAAAAGAGTATGCCCAGCTCGTCCAAAGTATCATCGGAAATCCAATGCTGAATGGAGAAACAATCAGACTCGATGGGGCGATTCGGATGCAGCCGAAATAAAATGAAAAGAAGGGGGGAGCGGCGTAACAGGTTCCGTTGCCTATCGCAAAATGTGTTTTTGTAACTGAAGATCCTTAGGAAAATGTATATGAAATTGCACCGCATTTTGCGGTGCTTTTAAATGTGAAAGTAAAAAAGCACAGTCCTATTTGAACTGAGCTACTCCAGATTTTTATTTTAAAGCTTCATCTACTAACGTACCCTTATTACAGTATTAGCATAAAAACCTTGATCTGATGTGCTTTTTATCTTTGTTTATATGTATCCATAGATAAGCGTTTAAGGTCTTGTCTTGGAGCCCTATGGGTGTATTTGGCAATTAAAAAATGATGTATATGGCAGTAAATTTTATTAATGAAAAAAAAGACAAAATATGCAAGTTGTGCATAAAAACTTGCATGTTTTAGGCATAGTAATTTTATTCATTACTGTGTTAAAGCCCCCCATTAGAGTTCAATAAGCGAGATGAATTAGGTGCAAAAAGTGACCTTCATTATTAACGTCTTATTCCTCATAATCTGTACGTAGAGGTGAAGCATATAGATTAATAAATAATATGTAAACAGGATACAGAATGACAGACCCATAAATCAGAAGGCTAAATCTCGGAAAAAGTGTTACTCCTGCATTAATAGGAAAAACAACAGGGAAAAAAGAGAAAAAAAGAATAAAATATGGTGCCCACAAAAGGAGTGACAAATAGCTGTATCTTCTACCTATAGTCCATTTTTTTGTTAAGCAAATGAATAAAATTGTCGAAAGTAGCAGTCCAATAACATTAATAACAGCAATTACAAAGTAAACATTATCCCATTCCCAGCCAGTTAACGTACTAATATGAGATACATTTACTATGAGTTCGATTGCTATAAACAACGCTATAGCGTATAAGGCACTAATAGTATTTAACTTTATAAAAAACTTCATCATATACCTCCTTAATTAAGAAACAGCAACACCTCTGAGTTAAGTTCTTTATTCAATTATAATCATTCTTAAAGTAACCTGCCCGTTAGTACAGAAAGAACAGCTTCAGAGACATGTATAAATATTAACATCTATACAGTTTCTCTTTGAGGATCCCTACTAATAAAGAAATTACAAGCCATTTCTTTTTATATAAAAATTGACTCTCCAAACTATTTTTTTGGTTACATTTTTAATGTTTGCAATAGGAAACAGAACCCGTAAGGAGCGGTGGCTTTCCCTTTTTGTATTACTAATGTGTTAAGCCAACAAACTACTTACCCAAGAAATGAAATACGCAGACGGAACTAATAAAAGTTGAGCCAGAAGCGTACCAAAGAATCTTGCCACCATAAGCCATGCATAGGTTTTTGTCATCTTGTCATCTCCATCCCCTTCATTTAGCGCCCGTTCAGTCATTAGAGCAATTTGCGGGTCCAGAAATAGGGTCAAGAGGATAGTCGCAATACCATTTACTACACCTGTAGCCATGTTAGAGGTAGCACTATGACCAGGATTCAACACAGATGCATACAATGCAGCCAATATTCCTGAAGTGTAAATGGCGGTAACAATAATATTGATGAGCATGATTCGTTTCGGGATTCCGCCAATACGGAGTCGATGCAGCATTGAAACTTTTGGTCGCCTTATATACGTTTCTGTTCTTCTTAATTTATGAATATTAGACAATTTCATCATGGAAATGACGGAACCGTCTATCTCTAATCGTTTAATCATAAGCATAGCCAATCGAGTAAAAGTAGGATAAAAAAATAAAGCCATGAGTGTTCCAGCGGATGCAGCCAGCAAAGCAATACGAAACACATTTAGCACATCTATTGAGGAATTATCCTTTGCGTTATCCACAATTGCCCCTAATAAAGGAGCCTGAAACATATTTGATGTTCGGGCAATCAAGAGCACAATGCCAGTCAGTGATAATGATACTGCAATCTTCTTGAGCCTAATTCCACCCAAGCGAATACTATAGGATAACGTTTCAGTCCCATGAATAATAATAGTCAAAAATATTATAATGAAAATCTTTATCGTCAATTCAAAACACCAACAATCTATTAGTTTCTAATCTTAATATATAATAAATTACCAAGTGAGTATTAATTTTACTATAGAAAGTAGTAAAATAAATACAATAAATGCCAAAGTCGACAACTTTATTAAGACAATTTGGAGGAATAATGTATGAAACATGTTAAAGGAAAGGTAGCAATTATTACAGGAGCAAGCCGGCTTAAAGGGATTGGAGCGGCTATTTGCAGAGTGTTAGCCGATGAAGGATATCATATATTTTTTACCTATTGGACTGAATATGATAAAGAAATGCCTTGGAGTATTGAAATGAATGAGCCAATGAAATTAAAAGAAGAATTATTGCAAAAAGGTGTCAAGGCATCTTGTATGGAGTTGGACTTATCTAATATAGATGCGCCAGTACATCTTTTTAATAGAGTTAATGAAGAGCTTGGTCATCCTGACATTTTAATTAATAACGCAGCATTTTCAACTAATAATAATTTTTCTAACCTAACAGCAGAAGAACTAGATAAGCATTATATGGTGAATGTTCGTGCTACAACACTTTTAAGCACTGAATTTGCGAAAAGGTTTGATAAGAAAGATGGCGGAAGAATCGTTAACCTTACTTCAGGTCAATTTCGGGGACCAATGCCTGGAGAATTAGCATACGCAACAACAAAAGGGGCAGTCGATGCACTGACAATTACGCTTTCGGCAGAACTCGCCCCTTTGGGAATTACGGTGAATGCCATAAACCCAGGACCAACCGACACAGGATGGATGACAGAAACGATAAAGAGTGACCTGCAGCCATTGTTTCCTTTCGGTAGAATAGGACATCCGGATGATGTTGCAAAAATGATAAAGTTTTTAGTAAGTGATGATGCCGCTTGGATTACCGGCCAAATTATTCATTCAGAGGGTGGGTTTAAAAGATAAATCAGGGCTCTAATTTATTGAGCCCCTTTGCTATACAAATCCCCAAATCTTTAATCAACCTCCAAAAAACAAATCAACTATATTCGATGCTGTCGAAGTTTTCTTATTATAAAACTCAGAATAACCACATTTCTTGCAAAAAACTACCGTAAAGCTGTTGTGCTGGATATCCATAATTTTTGATAGACCTGTTCCAGTCATAGCCACATCTTTTGTGCCGGTATCTCTGCTTCCACATTTAATACAACCTTTTTCGCTCATCATTTTTCACTCCTCAATAAATTCTCTTTAAATATCTACGATTAAAAAGTTTAAAAGATTCAAATATAAATTTGATTGTTGTTAAAATATTCAAAAGTATCACGCAAATTTGTTACAATAGAGATATGTAAAAAGTAGGGAGTGATGATATGCTCCAATTTAAAGAAATTATTACGCCAGTTGATTTTATTGTTACCATAGAAACAACTCTAAAAGAAGCGATTACCCTTATGTACCAAAAGAAGTGGAACCTTTTGCCTGTTACAGACTCAAGCAGACATCCAGTCGGAGTTTTTACCCGAAGCAGCCTGCATCAAATGGTGACAGAAGAAACCCCACTTTCAACTCCAATTAAACATTACATAAAAAAGCAGGTTGAAAAGATAAGTGTTGATACGCCATATGAAAAAATTGAAGAAATCGTTAAAAATAGTCAGGTTGGAACAGGTGTTGTCGTTGATAAGCTTAATCGAGTTGTCGGCATCCTGACGAAAACCGATATGGTCATGTCCCTTCTGCAAACCTCACAAGAGCTGCAAACGATAAAAAAATTAAAAAGAACATTGGAAACAGCGATTGACCATGCTTTTGATGGAATTGTCATGACGGATGAAAAGAAAGTCATCACGATGGTCAGCCCGCCGCTTCTGGAATTGTTCAATCTTCCATTGGACGGGGTACTGTACAAGCCAGCCCTGAAGGTATTGCCGCAGCTGGATTTAGAAAAGGTTTATGAAACGGAAACAGCGGAGGTTAGCGGGTTTTTAGAAATCAATGGGATTAAATATATCGTTCATCGCATCCCCATCCTTGAGGATGAAAAAGTCATTGGGGCAATTGGCAAGGTTGTCTTCCGACAATTGAACGAGGTAAGCGAATTGTTCAAAAAGCTGCAAAAGGCGGAGAACAAAGCAAATTTCTATCATCAGCAATATCAGAAATCGGAAACAGCCCGGTTCACCTGGGAGCATATTTTAAGTACGGATCCATTGATGGAAAAATTGAAGAAAAGTGGAGCGAAGGCGGCGAAAGGCAGATCAACGGTGCTCATTCGCGGTGAAAGCGGCACAGGAAAAGAATTGTTTGCCCATGCTATTCATAACAGTAGTGCGAGAAGCTCGGGTAAGTTTGTCGTTGTGAATTGTGCAGCGATTCCTGAGGATTTGCTAGAATCTGAGTTTTTTGGCTATGAAGAAGGTGCATTTACCGGTGCAAGGCAAAAAGGTAAACTTGGAAAGTTTGATCTGGCCAACGGAGGAACACTTTTTCTTGATGAGATTGGCGACATGTCCTTATCCTTGCAAGCCAAGTTGCTTCGCGTCCTTCAAGAGCGGGAATTCTATCGAGTTGGCGGAACAGCCAAGATAAAAGTAGATGTTCGAATCATTGCCGCAACGAACAGGAATTTAGAAGAGATGGTTAAAGAGGGTCTTTTTAGAGAGGATTTATATTATCGCCTAAACGTCATTTCGCTTCATATTCCACCCCTTCGAAATCGTCCATATGATATTGACCATTTAATCAGTCAGTTTATGATTGAATTCAATCAAATTTTAGGCACAAGCATTACAGGAATCGAGAATCAAGCAAGAGAAGTGATGCTTAGCTATGAATGGCCTGGAAATGTCCGCGAATTACGGAATGTCATGGAACGGGCAATGACATTTTCCGAAACTGGAAAAATTAAATACGAGGACCTTCCGGATTATTTAATAAAGAAGGTTCCAATTAATGAACCTGCCCTAAATGTGTCTATGGTGGAAAATGCTGAACTCGAGGCAATTAAAAAAGCACTTGTGCAGGTACAGGGAAATAAAGTGAAAGCAGCCAGATTGCTAGGGATTAGCCGCTCTGGATTATATGAAAAAATTAAGAAATATAAACTAGTATAAGAAAATTTGGGGGAAATTTCTTCTCGGTAATGGGAAAAGATCGGTGTCCATATATTGGACACTTTTTGTATATGGTGTATTTTTGATATACAAAATAGTGACTTGATTGGTACATGCAATGGTTGTTGACTTAGTTTTTGGAATATTGGCATAATAATTGCATACTTAAGATAGAGATTATTTTTAATTAGGGGGGTCCCTTGAATGAATATTGGAAGTCTCTTGTCACAAAGTGCCCGCAAGTTTCCGGAATTACTAGCAATCGAATGTGAAGGAAGAAGCTATACGTACCACGAGTTTAATGAAGAAGTAAACAGACTTGCTCATGGACTGCTGCAGCAGGGTGTGAACAAAGGTGACAAGCTTGCTTTAATGATGAAAAACTCCGACCACTTTGTCTTTACCTTTTTTGCAGCTGCTAAAATTGGCGCTGTCGCAGTCCCGGTGAACTTCCGTTTGACTGCTACAGAGGTTCAGTACATTTTGGAGCAATCAGATGCAGCCTTTATCGTGTGCGATAAAGAATTTGAACAAATCATTGCCGAAGCCAAACAGAGGACAGATGTCCGGAGGGTTATCACGGTAGGCGAGCCGGAAACATTGGGTTTCTATTCTTATGAAAAAATATTATCTGACCGCACTGTTGAGCCGGAAATTGAGGTTTCCGAGAAGGATGATGTCGAGATTTTGTACACCTCGGGTACAACAGGACGTCCAAAGGGAGCCCTCTTTGATCATAGTCAAATTTTTAAAGTTGGAATTTCTGTCGTCATAAATATGGAAATTAGCCAGCACGAGCGGATTCTCCATTTAGCACCGCTGTTCCACTCGGCACAATTGAACCTATTCCTTATATCCGGGGTTGCCCTTGGTGCCACCCATATTATCCATCGCGATTTTCATCCGGTTAAAACTCTTCAAGCGATCCAAGAACATAAAATTACTCATCTTTTTGCTGTTCCAGCCATGTATAACTTTCTTCTTCAAGTGCCGAATGCAGGTGATTACGATTTAACTTCCATTAAGAGAGTCGGTTACGGTGCCGCACCCATGGCGCCAGAGGTTGTTAAAAAAAGCATGGAGCTATTTAAAACGGATCAATTTTATAATCTTTGCGGCTTGACCGAAGCGGGGCCGGGCGGAATTCTCCTTGATCCGGAGGGACATAAGCAGCATCTTGGCAAGGGCGGAAAGCCAATTTTCATGACCGAAACAAGGGTTGTTAATGAGGAAGGGAAAGATGTCCTGCCAGGAGTGATTGGGGAGTTTATTGTCCGCAGTCCGATGGTGATGAAGGAGTATTATAAAAAGCCGGAAGAAACGAAGAGCACACTGAAGGGTGGCTGGCTTTATACGGGCGACTTGGCAACGATTGACGACGAAGGCTATATTACGCTAGTTGACCGGAAAAAGGACATGATTATCTCGGGCGGGGAAAATGTATACTCCGTTGAGGTGGAAGGTGTTTTGTATGAACATCCAGCAGTGCTTGAAGCGGCGATTATTGGCTTGCCGGATGAGGTTTGGGGCGAGGCTGTCTGTGCTGTCATCGTACCTAAAGAAGGTGCTGTGATTGATGAGCAAGAATTGCGGAACTTCTGTCGTGAAAAGTTAGCTGGTTATAAGGTTCCAAGGCGGATTTTTATGGAACAGCAGCTGCCGAGAAATGCCTCTGGGAAAATACTAAAATATCAGCTGCGCCAGAAAATGAATCAGGTGAGTAGTGAGAAGTTAACGTAGTCCCTAGAGGGCAGATTTGTTCATAATGGCCCAAACTTTGTTTATATCCTCTTTAAAATTGTTCATATCGACTCAAAGTTTGTTCATAACCACATGAAAATTGTTTATATCGTCATAAAATTTGTCCATAAGACATTAATCAGAAATATCTGCGCATAAATGAAAGCGTTTCAATAATAAAAAGTGAGGTATATCGAATGAAACACCCATACCTAAACGAAGATCACGAAATTTTCCGCCAATCCTTAAGAAAGTTTTTGGAAAAAGAAGCATATCCCTTTTATGAACAATGGGAAGAAGACCGAATGATTCCCCGTTCTTTTTGGCGGAAAATGGGCGAGCAGGGATTCCTCTGCCCCGATATTGACGAAAAATACGGGGGGAGTGAGGTTGATTGGGGATTTGCCGTTGTTATTAACGAGGAGCTGGAGCGCGTTGGTTCTGGATTAATTGGCATCGGGCTTCACAATGATATCGTTGTGCCGTACATTACCGCTTATGGGACCGAGGAACAAAAGCAGCGCTGGCTGCCGAAGTGTGTCACCGGTGAAATCATTACTGCTATCGCGATGACGGAACCAGGAACAGGCTCTGACCTCGCAAACATCAAAACAACTGCCAAGCTTGACGGTGACCACTATATTGTAAATGGCCAGAAGACGTTCATCACAAACGGCATCCAATCAGATCTAATTGTTGTTGCGGTTAAGACTGACACGCAAGCGGTCCCCAAGCACAAAGGTGTTAGCCTGCTCGTCATCGAGCGTGACTCCCCTGGGTTCTCCAGAGGAAGGAAACTGAACAAAATTGGGCTCCACTGCCAGGATACAGCTGAATTGATTTTTGAAGACTGCCGTGTTCCAAAAGAAAACCTGCTTGGGGAGGATGGGAAAGGCTTCCTTTATTTAATGGAGAAGCTCCAACAGGAACGGCTTCTTGTCGCGATTGGGGCGCAAACGGCGTCGGAAGTTATGCTCAAAATGACCATTGACTACGTGAAAAGTCGTGAAGCGTTTGGAAAAGCGGTTAGCCAATTTCAAAATACGCAGTTTAAAATTGTTGAAATGGCGACTGACGTTGAAATGGGCAGGGCATTCTTGGATCAGTTAATAGCCGAGCATATCGAAGGGAAAAACGTCGTAACGAAGGTTTCAATGGCAAAATGGAAGCTAACTGACATTGCCAAAAGAATAGCCTCTGAATGTATGCAGCTCCATGGCGGCTATGGCTATATGGAAGAATACGAGATTGCGAGAAGATTCCGTGATATTCCTGTCTCTAGCATTTACGCTGGTACAAATGAAATTATGAAAACGATTATTGCTAAAAATTTAGGATTATAGAAAGGAAGATGGAGATGCGTGAAGTAGTCATTGTTGAAGGGGTTCGTACCCCGGTAGGAAGAAGAAATGGTGTGCTAAAGGATATCCGTCCGGATGATCTGGCAGCACTAACATTAAAGGAACTAGTAAACCGTGCTGGCATTAATCCTGCACTCGTTGACGATGTCATTTTAGGCTGTGTGACACAAGCGGGAGAACAAGCAGGCGATATTGCCAGAGTCGCAGCATTAATCGCGGGGTTTCCAATAGAGGTGCCAGGCACCACGATTGACCGTCAATGCGGGTCAAGCCAGCAGGCTGTTCATTTTGCCGCCCAGGCTATCCTTGCCGGCGACATGGATGTTGTTATTGCTGGTGGTGTTGAAAGTATGTCCCGTGTGCCGATGGGTTCCAACTATAAAGGGGCAGAAGTACGGTTTAGCCCAAATTTAAAGTCGAAGTACGAAATGATTCATCAAGGCTTGTCCGCAGAACGGATTGCCGAAAACTACGGTTTTACCCGTGAACAGCTTGACCAATTTTCGCTTGAAAGCCATCAAAAAGCACTAAAGGCGCAAGAGGAAGGATATTTTGCCAGAGAAATTTTTCCACTTGAAGTAACACTTCCAGATGGAACAGCTGCTGTTATCAAAGATGATTCAGGACCAAGAAAAGGGACTTCACTGGAGGCTTTGGCAGGTTTGAAGCCGCCCTTCAAGGAAGATGGCGTCATTCATGCGGGTAACGCTAGTCAAATTAGTGACGGAGCGGCAGCTTTGCTACTCATGTCTCGCGAAAAAGCGGAAGAACTCGGTTTGAAACCGCGCTTCCGTGTTCATACCCGTGTAGTGGTGGGCTCAGATCCAACCATGATGCTGACCGGGCCGATCCCCGCCACGCAAAAGGCACTGGAAAAATCAGGACTATCGATTGATGATATTGATGTTTTTGAAGTAAATGAAGCGTTCGCTCCGGTACCGCTTGCCTGGTTGAAAGATACAGGTGCTAATCCAGCGAAACTTAATCCCAATGGCGGTGCGATTGCCCTTGGTCATCCATTAGGAGGAAGTGGTGCTCGGTTAATGGTGACAATGATGCACGAACTAGAACGCACCGGAGGCCGATATGGATTGCAAACGATGTGCGAAGGACACGGCATGGCAAACGCGACGATTATTGAGCGGATAGATTAAGATTTAATCGTAATAAAAATTAGTTTCGCAAACAAATCAGTGGGTTTCACAAACAAAGCATCCAGTTTCGCAAATAAATCAGTGAGTTTCGCAAACAACTCATTCAGTTTCGCAAATAAAAAAGTAAATCCAGCAAATAAACTTTCTTTTTCAAGAAAATTAGTTCGGTTGACCTTAAAAACCAAAAACAGAGGAAAATTCACCTGAATTCTTTTAAGAAATTGCGACATTTAAGTGTTTTGTAATCAGAAATTCAATAAGGCAATCGGCCTACCCCCGATTGCCTTCTCAAACCCAAAAATGGAGGCGAAACAATGACCACAACAATCGGAAAAATCTTTGATTTAACGGTAAAAAGGTTTCCAAACAAGGATGCCCTGTATGATGTTCGAAAAAATGTCCGCTACACCTATAAAGAGTGGAGCAATCAGGTCAACCAGCTCGCCAATGCCTTGTTAAAAGAAGGCGTTAAAAAGGGCGACCGCGTTTCTACGTTTATGTTCAATACCGAAGAATTAGGAACTGCATTTTTTGCATGTGCCAAAATTGGAGCTATTTTTAATCCGATTAATTTCCGGCTGACATCGGAGGAAGTGGCCTATATTTTAGCAGATGCCGCCCCTAAGGTTGTTCTTTTTGAAAAAGCGTTAGAGCCAGTTGTGTCGGCGATAGTGAACCGGTTTGACAAAATTGCTTTCTGGTTCATTGATGATGGCAAACCGGAGTATGCCGCCAGCTATCAAGAAAAAGTCAACTCCTCATCAACTGAAGATGTACATGCCGAAGTAAATGAGAACGACATCTATGCATTTATCTATACAAGTGGGACAACCGGAAGACCAAAAGGAGTGATGCATAGCCATCGCAATATGGTCGATCAAAGTTTGCTCTGTAATGCAGCACAGAAACTTGAAGCAGAGGATGTAGGTCTCGTGACTGCACCAATGTTCCATTGCGCCGAGCTTCATTGTGCCTTCCTGCCGAGGGTGCATATAGGGGCAAAAAATGTCATCCTGCACCAATTTAATCCAAAAGCAATCCTTGGTTTAATTGAACAAGAAAATATCACAAAGTTTTTCGCAGCACCAACAATGTGGAACATGCTCCTTCAGGAAGATTTAAGTCAATATGACCTTTCAAGCTTGAAACTTGGTTTATATGGTGCGGCTCCAATGGCGCCATCACTGGTTCATGCTTTGCATGACCGTTTAGGCATCTCACTGATTCAAGCCTATGGGATGACGGAAATGGGTCCAGCCATTACTTTTCTATCGGCAACTGACCAGCTGAGAAAAGCAGGTTCTGCAGGGCAAGCAGCACTAAGTCACGATATTCGCGTCGTCCGCACTAGAGAAGACGGACCATCAGAGCCTGATGATATAGTACCAGCAGGGGAAACCGGTGAGATTATTGTGCAAGGGCCATGTATGATGATCGGCTATTTCAATCGTGAGGAAGCGACAGAAAAAGCTTTGTATAAAGGCTGGTACCATTCGGGCGACATTGGGTATCTCGATGAAGATGGTTTCCTTTTTGTCAATGACCGTGTCGACGATATGATCATTAGCGGCGGCGAAAATATTTACCCGCGAGAGGTTGAAGATGTTTTACACGCTCACCCGGGTGTACTGGATGTCGCGATTGTCGGGCAGCCGGATGACCGCTGGGGTGAAACCGTTACTGCTTTTGTTGTAAAAAAGGATTCAAATGTCACTGAACAAGAATTGGATGAATTCTGCAAAGATAGTGATAGTCTTGCAAATTATAAACGACCGCGTAAATACGTTTTCTGTGAGGCCTTGCCGCGAAATGCCAGTGGGAAAATCATGAAATTTGTCCTGAGAAAACAACTGGAGGAGTTATTTACTCCCGGTTCAACGAATTCGTAGGAAAGGGTCCTGATTATGCTAAAAGGTGTTAAGGTCATTGATTTTACAAACTATCTGCCAGGCCCTTTTGCGACGTTGCGGTTAGCAGAATTGGGTGCGGAAATTATCAAGGTGGAACCGCCTAGCGGGGATCCCGCTCGGAACACTGGAATTTCTAAACAGGGCACGGGGATTGTTTTTCTAGCAAACAATCGACAGAAAAAAAGCATCACCCTAAATTTAAAGGAAAAAGTGGGAGTCGAAACGGCGCTAAAACTGATTGCGAATGCCGATGTGGTTATCGAAAGTTTCAGACCGGGTGTGATGGAAAAACTCGGATTGAGTTATGATGCTGTACGGAAGGTGAAGCCTGATATCGTCTACTGCTCTATTTCCGGATATGGACAGAATGGAATCCTTAGCAAGCTTGGCAACCATGACATCAATTATATGGCTTTAAGCGGAGTCTTAGCACAGTTAAAGGATTCACAAGGCAGGCCAGTCCATCCATCCATCACAATAGCTGATTATTTGGGCGGGTTTGCCGCAAATGAACGCATACTTGCTGGGCTGGTCTCCCGCTTTTTGAGTGGACAAGGAAGCTACCATTCTATTTCCATCACTGATCAACTGGCATCATTGCTTGGGAACCATGTCATCGTGGAAAAAGAAACCGGAGAGGGCACAGGCATTAATGTCCTTAACGGAAGCATTATTTCATACGCCATCTATGAAACTATGGATGGAAGGTATATGAGCTTGGGAGCACTGGAGCCAAAATTCTGGCAGAACTTTTGTCTGGCACACAGGCATGAAGACTGGATAGAGGCCCATTTTTCAAAAACGGATGCGGCTAACCTTGTCTTTAAAGAAGTTACAGCCCTTTTTAAAGGAAAAACCTTCTATGAGTGGATTGAGTTTGCCCAAAAGGTAGATTGCTGCATGGCGCCAGTTCTTGAGGTAGGGGAGTTAAACGAAAACCCATATTTCAAAGAGAAGGAGCTTATATTTGCTTCATCTTGGGGTGATTATCAAGTTAAAATGCACAGTGACGTCGAACAGGGAACAATTGCCCCTCCGCCTAAAAAAGGCGAGCATAACGATGGAATATTGAATGGCATCCTGATTTGAAAGGGAGTTTAGACTGTCGAGGATAAATCGGCAGTCTATTTTTTTTAGTAATGATTTCAGTAAAAAAGAGATCTTTTTTAGTTCAAACACAGTTATTTTCTTCTTGACTTAGAGTCAACTCTAAGTTGTAGCATGTGAATAGGAGGTGTAATGGAATGTATAATATTTCAGAAGTTGCCAAGGAAACTGGATTTACCGCTCATACTTTACGGTACTATGAAAAAATTGGCCTATTGTCGTCACCAATTAGGCAGGGTGGCAAGCGGCTGTATACAGCTGGCGATATTCGTTTGCTGCAGTTTATGAAGGTGTTAAAAAATACCGGAATGTCGTTAGAAGATATCCAAGAATTTTTATTGGATGGATGTCTTTTGGAAAGTGAGGAATCTGAGCAAGAAAGAACCCCGAAGGTACAAAAACGAATGGACATATTGCTAAAGCATTTAGTTACTTTGGTGCAACAAAAGAAAGAAATCGAGATGGTCATCGGGTTAACAGAAGAAAAGCTGGTAACCTATCGAGAAATGTTGGCCGGAGGACGAAAAAATGAACGGTAAAGTGTTTGGGATGTTACTAGGTTTTTCCATTGTTACAGGCGCCACATTTAACCTTGCAAAGTACGCTGTTCATTATTTCTCAGCCGCCAGTGCTGCAGGCTGGAGATTTGGTATTGCTGCTATTGCGATGCTTTTGATCATTTTGATCCAAAAGAAAGTAAAATGGGCCGTGATTCGAAAAAATAGCATAATTTACACTTTATTAGGGGTCATTGGAATTTTCGGCTTTAATGCCTTTTTCTTTTTTGGAATGAAACATACTTCTCCATTAAATGGGGCATTAATTATGGCTACAAATCCGCTGGCTACAACCATTTTGGCTTACTTTATTCTAAAAACACCAATAACCAAAAGACAAACAGCAGGAATTATTTTTGCCCTTTTTGGAGTAATATTGGTTTTAACTCATGGGTCCTGGGAGATTATTCGTACGCTCTCCATTTCAAAAGGTGACATGCTGATTTTGTTAGGGAATGTGTGCTGGGCGTTGTATGGGGTATTGGGGCGGAAGTATTTAAAAACTAGTTCTTCCTTGGAGACTACCACCTATACAATGATTGTCGGTGCTGGATGCCTCGTTCTTTTGGCGCTATTTTCACCAAGTCCGCAACCACTATCATCTATTACGATATCTGCCTGGGGTGCCATTTTATTTATGGCCATTTTTACAAGCGTGTTAGGTTATCTGTGGTGGAACAAAGCAATGGAGGTCATTGGGGTGGGAAAGACCTCAATCTTCTTTAACCTCGTTCCTGTAGTCACAATGATCCTCTCCATCATGACCGGAACGCCAGTGTCAATTATTCAAGTGATTGGAACAATAATGGTTATTTTGGGTGTTCTAACATCCTCAGGTTTTCTTAAGTTTGGAAAGAAACACAAGTATCACCTAATAAGGAAACCAGCTAGTAAAAACGCTTGAGGTTATGTTTTGCTCTCAAGCGTTTGAAGTTTATTCGATAATTTTCTTAACTTCGTACCCATTTTTCTTAAAATAAGCTAGAATTCCATTTTCACCTTCTAAGTGTCCGACCCCCTACAGCCGCAAAATAAATATCTCCACTGCGAATATACGATTCAAATTTTTCCACCCACTCTTTGTTTCTATAATAAAGACTAAATCAAAGAAGGAAAAGCGGTATAATAGGAATAGCTAAATAGACTTTTTGGAAAATGAAAGGAGAGACCATCTTGTTTGAAAAAGCACTTCCATTACTAGAATCACATTTTGGCTATAGCGCCTTTCGTAACGGCCAAGAGCAGGCAATCCGTTCGGTTTTAGCCGGCAGCAATACCATTTGCGTTATGCCGACGGGCGGCGGTAAATCCATCTGTTATCAAATTCCTGCCCTCGTCCTACCGGGTACCACAATTGTTATTTCCCCATTGATTTCTTTAATGAAGGATCAAGTAGATGCCCTCATTCAAGCAGGAATTCCAGCTGCATTTATTAATAGCTCATTAAGTTATAGTGAAGCAAATGAACGAATCCGGGATGCAAAGCAAGGGAAATACAAGCTATTATACATAGCACCAGAAAGATTAGATTCATATGAATTTGTCGAAGACTTGAAAAATATGGATATCCCATTAGTCGCAGTGGATGAAGCACACTGTATTTCACAATGGGGCCATGATTTCCGCCCGAGTTACCGCCATATTCAACAAATGGTTAAAAGCCTGCCGCAGCGGCCGAATGTCCTAGCGCTAACAGCAACGGCAACCCCAAGAGTACGTGAAGATATTTGCCACCTATTAAACATTGATGAAAGAAATACGATCATCACTGGGTTTGAACGGGAGAATCTATCTTTTTCGGTTATTAAAGGACAGGACCGGCAAAAGTTTCTCTTGGATTATCTTAAAAAGAATGAACAGGAAGCGGGCATCATTTATGCGGCAACAAGGAAGAATGTCGACCAGCTTTATGAAAGGCTCAAGAAGGAAAAAATCAATGTTGCCCGCTACCACGCAGGGATGGGCGATACAGACCGTGCTCGTGAACAGGAAAGGTTTTTAGAAGATAAAGCATCTGTTATGGTTGCTACATCCGCCTTCGGGATGGGGATTGATAAGAGTAATATCCGATATGTCGTTCATTACCAAATGCCAAAAAATATGGAGAGTTATTATCAGGAAGCAGGCCGTGCCGGACGTGACGGGTTGGACAGTGAATGTATCATGCTTTATTCCCCGCAGGATGTGCAGGTACAGCGCTTTTTAATTGACCAATCAAGTGACCGAAGCCGGATCACACAGGAATTAGAAAAACTGCAGCAGATGGCCGATTATTGTCATACCGAAAATTGCTTGCAAGAGTTTATTTTAAAATATTTTGGCGAAACAGAAACAGATTCTTGCGGCAGATGCGGCAATTGCTTGGATTCTCGTGTTAGTATCGATGTGACGAAGGAAGCACAAATGGTGATGTCTTGTGTGATTCGGATGGGGCAGCGCTTTGGTAAAAACATTACCGCACAAGTGTTAACGGGTTCGAAAAATAAAAAAGTTACCGAAATGGGCTTTGATCGGCTCACGACCTATGGAATTTTGAAGGATCAAGGGGCGAAAGAGGTTAGTGATTTTATTGAATTCTTAATTTCACAGGAGTTAATTGCGATTGAACATGGGCAATTTCCGACGATCTATGTTTCTCCAAAAGGAAAAGACGTTCTTTTAGGGAATGAGCCGGTTTATCGCAGAGAAGCCGTGAAGGTGAAACAGGTTTCGAAGAATGATCCGCTGTTTGAAGAACTAAGGGATGTTCGCAGAAGGATTGCGGAAACGGAGAAAGTGCCGCCATTCGTGATTTTCTCTGATGCTGCAATTAAGGATATGTGTGCCAAGCAGCCGAAAACAAACGAAGAATTTTTACAAGTCAGCGGTGTCGGGGAGCATAAGCTGAAGAAATACGGACTTGAATTTATTCAAGCCATTCGTGCTTTTTTAGAGACCAATCCGGAATATCAGAGCGATATTCAAGCAGCACCAGCAGCACCGAAAAAGGCAGCTAAAAAAGCGACGGTTGGAGAAACGCATTTGGAGACCTTGGCATTAAATCAAAAGCACTTGTCGATAGAGGAAATAGCTGAACAACGTGAGCTTGCTGTCAGCACAGTGGAAAGCCATTTGCTTCAATGTGCCCAACAGGGATTGGATGTCGACTTTTCTAGGCTTGTTCCAAATGAATACTTGCCACTTTTAGAAAAGGCCGTGGAAGAAGCTGGGCGTGAACGGCTAAAACCGATTAAGGAACTTCTTCCAGAAGAAGTCAGTTATTTCATGATTAAAGTCTATGTTTATTATTTAAGTAAAAAGAAGTGATGAGTGGCTGGCATTTTGCCAGCCATACTTTTTTTAGGAATACATGTAAAATATGTTAATATAAAACTATCAATTATGAGAGAAGGTGATGATCATCAACGAAGTAGTATTATCAATCAAGGATTTAGAGAAGCATTATGGGGTAAAAAATGTGCTTAAAGGGATTAATTTGACCGTCTATCGCGGGCAAATTATTGGATACATTGGGCCAAATGGCGCTGGGAAAAGTACGACGATTAAGATTTTACTCGGCCTTGAAGGGGACTATTTGGGTAAGCTTGAGATTTTTGGTGAGGAAGTCACTGAAACGAATATCGCCTATAAAAGAAAAATAGGCTATGTTCCGGAAATCGCTGAACTCTATGACAACCTTACTGCCATGGAGTACTTAACCTTTGTCGGGGAATTATACGGTATGGATTTTCAAGCAGCGGATGAAAAGGCGCAAAAGCTGATGAAGGTCTTTGGTTTAGAAGAGGTGTACCATTCAAGAATTGCTTCATACTCCAAGGGAATGCGGCAAAAAGTCCTGATCATTTCTAGTTTAATACATAACCCGGATCTGTTATTTTTAGATGAGCCATTAAGCGGCCTTGATGCCAACAGTGTCATGGTTTTTAAAGAAATCCTGGCAGTCTTGGCTGCACAAGGTAAAACAATTTTCTACTCATCACATATCATGGACGTGGTTGAAAAAATTAGTAACCGGATTATTCTCATTAATGATGGGAAAATTGTCGCAGATGGCAGCTTCAATGAGTTGAAGGAGCAAAATAAAGAGGGTACATTGGAACAAATCTTTAATCAACTAACTGGTTTTAATGAATATAAGACGCTGGCTGAGGAATTTGTCGCCATCGTCCAAGAGGTATAATGCAATGAAAAACTTTCAAACGCTTAGATTCTTAGATTTGTTTCGGCGCATTTTCGAGAGTTTTGGTATTGATTACCCAGTGATGAGAAAAATTTTAGCAGTTAAATTAACGATGGATGGACGAAGAACCCCGACCATCTTTAACCAGCAGGCAAAGAAGAAGAAGAAACCGGAGGAAAACGGTTTCATCAAATCGTTAGGGATGTATGTTTTACTAAGCCTAATGCTTATTCCATTTGTCATACTTGGAAGCAGCCTTCTTTATCAAATGAGTATCTTTTACGGGATCGTCATGTTTTTGGTGATGACATCGATGATTTCTGATTTTTCGAATGTCCTTCTTGATGTTAGGGACAAGGGGATTCTTCTGACAAAACCGGTAGATAAAAAGACTCTAAATGTGACAAAAACGATTCATATTTGTATTTATTTAGTCTTTCTAACCGCCGCACTCACGATGATTCCATTGGTAGTTGGGACATTTAGACACGGGATATTATTTTTATTCCTAGCAATATTCGGACTTATTTTAGTCAATCTATTCATAGTTGTATTAACGGCCATTATTTATTATTTCATATTGCGGTTTTTTGATGGTGAAAAGCTGAAAGATATCATCAATTACGTGCAAATTGGCTTATCGATATCGATTGCGGTTGGTTACCAGGTCTTGGCTAGGGCCTTTAGCTTTGTCGATATGAAAATTACCTTTACTCCTAGCTGGTGGCAATTCTTCATCCCGCCAATCTGGTTTGGAGCGCCATTTGAGTTATTTCTCAAGCACCACTCTGACGTTTTTCTCGTCTCTTTTTCACTGTTAGCATTGGTTATACCGATCTTTTCCATCATCATCTATAGCCGAATGATGCCATCATTTGAAAGAAATCTGCAAAAACTGACGAATAACAGCGGTGGAATCAAACGGAAGGAGCGCCGGTGGAAAAGTCGTCTTGTCAAAATAATTTGCCTTCGTCACGAGGAAAGGATCTTTTTCCGCTTTGCTGATGATATGATGCGAAACGAAAGAGAGTTTCGTTTAAAGGTATATCCCGCCTTAGGATTATCACTCGTATTCCCGTTTATTTTTTTGTTTAATGAGATCCAAATGAATTCCTATGCACATATGGTATCGAGCAAATGGTATTTATCGATTTATTTTAGCTGTTTGATGATCCCTAACGCCATAGCCATGCTGAAATACTCGGGTAAATATAAAGGGGCCTGGATTTTCCAAACAGCGCCAATTCAAAATCTGGCACCGTTATACAGCGCAATACTTAAGGTGTTTATTGTGAATCTCTTTTTGCCAGTTTATCTTGTTTTAAGTGCGATTTTTATCATCATCTTTAAAGGAAAAGTAATCGATGATTTATTGATTGTATTCGTTACCGCTATTTTATTCTCGGTAATTTGCTCGAACTATCTAAAAGGAACACTGCCATTTTCTGAATCATTTGAGGATGCCTTGCAGAGTGGGGGACTAAAAGTATTTCTGGCAACCCTTTGTATTGCCGCTTTTACTGGCATCCATTTGGCGGTTACATTTATTCCATATGGTGTGCCAATATATTTGATTGTGCTTGTTGCAGTTACGGCTTTTTCATGGAAGCTGGCATACAAGACGATGTGGGACGTTAAATGAATGATGGCTGTCATTGGGTGAATTGTTATTATTTTTAGAATATTCATAATAGTTGTCGATATCCCTCTTATATTGTTGATATTTCCCTGGGAATATGTCGATAAAAAGAACAGGACTAACTGCCCTGTTCTTTTTCATATTCGTCTAAAAATGGCTTATTAGCATAATAGTACATCATTGCCATGAAAACAGAGCCGCCAATGAGGTTACCAACCGTAACGGGTACTAAATTATGAATCACGCCGCCCCATGAAATTGTCCCCGGATGGTTTAAGACTAAGGCAATGGCAAATGTACACATATTGGCGATGCTATGTTCATAGCCGGAAATAAAGAAACAAAACACAAACAGCATCATCGCAAACATTTTCGGCCCATCCCCTTTTAACCCCATTGGCAGAAAGAAGGCCATGCAGACAAGCCAATTACAAAGGATGGCTCGGAAAAATAACTCCGTTGTTGGCACCTGCATTTTAATCTCAACAACATGGAGTAAAAAGCCATTAACCGACGAATCAGTGTAAAGGCCCGTTGTAAAAATAATAAAGGCAAAGACAGCTGCCCCTAGAATATTTCCTGCATAACTGCCAATCCAAAGCTTCCCAACGTCTGTCCAGGTCATTTTTTTACGGAGCGCAGCATACGTGTAATAGAATGTATTTCCGGTAAACAAATCCCCTCCGCCGTAAGCGATTAAAATGATTGCCGCCCCAAAGGTAAGAGCCGCCATCGGATAAGCAAATGGTGAATGTTCAAGGTAAAAGAAATTTCCTGTCTTGAATGCAACAATGACGCCAAAACCGATAAACATACTGGCAAGCATCGCTCGTAAGATATAACGCAGGACGCTTTGCCGAAATATTTTAACCTTTTTTAAGGCTAGTTTTTCCGCTTCGCCTAAAGGCAGCATTTCCATATTTTATAACCACCATTCCAACTTTCATTTTAACAATTAGGTTATTTTTTATCGATAAGTGGTGAGATATGTATGATCAGGACAAATTCGTACAACCTTTATCCATTGAATAAACGACATAGACTGTTGTAACAGTTGAGATTAGTATATTTGTCTTCAAATCAGCTATAATGAAAAGGTTTTGTTAAGACTGATTTTTAAGGAGTTTAATATGTTGAAAATGAAAAATATTACACCGCAGTATGATCCATGGGAAGCTTATTTAGATATAGAGGAATATGGAAAACCTCAGCTTACGAATATCGAATTCACAACAACCACTCTTTGTAACATGCGCTGCGAGCATTGTGCGGTAGGATATACGTTACAGACAAAGGATCCGGATGCACTTCCACTTGAGTTATTGTTACAAAGGCTGGAAGAAATCCCGGCACTTCGGACTTTAAGCATTACTGGCGGAGAACCGATGCTATCATTATCATCTGTAAATAATTATGTTGTACCAATTTTAAAATATGCACATGAACGTGGTGTTCGGACACAAATAAACTCGAATTTAACCCTTGATTTAGCCAGGTATGAACAAATCATTCCTTACTTGGATGTATTACATATCTCCCATAACTGGGGTACTGTCGATGATTTTGTTGAGGGCGGCTTTGCGCGAATGGAGCGTAAGCCTGATTTCGGGCAACGTGAAAAATATTTTACAAGAATGGTAGAAAACAGCCGCGCCCTTGTTAAAGCAGGAGTAATGGTTTCTGCTGAAACGATGTTAAACAAACGGACATTTCAGCATTTGGAAAAAATCCATAGGCAAATTGTTGATGAAATGCTGTGTCAGCGCCATGAGGTGCACCCAATGTATACAACGTTATATATCTTGCGGCATACCAAAAAGCAGAATTAATAGCGCCAATGAATGTATGGGGGGAAATTATAATGAAAACTAAAACGCAAAAAAAGCTAGTTGCAATCTATGCAAGGAAATCACGGCTTAAAGACGAGAAGGCACTTGAGATAGACCGACAAGTTGAGCTTTTAACTGATTATGCAGAGAAAAACAATATGGACTATGAGGTTTACCGAGAGCGAGGGAGTTCAGAGGACTGGAATAGACCCGATTTACAACGTATGCTAACAGACCTTAAAAGTAAGGGAATCTTTGACGGAGTGCTAGTTACAGACCAAGACCGTATAGCAAGAGATAGGACTGACTTCGGGCTATTTCGAAGGGTTTTGGTAAATGAAGGCTTACAGTTTATAACGTTAGACAAGGCTTATAACTTCTTTAACGACGACGATATGTTTGTTACAGGCATTAGAGCGGAACTCGACGAGCAGATAATGCGGATTACAAAAAGAAAACTACGAAGAGGACGCATACAAGCTATAAAGACGGGCATATGGTTCGGTATTGCGCCATACGGATACGACAAAGAAGCTGCTACTAAAAAGCTCGTACCTAATGCGAAAGAAACCGAAATAGTAAAATCCATTTTTGATATGTACGTTAATCAAGGCATGAACCAAGCGGAGGTATGCGAGCAGCTTACACTATACGGACATATGACACGGAAGCAAGGGAAGAAAGATAGCCGCCCTTTCACAGGTAGAGCTACTTCGTTAATCCTTAGTAACGTAGCATATAGGGGTATCGTTCACTATGAACTAGAAGGCGAAGAGCCTATACATGTTATAGACGCCCACGAAGCATTAATAGACGAGGATACATTCAATAAGGCGCAGGTGCTATTAGCTCAGAATAGAAAAGTGCCACAGTCGCAACAGAGGGGCATATATGCGCTTTCTAGGCTGCTGATTTGCCCTAAATGCGGACAGACGCTTTCTTTTTGTATGAAGTATAATAAACGGTCTGCGAGAAATTCGCTTAATAAAGACGAGCGAGAGTTATACGTATTGAACTGCTACTCTTCGAAATCTTCGAAAGGAAAGCGAGAGACAGAAGTACGCTGCTCTAATAACGGCGTAAAAGCTAGTAGAGTAGAAGACGCCATCTTTATGAAGCTACGGGCGCAGTTAGTTAAAATTGACGAAGAGATAGAAGCAGTACTATCGGGCGCTAATACGTTCATAAGCTCAGTAGAAACGAAGCAGCAGGAACTATCTAACAGATATAGCTCACTTGAAGAACAGAAAAAGCGAGTACAGAACGGGCATAAAATCGGTATCTATTCAGACGACGAAGCTATGAATGAGATTAAGGCTATCAGAGAACAACAGTTAGCAGTATCGCAAGAGCTAAAGAACCTAGAGGGCGCTAGCGTAAAAGCCGAAGTAGACCGCAAGAAGCAGACCAAGCTCAAAATAGAGCGACTTCTTTCAATGGATACAACAGACCCCGTTAAGACGAATAAGTTACTTCACGAAGTTATCGACAAGGTTTATTACTGGAAAGAGCAGAACGACAGTAACGGCGAGAAGCCTTTCGAAATACTAATAGAGTTTAAGAGATAGGGCGCAAAGTAGCGCTCTTTTTTTATCAAAGCTTCCGCCAATTTGCGTTATAATGGACTAAAAGCCGAAAGGGGCGGCACATATGTACATGGCACGACCTAACTTTATAGATAGCGAGTATTTTTATTATGATGAAAGCGGTAATATGCGTTTAAGAGACGGAGCGCCTAAAGAAGTACGCAGGGAATTTAAACTCTTTATAAAGGCATATGCGGACTGGCAGCGCACGAACGAGCAGGGATTTGAGCAGCCACCCCTTGTATGCTTAGAGGACATAATCGAAGAGTTACCGTTAGTAATACGCATAGAGGATATTGAGTGATACTTATTGAACTAACGTGCAGTTTAGTTGAAGAAGGAGAACCTTGTTATATTGTCGAATTTTAGTAGTAATTGATTGGAAGAAAAGGGATAGTTTTTATGCAAGAAGAATTTACTCGTGTCCTAATAAAAGACGGGAATTAGTATAGTAATATTTTTTTTTTTATATAAAAAAGTGGGAGAAAGATAATGACCTTAACAGAAACATATTCAAACCTTGCAGTATCACCTTTGTACATTATTATTTTAGTAATGTCTATTGGATATTTAATTTTCAATCGAAACGAAAAAGGTTTTTTTGCTACTTTGTACAAAATTTATTGTGTTCTTATAGCAGTTAATTATCTTATTGCACTTTATTTTCGTTTCTTTAAGTAAAGGGTCTGGTTGTTAAAAAAGAAGGAATAAAGTATCTTCTTCACTAACGGGTGCTTTAGTTTAACAACTTTGAAGAGGGGCGTTAACATGGGAACGGAGAGACTTTCTAAATTACTACTATTATTCGCAGGCATAAACGCCACAGCAGGCGCAGCAGCCGCACGACTGGACATAATATACCTATTCGCAGGACTAGGCACAGGAGCGCTTTTCTACTATGCTAGAAAGACGCTGCTAAGCGAAAAGGGTAGCACGTTCAAGGCAATATTAACGAAACTAAGCGACGGTATGTAAGCCGTCGTTTTTCTATTTGCGAATGAGTTCACTACGAAGACAACGAACACTACGAAGACACTACATAAGCCAGTAGGTTAGCGCTAATTGTGGGGGATAGCGAAGTATAGTTACGTATAGTGAATTGTAAACAGTGCTGAAAATGGCTAATCTTATTGAGAATCGTTATCACTGTAAGGACGAAGGCTATCGAAGTAACGGCGCATCAGTGTACCTAGCTTTACAAATATCGAACTCATAGCGTCAATAAACAGCCACTGGAAATCTGTTTTAGGCGAGGGGTCGATAACTCATGGGGTAGCGTTTAACTATTGAAAATTAATATTCAAGTTCCTGTGCCTGTATCGGTGTCATAACTTAATAGATTTGACCACGATTAGAGAGTGTGATAGTATCAGTACATGAGCCGTAATCATAACTCATAGTCATAAATACATACGATAAAAGGAGCGTTTTTATATGAAATACGGATATGCGAGAGTAAGCACGGTAAGCCAAGACCTAGAGGCGCAATTACAGGCGCTAAAAGCGGAAGGCTGCGAGGATAGTAATATTTATTCGGAGAAGTTCACAGGAACGAAGACAGACCGCCCACAATTTAAAGAGATACTAGCGAAGTTAGAAGAGGGCGACACGCTAATAACAACGAAACTAGACCGCCTAGCACGCAACACAAAAGAAGGAATCGAAGTTATAGAGCAGCTATTCGCTAAAGGCGTCAAAGTTCATGTGTTAAACGTCGGACTATTGGAGAATACGACAATGGGGCGCTTTTTCCTTCAAACATTGTTAGCCGTCGCAGAAATGGAACGTAATCTAATTATCGAACGTACACAAGAAGGCAAGGCGATAGCGAAGCAGCGAGACGACTTTCGAGAAGGCAGACCGAACAAGTTTAATAAGAAGCAGCTAGAACATGCGCTAGAACTATTAAACGATAACTCATATACGGAAGTAGAGAAAATGACAGGCATTAGTAAGAGTACGTTAACACGGGCGAAGAGAAAACAGGGCGCTAACCAATAGCGCTCTTTTTTGCGTCTACGGGGCTATAGGGCGTCACATATACCAACACGCCGCACATACCTAGATAGGGCGCATATGGGGTTATAGGCTGCACATACGGACGTTATACGGCGCTTATACATACATGCGATAGCTAAGTCTAAACAACGGCTCACAAGGCTACAGTGCCTATTCTAGCGCCTACAACGGCTATAGCTGCACGTTAGCGCTTTATAGTCTTTATATACCTAGACGAATTGACCACGTTTAACAGGGCGCACCAACACACCGCACTAGGGCGTTATAGCTGCCGTACTTACGGGGATATGCTGCCGTTATATATGCGATTGTTTTCGATTGATTCGAGAGAAGCAGCGCAAAAGTTCGTTAACGTTCATTAGTATTTAATGCATGAAGAGAATCGAATAAAAGCGCTCTAAAGCTTTTCA
The DNA here is from genome assembly GCF_044762155.1 of Neobacillus sp. NPDC097160. Lineage (NCBI taxonomy): Bacteria > Bacillati > Bacillota > Bacilli > Caryophanales > Bacillaceae > Neobacillus > Neobacillus sp. NPDC097160. The sequence goes on along the minus strand of NZ_JBIWDU010000002.1, from coordinate 177,777 downwards.
CCAACGAAGTGACCGGAAGCTATTAACGAGCGAGCGCAAGCGCAGGAATCAGCCACAGAGAGAGCCACAGAGAGCGATAGCGACCAAGGGAAACGCCTACCCCCCAACCACGGGGCGCCACGCCTCTACATCTACCGTATGAAAATAGCGCAACTCATTTTTTAACTCGATACCCTATATTTTACCAATGTAATTAAACGCAGCCATTACGCTAACTGCTAAATATTTTCGCTACAATTTTTCAAACTCATGGCATTAGATTCCATATTAGCTTACGTTTAGCTGCCGTTAGTTCTATCGTACTTATTCCGCAATCTATCCACTAGTTCGTCTATGCGTTCCGTGTGCGCTGCCATTCGCCCGACTTGCGCCTCAATTCTATCTAAGCGCCTTTCCATGCGGTCAAAGCCACTATTCATTTTCGCCTCAAATCTATCGAGGCTTTTGTTTATTTCTTCGATTAGCTGCCGTACGTCCTGCGGTTCATTCATTCGCTCATTCATTCGTAAAACTCCTTTCATTTATCGCAAACTATTTACAATGATTATACCAATTTTTCCGAAAGGCTGCGCCTATATGTTTACCGTCACTAGCACGGCAGTTTTTCCCTCATTGGCGACCGTGGCATTTTATAGCTGCGGTCTTTTTTCGATAGAGGAGACGCTGGAAATACGATATGCGCAGAATGTGTGAATTGTCAATAAGCGTAAATATGGTTAAAAGTCAAGGGGTGGATAAATGGCACCGTTATAGCCTTTTTGCATTTTTTTAGTTGGCTATCGATACTATAGATTTTTAAATTGCTTACTCTAAACTTTATAAGAACATACTCTAATTTCTATAGTTATCTACTTGTAAGACTAGCACTAAATAAGAATTACTAAATAAGAATTAATGAATAAAAATTAAAGAATATATTGTCATTTGCTAACGCAAAAGAGCTAACGCAATAACTATTATAAACATAAGGGATTAATGCGAAAGAACGAGAAAGAAGTAATGATAAGAATTATAGCCACACTCTAAAAATTAGAGTACCAAATTATAAAGTTTATTGCGCCTATATCCCCGTAGCAGCTACGAAAGGCTGCGAAAACAAATAGGAGGTAATAGCATGAAACAGAGAGTATTCGACAAGACCGAGAAAAGGAAAGAGAAAGAGGGATTCGTACCTTTTCCGCTAGACTTACTACAGTACCGCCACCACCCCAAATTTATGAAGGGAGCAGAGACTTTATATATGATGATTGTCCACCGCTACAACTCAGAGAAGAAATGCGCCTTCCCTAGTATGAAGCTATTGGCGGCGGATTGCGCCACAACAGAAAGCACGATAGACAAGCATATTCAGTCGCTAGAATCGTTAGGGCTGCTTAAAGTGGTGCGTAGACCAAAAGGAAATTTATACGTACCAATGAAGCCGTTAAGCAGAGAGGACTTTTTTACGCAGTTCCCCGAAGTGAAAGCGAAATATGACAAGCGATACAAGAAGGTAGAAGAGCGCAGGGAAGAAAAAGAGCGCTACTTTGCCGAGATTAAGAGCGTTCACAATAGTGAGAGTGATACGCAGGCAGGCGAAGCAACAGACTTCGAAGACTTACCGTTTTAGTTTGCGGCAGGCAAGCGCAGCAGCAGCTAAGAAACGATAAGAATATCTCATATACACGCCAAGTTAGGCGGAATTAGTCGTACCTAGTAATAGGGAAAGCTTCGTCCCTCTATGTGTGTATCATATGCGCAAAGGGTTAGCGTTAGTCGTTCGCTAGCTAGCCCTTCTTTATTTACACTATGACGACTAACGAACGATAGAAATTACACAACCAAAAACGAAAGGAACGATAACATGAACGGACAACAACTAAACTATATTCGCAGAGCGGTTAATTTATCACAAAAAGAATTGGCGGAGAAGGTAGAGGTATCGCTTGTAACAATCAACCGTTATGAGAAAGGCAGACAAGAGCCGCAGCCTAGCACAATAAGACGCTTACAAAAGGCGCTACGTTATACCGAGGAAGACCTAGTAACGATTGCGGAACTATTAGAAGGCGATGCAGACAAGCGCAGCCATGCACGCCTAAAAATGAAGTTGCAGCAGCAAGCAGACTTATAAAAACGAAAAGGGAGCGAAAACACTATGACAGTAGAAAAAATTAACGAAAGCTTAGCGAAGGCACAAGAAATCCGAGACAGCGTTATTCCAGTTATGAGACCGTTTGTAATGGATGTATACCGAGCGGAACGAACCAAGATTAATTCAGACCGTCTACTATCGCACGAAGGCAAGCAGCACAAACTAACGAGGCTACAAAACCAATTCGAAGTAAAAGCGATGAAGGATTTACACGCCATGCAGCGGTTGCATGACGAGGCGGTTGTATCTGCCAAAGTAGACGCAGAACGACTATTAGCGAAAGGAACGCCACAACCTTCCGACGTAGAGCAAGCGTTATTCAATAGTAAAATGCAGCAAGTCAAAGCGAAGGTAATCTTTGCAGGCAGCGCTAAGACGGCACTAGAGGCGCTTCAAACGCTAACAGAGGTTGAACAACCAACGCTAGCCAAGCAAGCCGCCGAAAGCGTACTAGAACTATCAAGCTATGCGCTAACTGGAACGGTAGAAGACCGCCACCAAGCTAAACGGCAGCTAAGCGCCATTCATTCGGAGTTATTCAAGAGAGCGCAGCCACAAGGCGCAGAGGCGGCTACAGAGGCACTAGGACGAGCAAAAGCTATGTTAAATTCGGGCATTGTGCCTTCCATTCTAGCGGAAAAATTAGGCGAAATTAGCAGAGACACACAGCACTATGCCAATAATTCATACGCTTATTTCACGTCTAAAAGCGAATTTGTTAAACGTGTAGAAATGGGCATGTAATAACGCAGCAGCAGCGAAAGGGGGTGACATTTTGCGAGTTATTATAACTAACAATATGTTAATCCTAGGAGACGAAAATGTATTAAAACATACGACCGCCGACTACATGACCACCGACCTAACAGGCTATAACACGGCAGCGCCTAACTTAGACGACCTTTATAAGCTATACGAAAAGGGGCTAGGTAATAAGGCAGCAGCGAACGCATACAAGCGTTACAAAGAGTTAGTTTTAGCGAATTATGAGAAAAGGTAATAACGAAGAAGCAGCGCAGGGCATTAACAGCCTTAGCGCTCTTTTTTTGTCCATTGATACCAAATATTGCGAAGGGCTGCGCCTATCTTTGTAAATTACAACGAAAGAGGGCGTTAGCAGGATGGATAAGCAAACTTCTAAAATCGCAAAGCTACTAGGAAGACCGCAGCCGCAGCAAGAGAATATTTTCGTAGGTAAAAATGGCGTTATAGTTGTAGTAGAGGGCGAACTTAATCTAAATAAACTAGTCAACAAAGCGTTAGCTCTTTAACAGGGTAACGCTCTTTTTTTTTTATTGCCAAATGCCAAGAGATTCATTACAATCTATGTACCCTAGCGACTTTGCTAGTAATCTTGAAACCTTATCATTGGATGAAATTAGAGAGGCTATCCATCACTTACTAGATATACGGGATGAAAAGGTATGGATGCTGTTTGGAACACTGCCATTCTATGCATGCAGCAGTAACCAAGAGGATTTAGACCTTTTAAAAAGACTGTATGAATGTAAGAATGTCACCGTCAGAAACGATCCGGACGGCCGTTCCCGTTTAAATGTAAATATATTTAACGGTGACATAATTGTCACTGATTTTGGTGACACACCATCGCTAGGAAATATCCAAACTACGAAGCTGAAAGATGCCTACGAAACTTGGCAATCATCAACATTGGCTAAAGATTTGAGCTGCCATTGTCCAGCAGTTTCCTGCCTCGGCCCCAACATCTTAGTAAAAAATAGCTATTATCGAGATTGTGACTTTAGCTTAAGAAAAAATAGAATACAAAAGTAAAAAACAAGGAAATTGAAAATCTAATACGAGTATTTTGGATATTTTTAATTAGAAATATTCAAAATACTATTGACAACTTATTAATAGGAGTTTAAATTAAGTTTAATACTTTAAATGAATATTACGTTCTCTTATCAAGAGTGGCAGAGGGACTGGCCCGATGACGCCCAGCAACCGTTCCGGAAAGGAATTGGTGCTAAATCCTGCAAACAAATTATTTGTTTGAAAGATAAGAGAGGAGTAGTCCTTCTATTTGTGATGAAACCTCTCTTTTCTGGAGAGGTTTTTTATTTTACATAAAAACAAACTTTTCCTATAGGAGAAACGGAGAATTAGTAAAAACAAAGAGAAGGAGTTTTAAAATGAAAAGAAATATTTTAAAAAGTACATTCGTATCAGCATTGGCAGCAACACTACTACTCACAGGATGTGCATCTGGAGGAGAAACAAAGCAGGCAGGCGGCAACAAAAAGGTTTCGCTTGTAGGGGTACCAGAAGCATTTTCCAAAGGGGATCAGTTAAAAATCAAGGTCATCCGCAAAATTGGCGGTGACGATCATACTGCCCAATTCCTAGCAGGGGCAAAGGAAGAGGGAGAAGCATTAGGTTTAAAAGTGGACGTGTTTACGGCAAATGGCGACACAGCAAAATTCCATGATGCCATTAATCAGGCACTAGACCAAGACTATGACGGCTTTATCATCTCCCATGGCGATGATGATGCGACAATTAACGATGTGAAGAAGATTGTTGAAAAAGGAAAAAGTGTTGTAGCGTTTGATTCAAATCCAAACTTAGCAAATGTAGAGGGTGTAACCATTACTTCGCAGGATGACGAGGCATTAGCGACGTTAGCGCTTGACCAGCTTGTAAAGGAAACGAATGGTAAAGCGAATATTGCTTACCTATGGGTAGACGGTTTCCCGCCAATGGTCCGCCGCAACAAAGTTTACCAGGATGTGCTTGCAAAAAACTCTGGTATCAAAGAAGTGGAGCGTTTCGGGGTAGCTGCTGCTGATACAAGTGTCCAAACGCAAAATGCAGTGGCCGCGATGTTGAATAAATATCCGAAAGGTAAATTGGATGCGATTTTTGCTACTTGGGATGCCTTTGCCATCGGTGCAGCACGTGCACTTAAAGAAGCAGGGCGTGAAGAGGTAAAAATCTATGGGATTGACGTGTCGAATGCCGACCTCCAAGATATCCAAAGAAAAGGCAGTGCTTGGAAATATACAGCTGCGGTTGACCCTAAATTAATCGGTGCTGTTGATATGAGATTACTTGCGAAAAAATTAGCCGGTGAAGAAACACCGAAAACATATGATTTAGAAGCATCGCTTGTTTCACAAGAAAATCTTCAGAAGTCAAAGGATCCTATAAACATGGTTAATCTTTCAAAAATCATTCCAGGCTGGGGCGAGTCCACAGCATTTGAAGAGGATTGGATGAAAACATTAAAGAAGCATTATAAGAAGTAATCGTGAGCTGCACTCTCTTTTTCGCTAGATTAAGGGGGTGCCGTTTTAATAAGGGGGTGGAAGTTCGATGGGCTCAACATTAGAAATGAAAAACATCTCGATTGAATTTCCAGGTGTAAGGGCATTGAATCAAGTAAATTTTTCAACGGAAACGGGAACTATTCAGGCATTGATTGGGGCAAATGGTGCTGGGAAATCAACGTTAATGAAGGTTTTATCAGGGGCTTATGACCATTACACAGGGGAGATATCGCTGGACGGGAAACATCTCAATATCCGTTCGCCAAAATGTGCCCAGGATGCCGGAATTCAAATTGTATACCAGGAAGTTGATACTGCCCTCATACCGTATTTAACTGTCGCGGAAAATATCATGCTGCTCGACACCGTCCATAACATGGGGAATAGCCAGTGGATAAACTGGAAGAAGCTTCATCAAAAAGCAGCAGAAATTTTAACGGGGATGAACATCACACTTTCGACAAAGAAGCTTGTGAGTGAGCTGACACTTGCGGAAAAACAAATGATCTTAATTGCCAGAGCAATCTCGAATCAATGTAAGTTTCTGATTTTGGATGAACCGACAGCACCATTGAGCCATCTGGAAACGAACGAACTTTTTCGGATTGTTCGAGTGTTAAAAAAGCAAGATGTAGGAATTGTTTTTATCTCCCATCGCTTACCGGAAATTTTTGAAGTGTGTGATGTGATAACCATCATGAGAAACGGTGAATTTGTGGAAAAAGAAAAGATTGCCGCTATTACCCAAAATAAAGTTGTCGAGCATATGCTTGGGCAAAAGCTGGAGGAACAGTTCCCAGAAAAAAATACGGCAATTGGAAACACGGTTTTTGAAGTAAAGGGACTTACAGATAAGGAAAAAATTAAAGATTTACATTTGCACGTTAAATCAGGAGAAATCGTTGGTATTGCAGGGCTTGTAGGGGCTGGAAAGACAGAACTGTGCAAAGCATTATTTGGTTCGGAGAAACTAACAGGCGGAGAAATCATCATTAATGGGAACAAATTATCCTTAAAAAGCCCATATGATGCGGTAAAAAACGGGCTTGCCTTAGTCCCGGAGGAACGGAGAAAAGAAGGAATTCTCATTCTTGAATCCGTTGAAGCTAATTTGTCCGCTGCGAATCTAGGAAGTTTTTCAAAGGTATTTGGTTTTGTAGACAGAAAAAAGGAAAAAAATTCGGCAAAACAGTTGATCAGTCTTCTTGGTATTAAAACACCATCGGAAGAAACGAAGGTGCAAAATCTATCAGGTGGAAATCAGCAAAAGGTGGCAATCGGGAAGTGGCTTGTTGCTGAGGCAGATGTTTATATTTTTGATGAACCAACAAAAGGTGTTGACGTAGGAGCAAAGAAGGACATCTTTGAATTAATCATCGAATTGGCAAGAAGAGGAAAGGCCATCATTTACGCTTCATCTGAACTATCCGAAATGATCGGAATCACGGATCGAATCTATGTTTTATATGATGGCAGGTCAGTAAAGGAATTGGTTACAAAGGCAACGAATGAAGAGGAAGTATTATTTTATTCAACAGGGGGCAGGTAGAATGGAAGCAAAAATTTCAGCTAAGAATCAAGGAGCCCCAGTGAAAAAGGGATTTGAGCTGTTTCATTTTTTATATAAATACGGAACGATCATCACGATTCTTGCACTTATTGTTATTTTTTCAATAGCGAATCCTACCTTTATTCAAGGAAGTAATATCATCAATATCTTACGATCGATTTCGATTGTGACGATTATTGCCATCGGAATTACGATTTCGTTGTCCGTCGACGGTTTCGATCTCTCGGTCGGTTCGGTAGCATCGTTATCAAACGCCATCGTCATTTCGATGTTTGTCTGGTTTTCGCAAAATATAGTAGTGGCCATCATTTCTGCCATTCTCGCATCATTATTAGTTGGGGCATTAAACTCATTCATGATCGTGAAGCTGAGGATTCCGGATATGCTGATGACGTTAGCAACGATGTTTATCATTCAAGGGACGGCACTTACCTATACAAAAGGGGCATCGGTTTCGCAAAATATGGTGATGCCGGATGGCTCGATGGCAACAGGTCTCATCAGCCCTTTTTTTGCAAAAATTGGAGCGGTTCCATGGATTATAATCATCATGGCTGTGGCAGTTATTATTGTTCATATCTTTTTGACCTACACTAAGCATGGCCGTTATATGTATGTGATTGGCGGAAATAAAGAGGCCGCTCGGCTTTCCGGTATACCCGTCAATAAATATAAGGTAGCTGCCTACTTGCTTTCGGCCCTTTTTGCTGCGATTGGCGGAATTGTGCTTGCATCCCGCGTTATGACATCAGAAATCAACTCTGGTGCACCTTACTTGATGGATTCTGTTGCTGCTGCGTTTATCGGCTTTTCTGTCCTTGGGGCCGGCAAACCCAACGCATTTGGCACCTTTATTGGGGCAGTTCTAATTGGAATTTTGCAAAATGGCCTTGTGATGATGTCGGTTCCGTATTATGCCATGGATATTGTTAAAGGGGCAGTATTGGCCTTTGCCTTGGCGATTACCTACTATAAGCAAAAATAAATCTATTCACATTGTGGATAGGTTTATTTTTTACCCAAAAAAGTATTTACAAATTTTACTTCAGGGATAAAGCAACTGCAGCAGTTGATTTACTCCTTGGTCCTTAGCAAAAAATTGATAAAAATATCCATTTTACATATTGACAACAATAATATTAACAATGATAATATAAACATAAATAATATGAGGTGAAAACGAAATGAACATACAAGACGTAATTCTTGGCTTTTTATATGAGGAGCCAATGAGTGGATATGATATCAAGCAAATGATGGAGAATTCCGTTTCTTACTTTTTTGATGCTTCATTTGGCGCAATTTATCCAGCACTAAGGAAAATGGAAAAGGAAGGACTTGTGGAAAAACAGGTCATCCAGCAAGACGGAAAGCCGAACAAGAATTTATTTGTAATTACAGGAAAGGGAAAGGAACAGTTTCAACATTACCTAAACAGTCCAATCAATCCGACGATTACAAGGTCAGATGTCCTCATCCGCATATTTTTTGGACGATTTACCACAAAGGATAAGATTAAAGATTGGTTAGAGGAAGAACGCGATAAGAGCCAGGCGATGTATGACAATTTAACAAGAATAGCTGATATGTGTGGTTCAGATATGGAACACCACAAAAGATTTACTTTAGAATTTGGGATTCGCCAAGCTGAGATGATTTTGAGAATGGTTGACGAAGAACTAAAAAATTTGAATGAAAAACAAGGGGGGTAATTGAATGAAGGGAACAGGTGGAATGAAGGTAGTTTTGCTCATGTGTATAGGGGTATTTGTTTGTATGCTGGATTCAACGATTATGAACATAACGCTTCCAGCGATTCAGGATAGTCTGCATACGACGTTGGAAACGAGCTCATGGATGCTCAATGTCTATACAATGACAATTGCCGTTTTAGCGATTCCGATGGCAAGGTTTGCCGAAATGTTCGGCAGAAATAAATTTTATATTGTAGGACTGTTTGTTTTTGGACTTGGATCAGCACTCTGCGGGCTCGCGAATAACGGGGACTTCTTAATCGCTGCCCGTTTTATTCAAAGCATTGGCGCAGCGATCTTAATTCCAGGCAGCATGGTGATCGGAATTGCTTCCATGCCAATTGAAAAAAGAATCCTTCCGTTAACACTGCTTGGTGCTACTCAAGGTTTAGCCACAGCTTTAGGTCCAACGGTTGGAGGAATCATCACTGAAAAACTAAGCTGGCATTGGGTTTTCTACGTCAATGTTCCAATTTGTTTACTTGCAATTGTCGCAGCCTTCATTATCTTAACACTAAAAAAAGAAACTCGTGTAAAATCAAAAATAGATTGGTTTGGTTTATTTTTCTCTGTATCGGCTATTTTCCCGCTTAACCTTGTATTGATCAAAGGGAATACATGGGGCTGGGTAAGTACGCTTGCAGTCATTTGCTATTTAATGACAGCCGCCTCCATCGTCTTGTTCATCGTGGCAGAGAAAAAGTCAAAGGCACCAATGGTCAATTTAACTCTCTTTAAAGACCGCTTGTTTACAGGCTCAGTTGTAACAGTGACAACAGGTTTCATCTTCCTCATCGGTGTTATGGTCCTACTACCTCAGTTTTTAACTAACTTCCAGCATAAGACGGAGCTTCAAGCCGCATTACTCGTCACACCTGTATCTGCCGCCATCTTTGTATTTTCCAACTTTGCCGGTTTGCTTTCAAAAAAAATTGGATATACCATCCCAGTCATTGTTGGCTTTGGAATTATGGGAATTGCCTACTACTTGTTACACAATTTAACGATCAATAGCACGCCAAAAGAAATCATTCTGCTCTGCAGTCTGCTTGGCTTAGGGTTTAGCTTTGTTATATCTTCGGCGACAATTGCAAGCACATCTTCATTTGAAGGGGAGATGCTCACGGCTTCGCAAAGTGTATTTTCGATGCTTAGGCAGGTAGGGGTGGTCTTAGCGGTCGCCATCTTTGTCGCTGGATTATCCAACAATATTCATGATAAAAAACAAGATGTTGCCCTTTTTGCGGCCCAAAAGCTAGAAAAACTAGATGTGCCCGAGTCCGTAAAAGAAACAATTTTACGCGAAACGCAAAAATCAATTAACGCAGGAAAACAGGACTTAAAACCAAATCCTGCTTTAATAACAAGCAAGGAGCGCCTACAAATCATCGATGCCAATGTTCAAGCGGCCTTGGTTGCTATTCCTGAAGAACAAAGACCTTTAGCAAAAGGACAGATTTATCAAACGGTTGAAAAACAAGTGGATGAAGAAATAGCGAAGGAAGGAAAATTGGTAAAAACTTATGGAAATCAAGTTACTGACTATGCTCAAAAGACCATTTCCACTAGTTTTGCCGATCTGTATAAATCAAGTATACCGTTTGTATTAGTATGCTGTTTAACGGGGTTCGTTTTTTGGGAAAGAAAGAAGAAGTCGGAATTAACTTTAGTGAATACTCCAGCTGCAGAGTAAATATATAAAATAGATAGTCGGTTATCTAAAGGGGTGGGGAACAAATGGAAGGAATCAAAGTAGTGAATTTAGGGGTGCGATTTTTGTTAGAAATCATGGCTCTCATTATTTTGGGATATTGGGGATTTCGAGTTTCTCAAGGTACCATTATGAAAATCATCACAGGAATCGGTACACCCTTACTTGCAGCGGCAATATGGGGAATGTTTGGAGCTCCTAAGGCATCATATTTATTAACGGGATTCCCATTCCTTATATTAGAAATTATTATTTTTGGGCTGCCTGCAGTTGCTTTGTTTTTTATCGAAAAACAATCGCTCGCCTATATTTACGGGCTGATGGTAGTTATAAATCTTGTTTTAATGAAGATTTGGCATCAATAAAATAAAAAACAGCCTGTATCCATGGTGACAGACTGTTTTTTCGTATTTGGAATACTACAATCAGCGTTTCAGTTCATACACCGCTATCAGGGCACTTGCGCTTTTCTAATCAACAGCACCTAGACACTTTTCCACCCTTTGCATTGTAACGAGCTTCTTGTGCTTCACAGAAAAATTCCTTCCGTGATTTCACAGTTTCCTCAGGATGGTGTGATTCCATATGCTGAACGTATACTTCATAGCTTGGAACTCCTACTAGCAGACTTAGGAATTGCTTTCTGTAAGAATTGATCTTCCTTAACCGATTAAGCATATTTTTTCAAATCTCCTTCATCGTGAGGCACATAGAGTGACTCGTGCAATGGTAGTTTGTGGTTTGTTAAAACTTTAAACCAAATCCTTAGAGCTGAAATTAAGACTACGATGACTACGAACATGAAAATAGCAGTTAGTGTTGCATCGACATAGTCGTTAACGAGAACCTGCTTCATTTGAGCAGCTGTTGTTGCCGGTGCAAGTACTTTTCCATCTTCGTATGCTCCTCTAAAAATTTTCGCATGTGATAAGAAGCCAATTTTCGGGTTCTCATGGAAAAGCTTTTGCCAGCCGGCAGTTAAGGTAACAATTAACAGCCAGGTTGTTGGCAGCAAAGTCACCCATACATATGCTTTTTTGCCCATTTTATAAAGGATGGTTGTTCCCAACATCAGCGCAATTCCGGCGAGCATCTGGTTGGCAATCCCAAAGAGCGGCCATAGGGTATTAATTCCGCCAAGCGGGTCAATCACACCCTGATACAAGAAGTAACCCCAGAAGGTGACACATAATGCAGTGGCAATGATGTTTGGAATTAACGCATCTGTTTTTGCGAAGGGCTTATAAGCTGTTCCAATTAGATCTTGAATCATAAAACGCCCCACACGAGTTCCAGCATCAATTGTCGTCAAAATGAACAATGCTTCAAAAAGGATAGCAAAATGATACCAAAATGCCATTAAGGCCTTACCGCCAATTATATTTGAAAAAATTACCGCCATACCAATGGCAAGTGTTGGTGCACCGCCGGTTCTAGATAGAATCGTTTGCTCACCGACATGTTTAGCGATGGTACTTAAATCATCTGGAGTCACAGTAAATCCCCAGCTTGTTACGGTTTTAGCAGCTTGAATTACATCTGTACCGATTAAGGCTGCCGGACTGTTAATCGCAAAGTAAATGCCCGGATGAAGAACGCAGGCAGCAATCATTGCCATAACGGCAACAAATGATTCTGTCAGCATTGCCCCGTAGCCGATTGGCCGGGCATGGGATTCCCGTTCAATCATTTTAGGTGTGGTACCTGACGAAACCAACGCATGGAACCCGGAAACAGAACCGCAGGCAATGGTGATAAATAAGAATGGGAAAATATTTCCGGCAAATACCGGACCTGTCCCATCAATGAATTTTGTTAAACCCGGCATTTCAAGATTAGGGGCAACAATGATAATTCCTAATGCAAGTGCCAAGATTGTCCCAACCTTTAAGAAGGTGCTTAGATAATCACGTGGTGCAAGTAAAAGCCAAACCGGCAATACAGATGCAACAAAACCATAAATAATCATCATAATCGCAATGGTTTCACCTTTAAAGGTAAACATATTTGCTAAGGTTGGATTTTCTGCGACTGTTTGTCCGAAGATTAGTGACAGAAGCAATAACACAATCCCAATTATAGAAGCCTCACCAACACGGCCTGGACGAATATAGCGCATGTAAATACCCATGAAAACAGCAATCGGAATCGTTGCTGCGATCGTAAACATTCCCCATGGGCTTCCCACAAGTGCTTTTACAACAACCAAAGCTAATACAGCTAATAAAATAATCATAATACCTAGAATACCAATCATGGAAATAATGCCCGTTACCTTACCCATCTCATCCTTGATCATTTCACCAAGGGACTTACCATCTCGACGCATCGAACCAAAAAGAATAATAAAATCCTGAACCGCACCGGCTAAAACAACACCGACTACAATCCAAAGAGTCCCTGGTAAATAGCCCATTTGCGCAGCAAGGATTGGACCAACTAATGGACCGGCACCGGCAATGGCAGCAAAGTGGTGCCCAAAAAGTACCCACTTGTTTGTTGGAACATAATCTTTTCCGTCATTATGTATTTCTGCAGGTGTTTTCCGTTTATCATCAAGCTGGAAAACCTTATTTGCAATAAACTTACTGTAAAAACGATAGGCAATTGAATAGACACAAACAGCAGCAGTTAATAGCCAAATGGCATTAATGCTTTCCCCGGTGTTTAAGGCCATCACCGCAAAACCTGCTGCTCCAAGTGCTGCAACTAAGCCCCAGATAATAATTGATTTTAATGCTTTCAAATCAACTCTCCCCCTTTTCTCTATTATTTCTATAAGTATATTTAATAATTAGAAAATTTTAAATAATTACTTTTCCTCATTTTTAAAAAAAAATCACCGTTCTCATGTCCAAGAATCATGCTCCGAATTGCTTCGTACCTTTGTTTTGATTTAAACTAGATAACAAATGTAGAGATAATGTGGTGAGTGATAGATGGAAAAACAAGTTGAAAAAACATCCGAAGTGATGGAGGTCTGCCTGCTTGCGGGGAAAATTATGCTGCAAAGCGGCGGGGAAACGTACCGTGTCGAAGATACGATGATGCGGATTGCCGCCTCCTTCGGTATTGAAAATACACATAGCTATGTGACCCCAACAGGTATTATTTTTTCGGCAGAAAGCTCTGGGCCAACAAGGACCAAACTTATCCGAATATTAGAGCGTTCCACAGATCTGAAGAAGGTTGCCTTGGTGAATAGTATTTCTAGAAGTATTAGTAGTGGTGATGTTAATCTGAAGGAGGCCTGGGAGGAGTTAAAGGAAATTGATTCTCTGGACGTCACGTTTCCTTTTCGAATTCAAGTAGCGGCTGCTTCTTTAGCTAGCGGTTGCTTCATGATTATGTTTAAGGGTGGCTGGAATGATTTTATCCCGGCAATGATCTCAGGCGGAATGGGTTATTATAGCTTTGTTCACTTCCACCGCTATGTCCCAGTCAAGTTTTTCTCTGAGTTTTTGGCATCCTTTGTGATTGGGTTACTCTCTTTTTTATTTGTAAAAATGGGTGTCGGCCATCAATTGGATAAAATCATCATTGGCTCGGTTATGACGCTTGTACCAGGCCTTTTAGTTACCAATGCGATCAGAGATTTAATGGCGGGACATTTGGTTTCAGGATTGTCTAAAGGAGCGGAAGCATTTCTGACGGCCTTCGCCATCGGTGCAGGAATTGCCGTTGTAGTATCGTTTTTATGAAGGTGAGGTGGATGACAGGTGGCGATTTTTGCCCAGTTAATAACAAGCTTTATTGCAACCGGTGCGTTTGGAATCATTTTTAACGCACCTAAAGAAACATTAGTGAAATGTGGACTGATTGGAATGGGTGGCTGGTTGATTTATTATCTTCTCAATGGCTATTTAGACGATGCGATTTTGGCAACCCTGGCTGCAACTATTTTTGTTGCCGTTATAAGTCAAGAATTGGCGAAGTTTAATAAAACACCTGTGATTATTTTTAGCGTCGCAGGGATTATTCCGTTAGTTCCAGGTGGTTTGGCCTATGATGCGATGCGGAACTTTGTTGAAAATGATTATAATACCGCAATAGGCTTAGCAGCAAAAGTACTTATGCTGGCAGGTTCCATAGCCTTTGGACTTGTCTTTTCAGAAGTTATTAATCAAGTTATAAGAAAGATTAATCAAAATAAGATACGAACATGACCTCTTTTAGTAAAACTCTAAAAGAGGTTTTTTTAAGGAAAATTTAAGATAGAAGGAATATGATTTAGTTGGAAAATCTTTTCCTTTATAGATCAGGTATCTTTTGGTATGGTTAATATAGTTGTATATTATAAGTCTAATTGCCTATTACCTGCAAATTATTTTACGAGGAATGGTATACATATCTATGAAAAAAATGTTTTTTATTATTATTATCCTATTGATATCATTTATTGGTGCAAAAACGATAATAGAAGGAAAGTTTAACTGGCAGACTGTCGTTCAATTGAAGGAGACTGTGCATACTAAGACAAATGAGATTGGATCTCAATTAGACGCTAAGCTGCAAAATGCAAATGGAGACTTTCTTAAAGATGAAGTAGAACCTTTAAGAGAAGTTACAAAAAATAATACAGAGCCAATTTTTCCAGATCGTATGCAGCTCGATGTGCCACTTTTGAATCAAATGGACAAACCTAAACTTTACAATGGCTGTGAGGTAACGAGTTTGGCGATGATTCTCAATTATCACGGGGTAAAAGTGACAAAAAACGAATTGGCTGAAAATATAAAAACAGTCCCTTTAAACTATAGTAATGGGAAAAAAGGAAATCCTAATGCTGGATTTGTCGGAGATATGGTAAATGGTCCAGGATTAGGGGTTTACAATAGTCCAGTATTGGAATTGGCGCAGAAATATGTTGGCAATCGAGCAGTTAATCTAACCAATAGTTCCTTTACAGATTTACTAAAAAAAGTGGGACAAGGGTTACCTGTCTGGATTATTACAACCTCTAACTTCACCCCAGTCTCTGTCTTTCAAAAGTGGGATACTCCGCAGGGAAAAATCGATATTACCTTTAGTGAGCATAGTGTTGCTATTACCGGCTACGATGAAAATTATATTTATGTAAATGATCCATATGGGGAGAAAAATAAAAAATTGAACCGTGAGAGTTTTATTAAGGCATGGGAGCAAATGGGCAAACAAGCAATTGTGATTGAAAAATAAAAATGACGAAGTGGCGAATAAATTGGACGAAGGCAGAGGGATTTCCCTCTGCCTTCTTAGCTCTTGATTCAATTAGAATCCATATCGTAACTTGTGAATGGGTTGTATTGTTTAAAATCCATCGCAAGGTAAAAACATTATTTATTGTAATTGTTAATAAAAACAAGTTTGCCGCGGTTATTCTTCCACCTGATGGTTTTATACCTAAACGATGTAAGCCCTACCTCTCTTACATCCTAACGGCTCCGAAGCCGATCCAGTGTGAATAAGTTTTTATTTTAAAACATAAGCAGAATGCCAGAAAAAAATTCTACCATTGCGTTATCTTATCTATTACAAGTTACTTAAATGTGAAGCACAAATATTAATATTACAGGATACTGGGATATTTGTCAATGTTTTTTTATGAGAGGATTTTCTTAGCACTTTTTCTTTTAAAAAAGATCGAAATATGTCGAAAATCATAGTTTTTTCATATTTTATGTCATTTTTTTCTCGAAAAGATGGTAAGATGGTAGGAGAAATAATTATTTAATGTTTTCAGACTATTTGTTCAAAGAACTAGGCCAAGGGAGCTACTTAGCATGAAAGAAAGCAGCAATAGTCCTAAACTAATATTTGAAGAGAAAAAGGCGATAAAGCTATTTTTGTGGTTGTTTAATGTAATATTTTTCTCTTTTGATATTTTCTATTATTACATTTTGCCACTCTATTCACATAAAAATTTTAATGGTAACCAAAGAGACGGACTAGGGGGATGGCTGTATCTTCCAATCATTGGATTACTTCTAATTGCATTTTATTTTCTTAAAAAAGGAAATCCTTATCTTATAAAATACATCTATATATTCAGCTATCTATGTATTGATATAGTGGATAATCTTGTTAGATATCTTGGAACAACAGAACAATTTGCTTCAGGGAATGTTGTTGAGATCTTGTTTATTCTTTTTAGTCCGATTTTTGTTAATAAAAAATACTTTTGGACTGTTGCAGTAGGGCTGATCAGTAAGGATGTAATAATTGGGTTAGTTTTGCATGATTTCTATCCCTTCTTTCCGGCTTTGGTTTTATTGATTTTGTCCATAATTGCTTATATTTTATTAACACGGTTTAATTCATATATT
This sequence comes from Neobacillus sp. NPDC097160, assembly GCF_044762155.1. Taxonomy (NCBI): domain Bacteria; kingdom Bacillati; phylum Bacillota; class Bacilli; order Caryophanales; family Bacillaceae; genus Neobacillus; species Neobacillus sp. NPDC097160. The sequence continues at coordinate 161,010 of NZ_JBIWDU010000002.1, read as the reverse complement.
AATTCGTTAACCCATGTTTATGAAGAACTTTACCAGAAAGAGAAGCTAGCGGTTGTCGGTCAAATGGCTACAGCAATTGGACATGAAATTCGGAATCCACTTTCTTCCTTAAAAGGTTTTACTCAACTACAGCAGGAAAGAAATCCGGTTGGAAATGAATATTATCCGATAATGATCCAAGAAATTGATCGGATCAATTCTATTGTTGATGACCTAATGTATCTGGGAATACCAAAGGAAATGAAATTTGAAAAGGCGGGTATTGAAGAAGTTATTGCCTATACCTTATCCATTACCCAGCAGCAGGCTGAAAGGCAAGGGGTGGCTGTTGAAACAACTATGGTTGGTCCATTACCACCTCTCGATTGTGATGAGAAACAACTGAAGCAGGTCTTTCTTAATTTGATCAAAAATGCCATTGAATCCATGCCTGAAGGGGGAAGGATTCAGGTTCTAGTTAAAGTGATTGAGGGACAAAACATGAATGTATCCATTCAGGATGAAGGCTACGGTATATCTGATGAAAATATCCTAAATCTAGGAGAACCATTTTTTACTACGAAAAAGGATGGAACTGGTCTGGGTTTAATGGTTTCCAACCAGATTATCAAGGATCACAGTGGTGAGTTAAAAATAGAAAGTGAGATTGGAAAAGGAACAAAGGTTAATGTTTCATTACCGATATCACATAAAAACTGATAGCAATAAATAGTTCTATAATTATACAAAAATCCGCAAAATAAAGTGTTCCAAGGTCTTTTTCAATGAGATATAATGTAGAAGAATACTTGTTTTTGATAGATTTTGTAAATGGTTACTAAAAAATAACGAATATTTGTAAATTCTGTCATGAGTATGTGTTAGATACGCTTGGAGGTTTATATGATACCGCATGAAGAACAGCGAACTCTTAAATGGTTTCTTTTATTTTTCTATATAATTTTTATAGGATATGACTTTTTTTATTATTACCTCTTACCTGCATTTGTAACAGATAAGAAGAGTGGTTTACCTAGTAATTTTTGGTATATTACCTATTTTGTTTTATTGATACTTATTCCGGTTTCGCTTTATTTAAATAAAGTAAAAAAGATATCTTGGATAAAATATGTGTTTGTTATCATCTATTTAATAACCGTTTTTATTGTTGATATTTTAACCTACGTAGGAAGTAATGATTCCTATACAAATGGGAATGTAGTAGAGATATTTTTAATTTTTTCCTTACCTCTTTTCCTTGATAAAAGATTTTTTTGGACAGTTAGTTTAGGAATTACCACAAAATATGTTTTAATTGGTGTTATTTTGAACTCCTCTTTAGTTGCTATTGCAAGTGTTTTTATTGTTATATTATCTAGTATGTCATTCTACTTATTAGTTCGTTTTCAAGGTTATGTTCGTGCGATTAGCACTTCATATGATAATCAGTTGCAGGGAATAGTAAAAGGGGTTATTGCGACACTAGAGTTGAAAGATCCTTATACAAGGGGGCATAGTGAACGAGTTGCTAGCTATGCTTTATTATTAGCCCAAGAATTAGGAATATTATCAAAGGATGAACAAAAATCCTTTTATTATGCCTGCTTACTACACGATATTGGAAAGGTTCATATTCCTGATCAAATATTAATGAAACCAGGAAAGCTGACAAAAGAGGAATTTGAAATCATTAAATCACATCCTGGAGTAGGGGCTGAAGCGGTTAGGAATGTCGAAGGAATAAATGATTGTCTTTGCGTCATTCGTTCCCATCATGAGCGCTGGGATGGAAGAGGATATCCCGATCAATTAAAGGGTGAGGAAATTCCTTTGCTTGCTCGAGTGGCTTCTGTTGCTGATGCTTTTGATGCGATGACATCTTCACGATCATATCGTGCAGCGATGCCGGTTGAAGAGGCCTATCAACGTATTATTGAAGGAAAGGGTTCCCAATTTGATCCAACGTTAGTGGAGGTATTCAAAAAAGTATTCCCTGCTTGGGTTGAATTTCATGAAAAATATCCATGGAAAAAAGGATGGGAATTTCCTAAGGAGGTGGAATTATGAAAATCCGGAAATTAAAAAAGGTTAAGACCACTTGTTGGTGGTGTTCTTGGGTAGGAGTAAAACCATAATGTATAGGGATGCTAGCAATTTGCTAAGCATCCTTCTTTAATGTTTAAAAAAACAAAATAAAGGGTGTTAAAATGAACATTACACTCGATTCACAACTTATGTTGGTTCCAGTTGATATTCGCAAAGATAAAAAACACTATATTATTGAAGATAAAGCTTCAGGTGAGTTTTATGAAATGCCAGAGGTTTGTATTGAAGCAATCAATTTAATGAATCAAGGTGAGCATTTAGGTGAGATTGAGAGAAGACTTAAGGGGAAATATCCTATGGATGAAGTTGATCTTCTAGATTTTGCTGAACAGCTTCTTGAGTTGAATTTGATTGATGAAATTGAGGGTGTCAAGGTTGAAAAACAATTTCGGCCAGAGGAAACCTTAGGCTTTTTATCGATTTCTCCAAAGTTAGGAAAATTTTTCTTTAATAAGTTTTCATATCCTATATATATAACTTTATTCGCAGCAAATATCGTCCTTTTCATTATCAATCCTTCCTTATTTCCTCACCATGAAGATATATTTGTTTTTGATATTATGGTACTAAATGTGATTTTATGGATGACGTTTACATTTTTACTTGTGCTAATCCACGAGTTTGGGCATATTTTGGCAATGAGAGCTTATAATTTGCCAACAAAATTAGAGATTGGTCATCGTTTATTTTTTGTTGTCTTTGAAACGGATATGTCATCGATTTGGAAACTATCGCCTAAAGATCGGAATGTGTTATTTTTAGCAGGCCTTTGTTTCGATACGGTAATCCTTTTCATTTTTCTAATTTGTCAATTAGTTATTCCAAATGGATTTATCTTGGGATTATCGACACTTGCTGTTTTTGATATATTTATGCGAGTAGCTTTCCAATGCTGCTTTTATATGAAAACGGATCTCTATTTTGTCTTTGAAAATATCTCAGGCTGTTATAATTTGATGGAAAATGCTAATCAGACAATTCGCAAATGGTTCCCGTTTCTTAAAGATCCGTCTAAGGATGAAGTCGAATTTGCAAGCGAAAGAAAGACGATTTTCTATTATGCCATTTTCTGTTTTGTTGGGGTGGTATTAACTATTTTCTTATATGCAAAATTTTATATTCCGGAAATAATCCATGCTGCAAAACTGCTGCTACCAGGATATTTTAAATCACCAACAAGCCTTGTTTTCTGGGATGCTGTGGTTTTCTCATTGCAGGTCGGCATCTTCCTACTGTTGCTGTTGAATTCCTGGCGTAAAAAATACCTCAAAACTTAATTTGTGACAGGGATTTGTCTAAAATAATTTTTCTAGGGGTTTTTTCCCCCGAGGATGGGGGAGTTCCCCTATTAAGATAACACTTCGGTTTTTCTTACAATAAAGGTAAGAAAACGGAAGTGTTTTTTTTATAAGGAGGAGCATGAAATGCAGGCGAATACTTCAACAACTAAAAAACCGGGAAGCTCTGTCAATGATGCATTTGCATCCCATTTTGCGAAATCAATGTTTCTAACAGTTGTCGGACTACTGATCTTAACTTTTATCGGAACAAGAATGTTCACACATGTCGATTTGAATCTTTATGGATATATGGTTGGAACCATTGTGTTTATCGGAGGATTTTTCTACCGATTTATCGCCTGGGGCGAAAGACCGCCAACCAAAATTTTTATCAAAAAAGGATTAAAGCTGCTTTTTAGAAAAAGCACTCCTAAAACAGCTGTAAATCATTTAGCGATTTACGATTTCATTCGCAATCGTGGAATTTACCGCTGGGTACAGCATATCTTAATCGGCTGGGGCTGTGTACTTGCTTGCTTAGTCACGTTCCCACTCGTGTTCAGCTGGATGTATTTTACGATGGAAGACAATGGTTACTATACAATCGTGTTATTTGGAATGAATGTCATGCATGTAAAAGCTGATGGCATTATCGCCTGGTTTTCCTACAATGCCCTTAACATCGCCGCAATTATGGTTACGGCAGGCGTTTGCATGGCGCTTTACCGCCGTTTGAAAAATATGCAGGCCAGATCAGAGCAAAAATTCATGTATGACTTCTTACCACTTTACCTGTTACTGTTCATTTCGATTACTGGACTTTTATTAACGTTCCAAAACGTTGTGTTACATGGCTGGATGCAACCGCAGATGTCACTGATCCACCAATTTTCCGTCATTGTGACGTTAATCTATTTACCATTCGGAAAGCTTGCGCACATTCCTTTCCGTCCAATGAGTGTTTTTGCAAGAAATTACCGTGAACATTATGGGGAACAACATATGAAAGAATGTAAGGTATGCGGTGAACATTTCGTATCTGTGGAGCAATCAAATGATGTCATTCAAGTATTAGGTGTAAATGAGATAGATTTTAATATGCAAGATGGCTTTAATCTTGCTGAATTATGCCTGCCATGCCGCAGGAAATACCGGATTTCAAGATTCTCAGGATTCGCGACGCATCAAGTGAAAGTCAAGGAGGCAAACCAGAATGCAAAGGGATAAGTTTTTTAAAGAAATCGAAAATGTGCGTCATCCAAATGAAACTCTCGTAAAAACACACTGCAGCTATTGCGGGATGCAATGTGGGATGAATTTACGTGTTAATACAAAGACAAACAAAATTATCGGGGTTGAGCCTCGTTATGACTGGCCGGTTACCGTCGGAAAAATGTGTCCAAAAGGGGTTACCGCTTACCAGCAAACGAACCATGATGATCGCTTATTAAAACCACTAATTCGTGATGATGCCTCACTTAAAGGAACAAAAGAGGGCTTCCGTGAAGCAACATGGGAAGAAGCTTATGAATTAATCGCGAAGAAATTTTCTGAGCTTCAAGGGAAGTACGGAAAAGATACATTGTCTGTTTTCAGTGGTGTATCGATGACAAATGAAAAGTGCTATTTAACAGGTAAATTTGCGCGGGTAGCAATGCAAACACGCTACATCGACTATAATGGCCGTTTCTGTATGTCGAGTGCGGCTGGTGGCTTCCTTCGTTCTTTCGGAGTTGACCGTGGTTCGACATTACCATGGACAGATCTTCATGAAACAGATTGTTTATTCATTGCTGGAAGCAACACTGCCGAGTGCCATCCAACTTCGATGTTCCGCGTTTGGGCAGTACAGGAAAGAGGCGGATACTTAATTGTTGCCGATCCTCGTGAAACCCCGATTGCCAGAAGAGCGGATGTTCATTTAGATTTAAGACCAGGAACAGACCTAGCTCTTGCAAATGGAATTTTAAATCTATTAATTCAAAACGGCTATGCCGATGAAGAATTCGTAAACAACCATACAAATGGTTTTGAAGAAACTAAAGAATTAGTGAAAGAATTCACACCAGAATATACAAGTGAAATTACTGGTGTTGCACCTGAAAAAATCATTCGTGCCGCTGAAATATACGGAAAAGCACCAAATGCCGTCGTGATGTTTGCCCGCGGAATCGAGCAACAGCATAAAGGGGTCGACAACGTATCTGCTTATACAAACATGGCGTTAGTAACTGGAAAAATCGGCCGTCCAAAATCAGGGGTTGCCACTTTTACTGGTCAAGGAAACGGTCAAGGCGGCCGTGAACATGGTCAGAAGTCAGATTTACTACCAGGCTACCGGAAAATTACCAATCCAAAACATGTTGAAGAAGTATGTCAGGTTTGGGGTATTACACCAGAGGAAATGCCACATCCAGGTGTTTCAGCATATGAAATGTTTGAATTGATGGAACAAAAAACGATTCGAGCTATGTATCTTCTTTGTTCCAATCCAGCCGTATCAGCACCAAACTTAAACTTTGTCCGTAAAGCAATGAAAGGTTTAGACTTCATGGTTTGTGCCGACTTTTACCTTTCCGAATCAGCGGAATTTGCTGATGTCGTACTTCCAACAGTTACGTGGTCAGAAGATGAAGGTACAGTTACAAACCTAGAAGGACGGATTATTAAAATAAATAAAGCCCAAGAGCCGCTTGGCGAATCAAAGCCTGATTGGCAGATTCAAGCAGAGCTTGCAGAATACCTTGGAAGAGGAAAGTATTTCTCTCATTTAAAAACAGCAAGAGATGTTGCTGATGAGTTCCGTTTAGCATCAAAGGGCGGTTATGCTGATTATTATGGTGCAACATGGGATAAAATCGACAAGCAAGACGGCGTGTTCTGGCCTTGTAAAGATGAAAACGACGAAGGAACACCGCATATGTTTTTAGACAAAAAATTCTATCATCCAGATGGAAAGGCAAAAATTTGTGCCCTTCCGTACCGTCCGCCAGCAGAAGAGCCTGATGCAGAATATCCATTGCGCTTAACAACTGGACGTGTCGTTTATCACTATTTATCAGGGAACCAAACTCGCCGAATTCAATTTTTACGCGATATGTGCCCTGAACCCTATGTTGAAGTTCATCCGGAAACAGCGGCAAAATATAACATTGAGCATGAAGAATATGTGCGCCTATTTACACGTCGAGGCGAAGCAGAATATAAAGTGAAAATTACAGAAGCCATAAGAAAAGATACAGTCTTTGTTCCATACCACTTTGGTCACGACAAATCTATTAATCTCTTAACGATTGCCGCACTTGATCCAATGTCACGGATGCCGGAATTCAAAGCATGTGCCGCTCAGATAGAAAAACTGAAAATAAAGAAGGTGCAGTAAATGAAAAAGAGGCTTTATTTAGAACTTGAAAACTGTATAGGATGCCGCTCTTGTTTAGCGGCTTGTACACAGTGCGGAGGGCATGAGGAGCGTAACCGTAACTATGTTTACGATGTGAACCCGCTTGTTAACCGTCAAACGATGCCTCTCATGTGCCTTCACTGTGTGAATCCGGCTTGTGCACGAAGCTGTCCGGCTCAGGCAATCCAAATTCACGAAACAGGTGCTGTGCTTTCAGCGCTTGTGGAAAAGTGCATTGGCTGCCAAAACTGTACGATCGCTTGCCCGTATGGTATACCGAAGTTTGATACAGAGCAGAATCTAATGTATAAGTGTGATCTTTGTATCGACCGTACAAAGGATGGCATCCCGCCAATGTGTGCGAGCGTATGTCCATCGAATACATTGCAATGGTTAACGGATGAAGAAATAGAAGCGAAACAAAAGCAATTTAATTTAGATAATGGTAAATGGGTAACAAGCATGTCTTACTTAGAAGGCGAAACTAACGTTAAAGTGAATCTCCCTGGTATCCTGCAGGGCGTCACGAAATTGTTTTAGGAGGGATTAACATGACAGATAAAAATAATAAAATCCCGTTCAATGAAGATAACTATACACATAATATCAATCGCAATAATGAAAGAAAGCTAGACCGCCGCGGGTTCATGAAAACCTTGGTTGGTGCTGCGGGAGTTTTCGCAGTGTCCTCCCTTCCATGGGGAGTACTGGCGGCAAAAGAATTAAACGGACTTGGGGATAAAAAATATCCGAAACATAAAATTACTGATGTTAGCGCATTGCCAATCGGTGATGCCGTGGATTTTGCCTTCCCAGGAGAGCATGACAGTGCCATTCTAATTCGGCTTTCTGAAAATAAATACGTGGCCTATCAAAATGCTTGTACCCATCTTCGCTGCCCGGTTTTTTGGAAAAAGGATGAGCAAGAAATGCTTTGCCCATGCCATCACGGGAAATTCGATGTTGAAACGGGTGCACCTACAGCAGGTCCACCAAGACGCCCGCTTCCGGAAATCCACGTTAAGGTTGAAAACGGTGCTGTGTATGCCGTGGGGGTGAAACGTTATGAAGTTTAGTTATGTACCTGTCGCGCTCCTTCTTGCTGTGTTAATGTTAAACATTATTTTTACGCAATATATGGTTCATCAATACTTTTATGAAAATTATACAAACACAATCATTGCTGCTGTCATCAACGTTATCTTATTTCCGACGGCCTTCCTTATTTATAAAAAAGGTGTGAATGTTAATGACTAGTGAGACCTATATTGATTTTTGTTTTGTACGGCCAGAATCAGGCGGTTTTGCAGCGGAAATTGATGAATTATTGAAACAAACCTTTGCAAAAAAACGGCTGAATTGGTTTCTCGAAGAAAAAACAATCGATGGCGCCCAGATGGTTGTGGCTGAAATTAAGGGAATGAGCGACTGGGGTTCAGAAGAAGAAACGATTCAGTACATCGAGGAGAATGCCGGAGAGAGGTTTTGGGAGTATTTGCAGGGATATAAACTGTTCATCTATCCTGCCAAGAGAGGATGTAACAGCTGTGGAACTCATTAAAGTAGAAGATGTAAAGCGTTTTATTGGTGTACCGGTGGAAATTATCATTCATGATGAAGAGGGAGGCGATCAGGCGCCAGCCGTGATGAAAACAGTAAAAAAAGTCCAGCTTTGTCCTGACAACACCCACATTCGTTTTTATTTTGATGATTTTTATTTTCTCGCAGTGCCTCGTGCAAGTCGTGTAACTAAGACTGAAAAACAATGGTCTGCATCAGACCCTGAAAGTGGATTAACTTATACTATAAGGAAAGCGTAAGCCCCTAGGCGCAGAAGCTAGACAATAATAAAAAAGGTTCAGGTCTTTTAATTAAGAACCTGCCTTTTTTTTTAGAAGGAAGGTGGATGTAAAATGGATCATTTGCACACTAAGCAGATCAGCTCTTATATTATTCAATCCCAGGAAGAAGAAATTAAACGGATTGCATTGGAACTTCACGAAGGTGTCGGCCAAAACCTGTACAGTATTTTAACAGGCTTGCAGTTTGTAGAATCAACAACAAAAGAGCCAAATATGAAAAATTATGTGCGTGAAATGGAATCGCTTATTGAAAAGACCATTCAGGAAATCAGGCTGCTTTCTGTTGAATTGTATCCGCCTGCATTAACAAACCTTGGTTTACTTCCGGCAATGAAAAGCTATATTAGGTTATATACTTCGACATTTGGCATTCTGGTTGATTTAGAATCGACAGGTGAGGAAAAATTAATACCAGAGCGTAACAGGATCGCTGTTTTCCGTGTTTGCCAGGAAGCCCTTGCGAATATTGCGAAATATGCTGACACATCAAATGTGAAAATGAATTTTTTCTGGAACAAAGCTGAATTGAAAATTACGATCCATGATTTCGGTCAAGGATTTCAACTAGAAGAACATAATGATCAATATCATTCATCCGGTATTGCGGCAATGAAAGAAAGAATGCTTCTAACTGGCGGGCAATGCACCATATCATCTAAAATAGGGGAAGGTACATCTATTGAACTATATCTACCGTTTTAGAAATTAAAGGAGAGTTAAAAATTGATAAAAATCCTTTTGGTTGATGATCATGCTGTTGTTAGAAGCGGATTAAAAATGCTGTTGAATACGATTCCTGAAATGGAAGTAGTCGGTGAAGCCTCAGAAGGAAATGAAGGAATAAAGAAAGCTTTAAGGCTCGAGCCAGATGTTGTGGTTATGGACTTAAGTATGCCGCATGGAAAAGATGGATTGTCGGCAACGACAGAATTGAAAAAATTAAAACCAGAAATCAATATTTTGATTTTAACCATGCACGATGATGAGGAATACTTATTCCGTGCAATTCAAGGTGGAGCATCTGGCTGTATTCTAAAAAGTGCACCCCACGATGAATTAATGTCGGCCATCGAGTCCGTGGCAGCAGGTGATGCCTATCTTCATCCCTCAGCACAGAAGCGGTTAATGGAAGAATATTTGGGCAGCCTCAAACAAGATGGCAGTGATACGTACAATCTCTTATCTGATCGCGAAAAAGAAGTTCTAACACTAATAGCTAAGGGTTATTCTAATAAGGAAATAGCGGAGCAGCTAATCATTAGTGTGAAAACAGTTGAAACCCATAAAGGCAATTTGATGGAAAAACTACAAATGAAAACCCGGCCCGAATTAGTGGAATATGCCGTTAAAAAAGGGTTGTTAGGTTATGGGATTTAAGGGGATTTACGTGGGATGAAAGAGATTAAGGAACTTGAAGCAGTTACCGAAGTGTGTCACAAGTTAATGACTGTGGTGAAGAGCGATTTTGTCGCTCTTGCATTCCAAAATGAATCTGGCCCTGATGTCAGATGGCTTTATGCAACTGGCAATTTAAATGATAAGTACCAAAGAATAACGGTCCGTTTCGGGAAAGGTATTGCTGGGAAAGTTATCTCAAGTGGAGGTCCGATGATGATGACAAACTTTCCGCAGGATATTTTGGGAAAAGTGACCGATTATCCAATCGCACTTGCTGAAAAACTTGTGTCCTCATATGCGGTTCCTTTATTTTTCAATACTGTTCCTAAAGGGGTATTGCTCGTAGGAAAAAGGGTGAAATATTCTTTTACCGAGGAGGAACAGGAACTGGTAAAGGAAGCTGCGTTATCCTTGGAACAAATAGTAAAAGAGCATTTATAATGTTGCGGGGGATGTATTATGGATAGAGAAATTCAGCAAACAAAAAACGAACTGATAGATTATAAATTTGCCCTTGATGCATCATCGATTGTCGCCATCACTGATTCACGGGGCATAATTACATATGTGAACGATCAATTTTGTCATATCTCCAAATATTCACGGGAAGAACTATTGGGACGGGACCATCGGATTATCAATTCCGGTCACCATTCTAAAAATTTTTTTAAAGAGATGTGGCGAACAATTGGTAGCGGAAACGTTTGGAAAGGTGAAATTTGCAATCTGGCAAAGGATGGAACTTTTTATTGGGTTGATACAACAATCGTTCCATTCTTAACCGAAAAGGGGAAGCCCTATCAATATTTAGCGATTCGCTATGAAATTACAGAAAAAAAACTTGTTGAGCAAGAATTACAAAAGATGATGACGACCATCATTGATGTGCAAGAAGAGGAACGAAAGCGCTTGTCCCGAAATTTACATGATGGAATCGGTCAGAATCTTTATAGTCACCTCATAACCATCAATCGGCTACTTTCTGAAATGGAGCATCCATTACTAGAGCAGATGCAAAAAGAAGCGACACAATTAATTGAAGAAATCCGCGAAATATCCTGGGAGCTGCGTCCATCAGTTTTAGATGACCTTGGTTTAGTACCGGCCATCCGTTCTTATTTATCCCGCTATTCAGACAACTACCATATTGATGTTTATTTTGATTGCGTATTAAACCGCCGCCTTGATATCAGTATTGAACTGACGATTTATCGGATTATACAGGAAGCGTTAACGAATATCCGAAAATATGCGAATGTTTCAGAGGCAATGGTCATGGTAAGGGAGATAGACGATGTAGTCAGAGTTCTGGTGGAAGATCATGGGAAGGGGTTCGACATGAAAAATCATTCTCCTGGTGTTGGGATTTTCAGTATGGATGAACGGGCACGATCAGTCGGAGGCGAACTTTCGATTTCCGCCTCACCAGGAAAAGGCACAAAGATAATATTAGAAATACCAATACCGTATAAAAATTAAAAAGGGTGTCAGGCACCATATTGGTGCCTGACACCCTTTTTCTATAGTTTAAAGGAGCTCTTTAAACTAACAATTCGATTGAATACAAGCTTATCGACTGTTGTGTCTTTTGGATCGACATTAAAGTAGCCGTGTCGGAAGAATTGGAATTTTTCCTGTGGTCTGCTCTCACGCATGTTTGGTTCCACAAAGCCCTGCAGCACTTCTAATGAGTTAGGATTTACATAGTCAAGGAAAGTTTTCCCCTCATCACTATCCTCTTCTGTTTCGTCCAAAATTAACGGTTCGTATAAGCGGAATTCAGCAGGAACTGAATGGGTTGCTTCTACCCAATGAATCGTTCCTTTCACTTTTCTGCCGGTAAAACCAGTACCGCTTTTTGTTTCCGGATCATATGTGCAGTGCAGCTCCACTACTTCGCCGTTTGCATCCTTAATGAAATCTTCACATTTAATGAAATACGCATTCTTTAGGCGAACCTCATTGCCTGGGAACAAGCGGAAATATTTTTTTGGTGGTTCTTCCATGAAATCATCTTTTTCGATATAAATTTCACGGGAAAATGGAATTTTCCGCATGCCCATTTCCGGATTTTCCGGATTAATTTCGGCATCTAATAGTTCAATTTGGCCTTCCGGATAATTTGTGATGACAACCTTTAATGGGTTAATCACACCCATCGTTCGAGGAGCTTTTAATTTCAAATCTTCACGGACAAAGTGTTCGAGCATTTGCGAATCAACGGTACTGTTGTTTTTCGTAATTGCTGTTTCACTAACAAAGGCCCGAATTGATTCAGGAGTAAACCCTTTTCTTCTCATCCCGGAAATTGTAGGCATCCTTGGGTCATCCCAGCCATCAACATATCCTTCATCTACCAACTGCTTAAGCTTCCGTTTGCTCATAACGGTATTGGACACGTTTAAGCGGCCAAATTCGATTTGCTGTGGTGTGTTCTCCATTTCAGTTTGTTCCACAACCCAATTATAAAGGGGACGCTGATCCTCAAATTCAATCGTACAAATCGAATGAGTGACCCCTTCAATCGCATCCTCAAGAGGATGGGCAAAAGCATACATCGGATAAATGCACCATTTATCTCCCGTATTATGATGTGTAGCATGGGAGATTCGGTAGAGGACGGGGTCACGTAAATTGATATTTGGTGAGGCCATATCAATTTTTGCCCGCAAGACCTTTTGACCGTTGGCGAATTCACCTTTCCGCATTCGGGCAAATAAATCAAGGTTTTCCTCAATGGTTCGATCGCGGTATGGGCTATTCTTCCCAGGCTCTGTAAGCGTGCCGCGGTATTCACGGATTTCGTCAGCTGATAAGTCGTCTACATATGCCAGACCTTTTTTAATTAATAGAACAGCCTTGTTATACATCTCCTCAAAATAATTGGAGGCAAATAATAAGTTATCCCACTCGAAACCAAGCCATTTTACATCTTCTTTGATCGAATTTACATATTCGATATCTTCCTTTAACGGGTTGGTATCGTCAAAGCGTAAATTGGTTTTTCCATTAAAATCATCTGCTAAGCCAAAATTGATAATAATCGATTTTGCATGTCCAATATGTAAATAACCGTTTGGCTCCGGTGGGAAGCGAGTTACGATTTCTTGGTGCTTTCCTGATTCCAAATCTTTTATCATAATATCTTTAATAAAATTTGATGTTTGATTGTCCACCCTGTTCAACCTCTTTTCACAAATCTCTATTACTTATAAATAACATAAAAACTGATATTTTTCCATTGTTCCCAACAAATCATGAACAAAACAGGCGTAATATGAAAAATTTTCAATTTAATCATTGGTAAGTGAGGAATAAAAAGGCTAAAATGGTATCTTGAAAGTAATAAAAGAAAGAGGTAGTGAAATGATTAACTTTGCTACAGTGGGAACAGGGTGGATTACCGAATCCTTTATCAAGGCTGCAAGTCTTAGCCAACAGCTGCATTTAGCGGGGGTTTATTCGCGGACAGAGGAAAAGGCGAAACAACTTGCCAATCAATATAACGTACTACATTATTATTCGGATTTGAATGAAATGGCAAAATGCGAAGAGATTCAGGCAGTTTATATTGCCTCTCCCAACTCTGTCCATTTTGAACAAACCATAGCCTTTTTGAAAAATAAAAAACATGTCATCTGTGAAAAGCCGATTTTTTCAAATACAGCTGAATTACGAGAAGCTTACCGGACGGCAGAGGAGAATGGTGTTTACTTATTCGAGGCGATTCGAAATATCCATACGCCCAATTTCCATATTTTAAAGAATAAGCTGCAAATGGCGGGAAAGCTTAGAAGCGCTATGCTGCCGTACATTCAATATTCATCAAGGTATGATTTATTTTTACAAGGGGAGGAGCCTAATATCTTCTCTGCCAAATACTCAGGCGGAGCGCTCGTTGATTTAGGTGTTTATCCACTGTATTTAGCGGTTGGATTGTTTGGGGAGCCGAACAAGGTTTCCTATCATCCGGTGGTGTTAAGAAGCGGTGTCGATGGAAGCGGAACGCTGTTGCTGGATTATGAAGATTTTGTTTGTACGATTCTATGTTCAAAAATATCTCACTCCGTTCTCCCATGCGAAATTCACGGGGAGGGTGGAACCTTTGTCCTTGAAGACGCTGCGCCAATTTCGGAAATTAAATTCATTGATAGCCATACTAAGGAAAGTAAAATATTGAGTACCACTCAAGAAGAACAAAACATGGTGTACGAGTGTATGAATATGGCTAAAATCATTGAAACGAAAAATAATGACGAGTATAAACAGCTAAAAAAATGGAGTGAAATCGTCCTTCGCATTACAGAAGAGGCAAGGAAGCAAAATAACATTATTTTTGACTCAGAGAAATAGAAAAGATTTTACAATAATAAAAAAAATTTTTGACAGATTTAAGTTGCTTATGTGACATCTTTATGAAATGAATCTTCTCGATGATTTATATCACATACCCTGTTTTTTACGTTATTTATAGTTAAGGTAACGAAAGAAATGGAGGAAACGGTATGAAGTCAAAAGCTTGGTATAAAAAACAGTTGAAACGAAAGCCAATACAAATCACAAGATATACCGTTCAGGCAGTGTTTCTGTTGTTTTTATTATATGTAGGTCTGCAGTTTTATCAGTTTTATCAGCATTTTGAAACGTTTGGAAAGACGCCTTTTACCGAAAGGCCATCTGCGGTGGAAGGATTTTTGCCAATCAGTGCTTTGGTGGCGCTGAAGGTTTGGCTGACGAGTGGTGAGTTTGATGTGATTCACCCTGCAGGACTCGTGCTGCTCGCATTTTTTGTTGGGGCAGGCATCCTTCTTCGTAAATCATTCTGCAGCTGGATTTGCCCCGTTGGAACAGCGAATGAATTGATTGCCTGGCTTGGCAGGAAAATATTTAAAAAGAACTTTGACATACCTCAGTGGCTTGTCTGGTTTTTAACGCCAATAAAATATGTCTTACTATTATTCTTTATAGCTATGGTAATTCAAATGGATACATTTAGCGCAAAAAGCTTTCTAGTGGATCCCTATAATAAAGTTTCCGATGTAAAAATGTTATTGCTTTTCCTTAACATTGGCGGCTTTACCTTGAAATTTATTATTGTCATCTTTATCCTATCGTTATTTTTTAGAAACTTTTGGTGCAGGTTCCTTTGCCCGTACGGTGCCTTGATTGGTCTCGGTTCCATCTTTAGAATTACCAAAATCCAGCGAAATGAAGATACCTGCACAAACTGCGAAATGTGTACAAAGGTTTGTCCGCAAAGATTACAAGTTCATAAGGTGGAAAAAGTAAATTCGCTTAATTGTTCAGCATGCATGTCGTGTGTCGAAGCCTGCCCGGTGAAGGATACCTTGAATATGACAGTTGCCAATAAAAAGGTCAATAAATGGTTCGTTCCTGTTACCTTCTTTGTTCTGTTTTTCATCGTCATCGGGATCGCAAAAATGACAGGCCACTGGGATACGATCATTTCCTATCAAGAATGGAAAGAATTGATTCCAGAGGCACGGTATATAGGGCATTAGACAAAAATCCATTTGCAAACTCTTAATGACTGTAGAAATATTTGCAAAAGTTCAAAATTAGTTATTGTAGGAATGGACACAAATTAGTATTATAGTACTATAGGGAATATTTTACTATTTTTACTTTTTGAGGAGGAAAAACACGTGGCTAAAAAAGTTGATGAGTATTCTTTACCGGAGCTAATGAATAGAATTGAGGAAATCTTCAATGCAAATCCAGGACCCATTCAAGGGTTTGAAGCAATTGTACAGTACGACATTCACGGTGAGGCGGAAGGTACATACCAACATTTTTTTCATGATGGAAATCTCACGATTAAAGAAGGAATAGAAGCCGCTCCTACAGTGACCATGGCATTATCCTATGATAACTTTAAAAAATTCCTATTGGGAAAACAGAGTGGCGCTGTGGCATTGTTGACCGGAAAGGTTAAGGCAAAAGGCGACATTGGTAAGGGTATGAAAATCGAAACCATACTAAGAAAATACAATATTAGGGAACCGTTTTAGGCGATTTTTACCAAATATAATAGAATAATAAAAATAGCACACTAGACAATGTGTGCTATTTTTATTGGGTCAAAAGATATAAGAAGAATCGCCCTTTCTAGTACTTTAGTGATATAGAATAATATTTTTGTAAAATACTGATTGACAATTGTGTAAAGAATTAGTAATCTTTTATTGTGATATAAAACCAATCGGATTTGTCGGTTTTGTGCTAATACCACAATGATGATTGGTTTTTATAAAAAACAAAAACCAAGTAAACAGGGGTGAATAAGGTGAAAAAGAGTTTGAAAGGTTTATTTAGTGTGATTATCCTTTCTATGATTCTTTCCGCTTGTGCTTTAGATAGTTCAAGTCAAAAAGAGTCATCAGCACCGGAAAAGAAAGGAAATGCTGAAAGTGCTAGCGTAAAGAGCACTGAAGTAAAAGAATATAAAGCAACAAACCTTGCAGCACTACCGGAAAAAGCAAAAGCAAGAAAAGATCTGTTCATTGCAGGAATTTCCGCTCCAGGTGGAGTTTTCTTACCATATTTCTATGAAAATGGCTGGGATGGAAACGTAACAGACCCAATGTTTGCTCCATTAGTGAATCTAGATAAAGAAGGAAAGCCAGTAGGAATTCTCGCCGAAAAGTGGGATGTTTCTGATGACCAGCTTACATACACTTTCCACTTAAGAAAAGGTTTGAAATTCAGTGATGGTTCACCGCTGACAGCGGATGATGTTGCATTTACATTAACGCTATTACATGATCCAGCATATGCCGGATACCAGGATATTTCTCTTGCTGCAATCAAAGGCGGGAAAGAGTATAAAGAAGGTAAGGCACAATCGATTGAAGGAATTAAGGTAATCGATAAAGAAACAATTGAAATTACGACTGAAAAAGTGAATGCGAAGTCCTTGCTTATCTTGGGCGGACAAGTATTATCTAAAGCCTATTATGGTAAAGACTATCAATATGGTAAACTCGACTATTTAAAAGACCTTTATCCAAAACCACTTGGTGCAGGACCATACAAGTTTGAAAAATATGTTCCTGGTCAAGAAGTCCGTTATGTGGCAAATGAAAATTATTACGCTGGCAAGCCAAAAACGAAAAATTTAATCTTTAAAGTTATTGATACTTCAACATCCCTGCAATTGTTTGAAACAGGCGAACTTGATTATGCAGGTTTCTCTGCTGATGATGATACAGTGGAACAATTAAAAAGCTTAGGATTTGCTAATATCCAAGTTGGCCCGGTAAATGACTTTGGTTTTATTTATGTAAACAATTCACGTCCACAATTTAAGGATAAAGAAGTAAGACAAGCCCTTATTTATGGATTGGATCGCCAAAAGATTGTTGATGTGAAATTTAAAGGTTATGGTGAGGTTGCTAACGTTCCAGTTTCTAAAGTTTCGTGGGCATATGATGATGAAGGAATTAACAAGTATGAATTTAATGCTGAAAAAGCAAAGGAATTACTTGATAAAGCTGGTTGGAAGGTCGGCAAAGATGGTATCCGTGAAAAAGATGGCAAGCCATTCGTGATTCGTTACCTAACGAGAACAGCGGAAGATCCAATTATTCCAATAGCAAAAGAAAACTATGGAGATATTGGCATTAAATTTGAACCTGAAATTATGGATTTTAATGCATTAGTTGCAAAATTAAACGACAAGGATTATGACCTTGCCGCAGTGTCAACTTCACAAATTTTAGATCCAAGTGATCCGGTAGAAGAATTTGCGACAAATAATCCGAACAACGCTGCTGCCTATTCAAATCCAAAAGTAGACGAGTTAATCCAAAAGGGATTAAATACATTGGATATTGAAAAACGTAAAGGTATTTATCACGATCTTTACAAAGAATTAAATGATAACCCACCAGTGATTCTAATTCACTACCGTCAAAGTGCAAGAGCAATTAGTGGTCAAATTCAAGGCTTAAATCCTGATAACTATACAGGCATAAGTGCTAGCTTGCCGAATATCTCGATTAAAAAGTAACCGATAAAGTGCCTAGCGGATTAAGCTGGGCACTTTGTTCTGTGAAGGGGGAGAATACATGAAACAATATGTATTACAGCGATTTTTACAAATGATTGTTATTTTATTCGGGACATCCTTTATCATTTTCTTCTTGTTTGCGATGCTGCCCGGTGACTACATTGATTCTAATATCAATTTAACCCCACAAAGAGCTCAAGAATTAAAAGCACTTTATGGGTTAGATCAGCCAGTGTTACATCGGTACTTTACATGGCTGGGAAATGCTTTACACGGTGATTTTGGTTATTCACTAAAACATCAGGAAAAGGTTCTATCGCTGTTAAATAAGTATGTTTGGAATTCCTTTTTTGTGGCCATCTTCGCTCTAATTTTAACTTGGTCCATTGCTTTAGTTACGGGAGTATTTTCCGCCATTAAGCAATATTCTTGGTTTGATGGTTTTGTAACTTTTTTTGTGTTTGCAGCTATGTCCTTCCCGTCCTTTTTTATCAGTTTGCTGTTTATTAAATGGTTCGGTGTCGACCTGCAAATATTACCGATTGGCGGAATGATTGATACGGGAAGTAATAGTACGGGGCTTGCCTATCTTCTTGAAGTAGGCAAGCATATGATTCTGCCGGTGATCATCTTAACCCTGCTTAGCATTGGATCGTTAACACGTTATTTTCGAACAGGGATGCTGGAGGTTATTCGCCAGGACTATATTCGAACAGCGCGAGCGAAAGGCTTGAAGGAACGTGTTGTTATTTTTAAACATGCATTAAAAAATGCGATTCTCCCAGCGATCACGCTGCTAGCCTTTGAATTGCCGGGTCTCTTTTCCGGAGCGATTATTATGGAACAAATCTTCAATTGGCCTGGTGTCGGCAGAATTCAGCTGGAATCTGTTAGTTTTCGGGATTACCCTGTATTGATGGCTTTTACGATGTTTTTATCGTGTTTAACCATTATTGGGAACTTTTTAGCGGATGTAACCTACGCTGCTGTAGATCCAAGAATTAGATTGAAATAAGGGAGGGAATTCGTGTGGAAACACAAAATCCCATTGTTACGAAACAAAAGACAGTGATGGTTGTAAAATCACCTTCATTATGGAAGCAAACCTATCGTCGGTTGAAAAAGAATAAATTAGCTATGATTAGCTTGTTCTTTCTACTATTTATGTTTTTGCTTAGTTTTATCGGCCCGCACTTTTCTCCGTACATTCTCGACAGAACGAATGTAGCAGATATGAACCAGCCACCGAGTGCTGCACATTGGCTAGGCACAGATAATTATGGGCGGGATGTTCTAACAAGATTAATGATGGCGGGTCAAATTTCGCTAACCATCGGACTTGCCGCGATGTTCTTATCGGTACTTATTGGCTCCTTGTTAGGGGCAATCTCCGGGTTTTATCGTGGTGTTGTCGATATGGTCATCATGCGTGTAGCTGATATTCTTATGTCTATTCCCGGCTTACCGCTTCTCTTGATACTTGCCGCTATATTATCAGAATGGAAGGTTCCGGCTGAATATCGTCTTTATATTATTATGATAATGCTTAGTTTCGTTGGCTGGCCAGGCCTTGCCCGTTTGGTAAGAGGACAGATTTTATCATTGAAAGAACAGCCTTTTATGCAGGCAACTGAAGTACTTGGTTTAAGTGACCGCCGTAAAATCTTACATCATCTCATTCCAAACACGGTCCCGCTTCTCTTGGTTGTGGCGACTTTAAATGTGGCAGGCTCGATTTTGAGTGAGTCGGCACTTAGTTTTCTTGGGCTTGGCGTGGTTCCGCCAACACCTTCATGGGGGAATATGATGGATGCGGCCAATAACTTCATGGATTTTAGGAAACGGCCATGGCTTTGGATTCCACCGGGAACAGCTATTTTTCTAACAGTCGTTTCCATCAATTTACTAGGAGACGGATTGAGGGACGCACTTGATCCGAAAATGAGAAGGTAGGGATATTGTATGAATGAGATGCTGCTCCAAGTAAATCACCTGCAAACAAATTTTTACACGGAAAGCGGTGTCGTTAAGGCAGTAAATGACGTCAGCTTTGCAATCCATGAAGGGGAAACGGTTTGTATTGTTGGCGAGTCAGGCTGTGGGAAAAGTATTACCGCATTATCATTAATGCAGTTAATTCCGGAAAACGGCAAGGTGGAAGGCGGGCAAATCAATTTTGCCGGGAAAAACCTGCTGGAGCTGAATAAAAAGGATATACGCCGTCTAAGGGGAAATGAAATTGGTATGATCTTTCAGGAGCCAATGACCTCCTTAAATCCGGTATTTACCATCGGGGAACAAATGATTGAGCCAATACAGGAGCATTTATTACTAAGCAAAAAGGATGCCTATAAAAAGGCAATGGAACTGATTACCATGCTTGGAATTCCGAATGCTGAAAAAATTGTCAATCTCTTTCCCCATGAATTAAGCGGTGGGATGCTGCAGCGGATTATGATTGCTATCGCACTCAGCTGTAATCCGAAGCTCATTATTGCTGATGAACCAACGACAGCGCTTGACGTAACCATTCAGGCACAAATTTTAGATCTGTTACGCGAGATAAAAAAGGAGTTTAATACTTCTATATTGTTGATTACCCACGACCTTGGCGTCGTAGCTGAAATGGCTGATTATGTGGTTGTCATGTATGCCGGAAAAGTAGTCGAGGAAGGGCCGGTTCTTGAACTTTTTAAGAATCCGCAGCATCCGTATACAAAAGGGTTGTTGAAGGCTAAACCAGTAATTGGCGAACGGAAAGATCGGCTCTATACGATCGCCGGGCAGGTTCCTAATTTAGTAGATTTGCATGAGGCATGTTATTTTGCGGATCGTTGTGAGCATGCAATGGATATTTGCCGAATGAAGCAGCCTGCTTTAACTGAAATTATGAAAGGCCAAAAAGCAGCATGTTGGCTATATGAGGACGGTGCAAATCAATGAACGAAGCATTATTAGAAGTTCAGAATCTAAAAAAATATTATTCTGCCTCTAAAGGAATGTTTAAGAAACTTGGCGACTCAGTGAAAGCCGTTGACGGAGTTAGTTTTTCGATTGCCAAAGGGGAAGTGTTTGGGCTCGTTGGTGAATCCGGCAGCGGCAAATCGACCATTGGTAAAACAATCCTTCGCCTTCATGATAAGACAGATGGTGAAGTGAAGTTTAAGGGGAAGGACGTTTTTTCATTATCGAAAAGGGAGTTGCGCAGTCTCCGTGTCCAAACACAGCTGGTTTTTCAGGATCCATTTAGTTCGTTAAATCCAAGACTCCGTGTTGGTGACGCAATTGGAGAAGCGATGGTTGAGCATGGTCTTGTCTCCAAAATGGAAGTCCGTGAGCGTGTATTGGAGGTAATGGAAAAATGCGGTCTATCCCCATTCCATATCGATCGCTATCCACATGAATTTTCCGGTGGCCAGCGCCAGCGGATCGTGATTGCCCGGGCGATGGCGTTAAATCCGGAGTTTATTGTGATGGATGAACCTGTTGCGGCCCTTGATGTATCGATTCAAGCGCAAATTATTAATCTATTTAGTGACTTGCAGCGGGAAAATGGCTTATCATATCTATTTATTTCGCATGATTTAAGTGTGGTGGAACATCTATGTACGAAAATTGCGATTATGTATTTAGGAAATATTGTCGAATTAGCCCCTAAGGAAGAGCTATTCGATCATCCGCTTCATCCATATACTAAGGCCCTGCTTTCAGCCATTCCGATTCCAGATCCAACGGCTAAGAGAGAACGAATTATCTTAAAAGGGGATATTCCAAGTCCCATTAATCCACCTTCAGGCTGTAAGTTCCGGACAAGGTGTCCAATGGCGACAGACCTTTGCGGGGAAAAAGCTCCGGATTATCGGGACACGGGCGGCGGTCATTTTGTAGCCTGTCATTATGTATAAATTTAATTAGGAAAAGGAGGTGATACGATCTGTATTGCCTCTTTTTTCCTATATTACGCAGCCCATTCAAAAGAAATTGGCGTTTTTTTTTAGAATTTCATAAAAATAGTATTAAGGAACTGGGACAATATGAAATAATGGGGGTAAATGGAAAATGAAGGATAGGAGTGGATTAGGATGAGGATTTTCGATGTTTCACGGAAGATGGAAAACGGGATGCCGGTTTGGCCGGGAGATACCGCTTTTCAATATGAGGTTTCGTGGCCAATGGAGGAAAGTGAATCTGTAAATGTGGGGAGGCTCGCATTAAGTACGCACACAGGAACACATGTGGACGCCCCTTTTCATTTTGATAACAACGGAAAAAGGATTATTGATCTGGACCTTGAACTTTACATTGGCCCGGCGAGAGTCATCGATATGATTGGAAAGGAAAGCATTGGTGCTAGGGATTTGAACGGCATTGACCTTGATGGCTGTAAAAGGGTGTTATTTCGAACGCTTTCATGGATAAATCCAAGCGTATTCCCTGAGAAAATCCCACATATTGAACCAGACCTTGCTCCGTATTTAGCCAGGAAGGGAGTTAAGCTAATCGGATTAGATGTTCCCTCCGTGGACCCGATTGACAGCAAGGAACTGCCGGCCCATCACAGTTTGAATGAAAACGGGATCCACATACTAGAGTCACTAATGCTAGATGCAATCGAACCGGGTGAATACGAACTAATCGCCCTCCCGCTGCCACTAGTCGAAGGAGACGGCAGCCCCGTCCGAGCTATATTAAGACAATGGTAAAGTGAAAAAAGGTGCCTGACACCCTTATTACTACTTACGTAGTAATAAGGGTGTCAGGCACCAAAATTGGCACCAAGAATTAGCAAACTTTTATATGTGTTTTCGTCTGAAAATGATCCAGTAGCTTCCGAAGCCGATGATGAATACGAGTCCAACAGATACTGGAACAATGTAGTCTTTAAATGAGGGCTCAACAGTTTTTGCCTTTTCCGTAAGCAAAGCTGCTTTTTCCGTCTCATTTTTGGAGGCATCAGTGGCTGAGACTTCCGTATTTGCTTTATTATTTGTGACGGTTGCAACTGTAAAAGCTGTCTTACTATGAAATGAATCTGTGAGCACAGTACCGTTAATAGGAGCTGATTCTTCTAGATGTGAATCGGCAAAAATATTCGAACCAAATAGAAAAAACAACAGCGAAGCGATAAGAGAAATCTTGCTAAACATCGTTTTCAACTCCGTTATATTGTTATCTTGTTGTTGTTCATTCTATCATCATTCACATCATGGTTTATCGAATTGCCAGCAATGTTCACAAACCTTTCGAAATTATAGATAATCAAATATTCATCCCAATCCAGTATCCCCAATGCTTCAAGCCGCTTTTTGCAGTTTTTCCCTAAGATTCAATATTGATTTATATCAATTTCAATAGTTAAAAAGGGTGATAAACTAAAGCATAAACTATAAACGATAACCAAAGGGGAGCGGAAATGATGTTTGAAATTATCGATAAAAAAGCGGTTATGGATGTCCGGGAACGAGTTGCGAAGGGGGAGCATCCTCGAAGAGAAATATTAAATTTTATTAAAGCGGCACCAATAGGAACTATTTTTGAAATTCATTTGCCACATCGCGGGGAGCCGTTAATCGCTACATTGCAATCTTTTGGTATGAACGTGATTGTCAATGAAATTGACTCTATGCATTTCAGACTTATGGCTGTAAAATTAGGTGAGTTTTAATCCATTTCAGCCATTTGTTTAAGTCGGCCCAACTCTAGAATTTGTATTTGTCTGCGTCGATCCGTGGCAATCAATTTTTGCGACATGAACGCTAACAGCTTTCTACTTACCGATTCTGGAGTTGTTCCGATATAGCTGGCTAAATCCTTCTTCGATATTGGTAATGTAAAGGCCCCGCTGGCTGCATTCATTTTTTCATGAAAAAGAACTAAAGCCCTTGCAAGCCTCTGTTCGACCTCCATTAAACTCAAAAATCCCACTGACTCATCCGCCTCATACAGACGGTCATTAACTGCCAGTAAAAAGCGGTATGATAAATCCGCATTTTTCTCCATCGTCCTCAGAAAATCCTGTTTCTCGATATAACAAATTACTGTAGGGCCCCCAATAACTTCCGCATTTACATAGTGTTTTTCATTTTTCAATAACGAAATTAACCCGAAGAAATCCCCCGGAAACAGCAAACGGACAATTTGCTCCTTTCCTTCAGCTGACGTTTTAGTTAATTTAATCAGACCTTCATTCACAACAAATAGCGTTTCGGAGCGCTCGCCTTCTCGAAAAATAAATTCCCCTTTTAAAAAGTGGCGACTCCTTGTTACCTTTTGTAATAGTTGAAGGTCCTCCTCTTTCATCCCTTTAAATACTGGAACTGATGTGATACATGATGATTGATGAGTGCAACAATGTTCACAGCCCATATTCCACCACTCCTATCCTTTTGTAGAAAAATCATTTTAGCTTGAAAGGAGTTTGGTTCAAATGAGTATGATCGAATTAGCATTGAATGATGTGGCCTGCAGCGGCTGTATCGGGAAAATTAAAAGACAGATACAAAGAACCAACGGGATAGAAAAAGTAAAGATACTATCCGGAAGCGGCAAAATTCGAATTAATTTTAATGAAGACATCATTCAATCGGAGGAAATTAATCGAAAACTTTATAAACTGACATTACGAACATTTGATTAACAAGTGCTCCTTATATGGAGCCGTTTTTTTTATAAAAATTGACTTTATTAAGAACGTTATGGTTCGTTATAATTCATATTTATGGTATGATAATATTTGCGACAGTAATAATTTTTCCTTCCAGTCAAATAATAATCAAATTGTACTGATTGAAACGGGGATGCCTAGGTCGGCGGATGAAATAAAAGAAATGGTAAAAGATCGTTTTGGTGAATCTGCCCGGCCGGATAGCGGCAGGTATGTAAATTGAAGAAGTTTTTAGAGGCTGCCAATCACAAGCAGCCTTAATTGTTCTTTAGGAGTTCTTAATTAAGAATGTATGAGCGTATAAATTTAATGAAACACTGATTATGTGAAAAAATTTGTAAGGAGGAATTATGAAACTCTGTTTATTCCTGCTATTTGCAGGTGCACTGGATGCTGTGTTGACTCATTTTGGAATCTCTTCAGGTTTTGTTGAAGAAGGGAATCCGATAATGAAGCATATCATTGAAAAAAGCTGGTCCTATTTTTATATGATAAAAATCTTCCTGCCCCTTCTGTTGCTTGGTTTGTTTTACCTTCGGCCCTTGAAAGGATGGATCAGAACCCTCATCGTCTCGACCTGTGTTCTTTACCTCACTGTTCTTGTCTATCATATGGTTTGGATTATCCTCTACTTCAATACTTCAACATGATCCCAACTAGACACCCAAAGGTTATTACGATAGTATCAATACGATATCTTAAAACAAATAATAAGAAAAAGGATATAAGGAGTACAACATGTTAAATAATTTAAAACCATTTTTACAAGAGTCGTGGGAAAAATCCGGTTTTCAACAACCGACTTCGATTCAAGAAGCAGCTATTCCAATGATTTTGGAAGGAAAAGATGTCATCGCCGAATCACCGACTGGTACCGGAAAGACACTTGCATACTTACTACCACTATTAAGTAAAATTGATGCGAATGTACCATCCCTACAAGCTGTAGTGCTCGCCTCTTCACAAGAGCTGGTTATGCAGGTCTATCAAGAATTTCAAAAATGGTCGGAAGGAAGCGGAGTGAGAGGCACTTCGATTATTGGCGGAGCAAACTTAAAGCGGCAGCTGGAAAAATTAAAAAAACGCCCACATGTCATTTTTGCGACACCTGGCCGCTTGCTCGAACTAATTAAACAGAAAAAGGTAAAAATGCACGAAGTGAAAATGGTTGTCCTCGATGAGGGTGACCAGCTTCTGATTCCAGAGCATTTGCACACGGTGCAACATATTGTTAAATCGACGATGAGCGACCGTCAAGTCGTATTATTTTCGGCAACGATGAAACAAGCGACAGAAAAGCTGGCAAAAGAAATGATAAACGAACCCGAAGTAGTAAGAATTGAAAAAGATGAAATGGCTTCATCGGGGAAAGTAGATCATATTTATTTTTCATGTGAGCCACGAGATAAAATTAAGCTGATTGAAAAAATTACCCGAATTGATCAAAGTAAATCTCTTGCGTTTATTAATGACATTGGAGAAATCCAAGTTTTTAAAGAAAAATTGCTTTTTAAAGAATTATCAATCGGGGTCCTGCATAGTGACATGAAAAAGCTAGAGCGTCAGGCCGCTTTAAAGGCTTTCCGCGATGGAAAAATGAAAATGCTGATTGCTACCGATATTGCGGCCCGCGGCCTTGATATTCAAGGGGTTACCCATGTTGTTCAGATTGACTCTCCAAAGGATATTTCACAATATGTGCACAGAGCGGGAAGAACAGGAAGAATGGGCGCAAATGGTACGATTATTTCACTGGTTACCGAACGCGAAGAACGTGAACTTAAACGCTATTGCCGGGAGTTGGATGTCCCGCTCCATAAAAGGGTTTTTTATCAGGGGCAAATTGTTGCAGAAGAACAAAGAAACCAAAAACTGAGAAAATAAAAGCAGCTGGGACCCCTCCCACTGCTTTTTTTGCATTATTTGCGGAAATTGGGAGTTTATTTGCGAAACCTCGTTGTTTATTTGCGAAACCCGCCAGTTTATTTGCGAAACCAACAAAAGAAAAAGGAATTCCCGCCTTTATCTTGAATTGTAAAAGAGAAACGGGGGAGATGACGATGGAAAATTCTAAATTAAAAAAATGTCTCGAAGAATGGCTTGAGGAAGTAACAATCAGCGAAATTCAAGAAAAAATGGAGAACGGCCGGCTTTCATCTAAAGAACTGGTTTTAATGTATTTACATAGAATTTCACGTTTCGATAAAGAATTGCACTCAATCCTTGAAGTAAACCCTGATGCTCTTCAAATAGCGGAAGCTCTTGATGCGGAACGGAGAGAAACAGGCCCACGCAGCAGGCTGCATGGAATCCCAATTTTAATAAAAGATAATATTGACACCCATGACAAAATGCATACAAGTGCTGGTTCATTTGCATTAAAGGATTCAATCGCTCTCAATGACTCGTTTGTGGCAGAGCAATTGCGAATAGCTGGTGCCGTTATTCTTGGAAAAACAAATATGACAGAGTGGGCAAACTTCATGGCAATCGGGATGAAAAGCGGCTATAGCTCCCGAGGCGGCCAAGTTTTGAATCCCTACGGACCGGGGAAATTTGATGTCGGCGGCTCTAGTTCAGGTTCAGGGGCAGCGATTGCCGCCAATTTTGCGGCAGCTGCAGTCGGAACCGAAACATCGGGCTCTATTTTAAATCCTTCATGCCAAAATTCATTAGTGGGAATTAAGCCTACAGTTGGTCTTATTAGCCGCAGAGGAATTATCCCCATTGCCCATACACAGGATACAGCAGGTCCGATGGCTAGAACGGTTGAAGATGCTGCCATCCTGTTAACTGCTTTGTGTGGAAAAGATGAGCAAGATTTCATTACCAAAACAAACCCGTTCATGGATTTCGACTTTACTGAATTTCTTTTTAAGGATGGACTTAAGGGGAAAAGAATCGGAATCGCCTCTGAAGGATTTATGGAGCTCTTAAGTAAGGAAAAGCAAATGGTTGTAGCGGCAGCATTAGAATCGCTGAAATTGTCAGGGGCAGAAGTCATTGAGAATATTGAAATCCCTTCTAATAAAGCCGAGTGGAAGTATGATGTTTTAACCTATGAATTTAAGCCGGACTTAAATTCATATTTGGGCAGCCTTCACCCGTCAATCCCAGTGAGAACTTTGGCGGATCTGATTGAGTTTAATAAAAGGAATGAAGAAAAAATGCTCAAGTATGGTCAGGCCGTGCTGCTGGAATCGGAAAAGACGAGTGGTTCGTTAACAGAAGCTGCCTATATCAATGCATTGGAATTCGACCTTTACCATTCGACGCAGCAAGGAATTGATTTTGCTTTAGAAACATATGATTTGGATGCCATTGTTTTTCCAAGCGATGAAGGCTCACATATCAGCGCTAAAGCAGGCTATCCAACAATTGCTGTTCCGGCTGGCTTTACGTCTCATGGTGAGCCGGTTGGGATAACCTTTGCTGGAACCGCATTTAGTGAACCGCTTTTAATTCAAGTAGCGTATGCTTTTGAACAAATGACAGGCTTCCGTAAAGCGCCTGTCCTAGAATAAGTTAGCTCCTTTATATCCATACTATCAATGAATTTCTCAAAAAGGAGATGGTATGTGTGGGAAGAACGAAACTAGGCAACGCCAATGCCCAACGTAACAACAACGCGAAAAAGCCGATGAGGGAGAGCTCCGAGTTGGTTGAATTTACACCTGGGGAAGATATAAAACGAAACCGTCCTAATAGTAAATAAACGGAAACGCCTCCTGTAGAGTTAGGAGGCGTTTTTTTATAAAAGAAAGGGAGTTGTTCATAATTATAGAAAATTGTTTATTTCTTCGATTATTTTGTTCATATCATCGAAAAATTTGTTCATATCGCCAGAAATTTGTTCATATCGCTAAAAATTTGTTCATATCTTCAAAATCAAGCCACAGCACTACTCTTCTTTAAGTAATTCCAAAGCTTTTTTTGTCGGCCCCTCAATCACATCACCAGAATAGGAATACCGTGAACCATGGCACGGGCAATCCCATGACTTTTCAGCGCGATTCCATTCACATTCGCAGCCTAAATGGGTGCAGGTGGTGTCGACGACATACACTTTACCATTCTCGTCCTTATAGGCTCCTGCTCTTTTTCCGTTATACACGACGACAGAACCTTCGCCGTCTTGTAAATCATCAGGAGTCTTATCTGTATATTCAAGCTTGCCCTTAAGCAGATGCTTAGCAACATCTGCATTGGTGGTGATGACACTTTTTAAGGCGGGATCGGCCTGGAATCGTGATGGTGAATAGAGCTCCATGTAGGGGTTGTCCCGGTCCATCACATAATCGGTTAACAAGTGTCCGGCAAGAATACCTGTTGTCATGCCCCATTTTTTATAACCGGTGGCAATTAAAACGTTCTTACGGCCTTCAGTATAATGGCCGATATAGGGAACTTTGTCCAATGTGACCATATCCTGTGCAGACCAGCGGTAGTGGTATTCTTTCAATCCAAAGACTTCGTCTGCAAATGCTTGCAGTGCTTCATAATGCTTCAACGTGTCGATTCCCTGTCCAGTTTTATGATTTTCGCCGCCGATAATCAGTAACTTTTCTCCATTATATGGTGTCGTGCGAATCGAACGGGTTGGACTGTCGCCGCTAATATAGATGCCGCCAGGGTAGTCTTTATCCGTTTTTATTCCGATTGCGTAGGATCTATCCGCATACATTCTTGCAAAATATAGACCAGGTTTATCATAAAATGGGAAATGAGATGCAATAATCACATGCCTGCATGTTACCCTATGGCCAGACTTGGTTACTACTTTTGGTTCATTATCATCGTCCTCAATGTCGGAAGCGACAGTATGTTCATAAACAGAACAGCCCGCTTTAACGGCATCATCTAAAAGTGATTTTAGAAATTTAAGCGGATGATACTGTGCTTGATTGCGCATCACAAGGGCGGCTTTTGCCGGAATATTAAATGGAATCGTATCTTTTAAGCCTCCGTCAATTTCAAGACTTTTATATGCTTCCCATTCTGTTTTTAGCTTACCTGCGTATTCTTCGGATGTTGCATAAATGTAGGCATCTTCCTTGCTGAAGTCACAGTCAATTCCATCCTCCTTCACTTTACTTTCAACGAATTGTATGGCATTTATATGGGAATCAAAATAAAGCTTGGCCTTTTCTCTTCCAAAATGATTAATATATTCATCATAAATAATGCCGTGCTGGGCAGTTAATTTTGCAGTTGTATGTCCAGTTGTCCCATTTAAGACACCACCTGCTTCTAAAATTGCTACCTTTAGTCCTTCCTTGGACAGAAAATAGGCCGCTGTAATACCAGTTATTCCGGCTCCAACAATCGCCACATCAACTGATATATCCTCGTTTAATTCCTCAAAAGTCGGTAAATCAATTTCACGCCAATACGTTTTTGGAAATTGGTGGATTTTTTCGGATGAACTCATATGTACGCCTCCAGCTTTTAAAATAATCTCCTGTTTAATTTTTCCCAAAATGAAAAATAAATGTCATGGAGGAAAAATATTAATTTCCGGCGTAACAAAAAAACCCTGTTTTTTCAGGGTTTTGGCTAATCTATTCATGATCGGTGTTTATTTTATCAATCCGTACTGCATCCTCCGAATCAAGCGCCTCTCTTATGAAATGAAAAATTACCCAGGCGAAACCACCAAGACAAATAAGAAAACCGAGCGTCATCGTCCACAAAAGAGTCATTATTCATCCCCCTTTTCAAGCTTACCGATTAATTAAGCTTTCTAAAGGTATATGCATTAGGGGGACTCATTTTGCCAATTATCTAGTCTTTTTTCTTAAGTTCTGAATAGTAATCGACTTTCTTAATATTGACGCCGACAAACGTTTCAATAATGGACTGGCCGCCGGCAATCGAGAAAATCAATATGAACACAAATGTTACTCTTGGAAAAAGCAAATACGCTCCGCCCAATAAAATGGCGCTCCACACACCGGCACACCAATAACATTTCAATAGATACCCAAACATTGATGTTGGAACTTCCTTTGTTTCTACACCATCTTCCGTTTCAATCTTTACCTTTTTCACAAAAGGTTTACGAATAAACTCGGTAATTTTATCAAAAACAATTAAATGGGTTAAACGATAGCTTGCTAAAATTAACATGATATAGGTCATCCAAGAAATATCTCTCACATTTTGAGCCTCCGAAACCTCTGCCAATGTACAGCCGAAATATTATTTATTCTTCCTTGTATATTTTGAGCTTGAAATCAAAATTATATATTCGGAGGAGGCGAAAAAAATGAAAAAATCTTTTTGGTTTAGTTTTCTGTTCTTACTATCTCTTTTCTGTATTCCAAGCGTGTCTTTTGCCCAACAAATTTATACTGTTCAGCCAGGGGACTCACTTTGGAAAATTGCCGTCAGGTATCAGGTTGGGATCACCGAGATTATTCAAGCAAATCCGCAATTCAAAAATCCTAACATGATTTATCCCGGTCAAAAGGTAAACATTCCTGATTTAGGCGGTGTTAAATCGATTGAAAGCCAGGTCATTTCGCTGACCAATCAGGAGCGGGCGAAAAATGGACTGAAGCCATTTGTTGCAGATTGGGAGCTTTCAAGGGTGGCCCGATATAAGGCAACGGACATGAGGGATAAAAATTATTTTTCACATACGAGCCCAACCTATGGCAGTCCATTTGACATGATTAAGAACTTTGGTATTTCCTACCGTTCAGCAGCTGAAAATATAGCAGCCGGGCAAACCACACCACAGGCAGTTGTTCAGTCATGGATGAATAGTTCCGGTCATCGAGCCAATATTTTAAGCTCGAACACCCGTATTGGAGTTGGTTATGCCACGGGTGGGTCCTATCGGTATTATTGGGTACAGATGTTTATATCAAAATAAAGTCAAGGGTCAGTCTTTTAAGCATGGTGCTTAATGGGCTGACCCTTTCTACGTCTTGAGACTGATATAAAAATCAAGCTCAGGCGCAATTATGGAAATTAGCGAAAAAAGGTAAGATGAAAACAAGAAAAGAAAGGAGTGAAAACAAAATGAAAAAATTTGGTTTACTGGTAGCTGGAGGGATTGCAGCTGTCATCCTGCTTTCAACAATTGGTCCAATGGTGGGGTTACTTGTTAGCCTAGTGCTCCTGTATTTCATATTTAAGCAATTTTTAAAAGCTGAATCTACAGGTGGAAAAATTGGTCTTGGGGTCATCGGTTTCATCGTCCTTATGGCCTCTATCCATAACGCACCAGCCATCATTGGCGTTGCAGCAGCCTATGTGCTTTACCTCGTTTATAAAAAATGGAACGAGAACAAGCACACTAAAATCAACCAAGAATCTGATCCGTTCGTCAATTTTGAAAAACAATGGAATGAATTAAAAAATTAGTAATATAAAAGGAGAGAATAACAATGACAAACTTATTTACAAGAATTAAAAACTCAATTACAGCTGATATACACGAGGCTCTTGATCAAAAGGAAAAGCAAAATCCAATAGCTTTACTTAATCAATACCTTCGCCAATGTGAGCAAGAGACTGAGAAGGTAAGAAAGCTTTTGGAACGTCAATATACATTGAAGGATGAATTTACAAGAGAGTACCATCAGGCGGTTGAATTAGCCGAAAAAAGAAAGTATCAAGCAGAGGTCGCTTCTAAAGCAGGGGAAACGGAGCTTTATCAATTCGCTGCAGCAGAGCATCAGCAATATACAGACCGTGTCAGCCGTTTAAGTGCATCACTTGAACAAACAAAGCTGCAGCTAGGGGATTTAGAAAAAAAATATGAAGAAATGAAGCACAAACTTAAGGATATGAACCTAAGAAGGATGGAATTAATGGGCCGGGAAAATGTCACTCGTGCCAACCTTCGTATCAATCAAGTGCTTGATTCCAATACTTACTCAGATAAATCCTACTCAAAATTTAAGGATATTGAAAACTACCTGGACCGCTTAGAGCACCAAGTGAACAGCTCTTTTTACCGCAATACGATTGATTCAAAGATTGTCCAATTAGAAAAAGATATGAAATTGGAAGAAAGCAAGTCCATTTAATAACAAATATGATATGATAGGCTAAAAAGGCGTAGGTTGTACGCCTTTTTGGCAAAAGAAAAAATAAAAAGGGAGGGTGGCCAATGTTTAAAAATACAAAAAATGATTATGTTGGATGGCTAGCCATCATCGGTATTGTCATACTGCTCCTTGAGATATTATTTTTCAACAGAGGGCTTATATTCTCTCTTTTTATTTCTGGTGGAATGATTTATCTAGGGCGGAAAAGGGCAGGTAAAAAGCTTGGAAAAATCCTTTTTATCGGCGGGATTATTTTCTTTGTCCTTAGCATCGTCAATATGATGACCTTCAAGTTTTTATTGTTAGCTATTTTACTGCACTTTTTCATTCAGTTCTTAACAGCTAAAAAGCAGCCTAAAAGGATCTCTCCTGATTTCATCAAACCAGAACCGGCACAGCAAGAAGAAACATTGATTAAATCGGAGCCGTTGTTTGGAAATATCTTTTTAGGACAGCAAAAAACTCCTGTTGGCGTTTATGAATGGAAGGACGTAAACATTCAGACCGGGGTCGGTGATACCATCATTGATCTCAGTTATACGATGCTGCCAAAAGGGGAAACAGTTATTTTTATCCGAAATATCATTGGCAATGTCCAGATCCTTGTCCCATATGAAATTGATGTAAGTATCCATCATTCTTGTGTGATCGGTTCGACAACGATTTTCGGCAGCCACGAATCCAAGATTTTCAATCAAGTGTTCCAGCTAAAAACACCCGGCTTTGATCAGTCCGAGCAAAAAGTGAAAATTTTCACTTCGCTCGTTGTGGGGAATTTAGAGGTGAGCCGGATATGAGTACGACTGGGCGTCAAATTGTCTGGAGCGTCGGCTTTTCCTTTCTCATTGCCATCATTGTCGGTGCCGTTTTTATTTTTGTATTCCCAATAAACGATTGGTCAGAATTATGGAGCAGGCATTTCATGGACATTCCGATTGTTATTTTTGTGCCTGCCTTTAGCATTGCGATAGGGATTCTTTTAGGCGGAGGGCAAGGATTTTTTTGGCGAAAGCAGTTTCTCTCTATTGAACATGCGTTGCACCAATTGGAGGAAGGCAGACAATTGGAAGTAAAAGAGAAGCCGTCCGTCACGGAAATGCAAATGATTGCCGAACGAATCGAGAAAATCGGCAAACAAATGTCGGAACAGGCAAAGCTTTCACAACGGTTAGCAACCGAAAAGGTAGAAGATACGGAAGAAAGAATCCAGCAAATAATTGAGCAGGAACGAAACCGTCTTGCCCGGGAACTGCATGATTCTGTGAGTCAGCAATTATTTGCTGCATCGATGATGATGTCAGCGATCAATGAAACAAAACTCCAGTCAGAAACGGACCGGGAAGCAAAGCAGCTAAAGCTGGTCGAAGAGATGATCCACCAATCACAACTCGAAATGCGGGCACTCCTTTTACACTTACGACCAGTTGCCTTAAAAAATAAAACACTCCAAGAAGGAATTGAAGAGCTTTTAATCGAATTATCTCAAAAGGTAACAATGGACATTAAATGGAAGGTGGAAGCTTTTCCATTAGACAAAGGGGTAGAAGATCACCTTTTTCGCATCCTCCAAGAGTCTGTATCGAACACCTTAAGGCATTCGAAAGCAAGTAAACTCGAGGTTCTAATGGTCAAACGAGATGATCTTGTCATCTTAAGGATTGTCGATGACGGAATCGGTTTTGAAGTAAACGAAATGAAAGCGGGTTCCTATGGGATGCAAAATATGCATGAACGAGCCGTTGAAGTAGGCGGGACATTAAAAGTGATTAGTGTTAAAGATAAGGGAACAAGGCTGGAGGTAAAAGTTCCAGTGATGATAAATGGAGATGGTGCCCATGATTAGAGTCGTATTTGTTGATGACCATGAGATGGTGAGGATTGGTGTATCCTCCTATTTATCGGCGCAGCCTGACATTGAAGTTGTAGGTGAGGCAGCTGATGGAAAAAAAGGTGTGGAACTCGCACTTGAGCTTCGCCCAGATATCATTCTTATGGACTTAGTGATGAAGGAAATGGACGGGATTGAAGCAACAAGGCAAATAATTGAACAATGGCCTGAAGCAAAGGTCATTATCGTAACAAGCTTCTTGGACGATGAAAAGGTATATCCAGCGCTTGAAGCCGGGGCCACAAGCTATATGCTGAAGACCTCTAAAGCAGGTGAAATCGCCAATGCTGTCCGCGCTACATACCATGGGCAATCCGTCCTGGAACCGGAAGTAACCGGAAAAATGATGGTGAAAATGCGCCAAAAGAATACACATCTGCCACATGAGGATTTAACAAGCCGTGAACTGGAAATCTTACTCTTAATGGCCGAGGGCAAAACCAATCAGGATATTGCCGATGATTTATACATCGCCTTGAAAACCGTCAAAACCCATGTAAGCAATATATTAAGCAAGCTAAGCGTCCAAGACCGTACCCAAGCAGTGATCTATGCCTTTAAGCATTCATTAATAAAGTAAGGATGGAGACTTTCCGATATTTGGAGAGTCTTTTTTTTTGTATTTTTAAAAAAGTAATTGAAAAATATTCTCAATTGCTGTTATTATAGGTAATGAAAATGATTATCATTATTAACCTTATTGGGGGAACTAATTACATATGAAGCTATTAAAAGTATCTGGGATTTTATTGTTATCTAGCAGTCTATTATTTGGATGTGCAAATACGGATAAAACAGCATCAACAGAAAAGGTGAAAGAAGCAAAGAATACAGCTTCAAACGCTCTTGATGAGATAACCAAAGCTTACCGAGAGTATGCTATTGGCGAAATTGAAGAATTTGTAAAGGCAACTGAAGCATTTACCACGGCTGTAAAAAATGGTGAAATCGATAAAGCAAAAGCTCTATATGGACCGGCACGGATGCACTATGAGCGCGCAGAACCGATTGCAGAGGTGTTTGGCGATCTTGATCCGAAAATCGATGCCCGCGCGGGAGATGTCCCAGAGGCAGAGTGGGGCGGATATCACCGAATTGAAAAAGGATTATGGGAGGAAAACACAACAAAGGGATATGAACAATATGCCGATCAGTTGATGAAAGATGTTAACCTGCTAAGAGCCAAAGTAGATACGGTTAAGGTTACACCGGATTTATTGATCACAGGGGCAGTGGACCTCTTAAATGAGGTATCAACTTCAAAAGTGACGGGTGAAGAGGATCGTTATTCACACACTGATTTATATGATTTTGCCGCGAATGTAGAGGGAGCGGAAAAAATATATCAGCTGTTAAATCCGGAATTAACGAAAAAAGATAATGAGCTGTCAAAGGAAATTCAAACACGTTTTGATGAGATCTATCTTTTATTGAACCAGCAAAAAAGTGGTGATGGCTATAAGCTTTATACAGAATTAACAGAAGCACAAGTGAAAGAGCTAAGCCAAGCGATTGATGCGCTTGCAGAACCGCTGTCTCAAATAGGAATGGTTACGGAGGCGTCTTAATTGACAGAGAAAACGAACACCCAAGATGATTCTGTCCTTAATGGAACAAAGATATCAAGAAGAGATATCCTTAAAACTGCCGGTGTCGGTGGTGTAGGTGTAATCCTCGGCGCATCAGGGCTGGGTGGCTTCCTTTCGCTTAAAGAGGGGAATGCGGCGACAACAGATACAAATGAAATCGTGCCTTTTTATGGGATGCATCAAGGCGGAATCACCACGAAAACTCAGAATCATGTTTATTTTGTCTCCTTAGATGTGACAACAGCCAAAAAGGAAGACTTGGTAAAACTATTTAAGGAGTGGACAAAGGCGGCAGCCCTAATGACAGCGGGAGAGGCAGTCGGGGAATTATCCGGGAACGAATTTATGCCGCCGAAGGATACCGGGGAGGCTGCAGGCTTATCCGCATCAAACCTAACGATTACCTTTGGGGTAGGTCCAAGTCTTTTTATAAAAGACAATCAGGATCGCTTTGGTTTAAAACAGAAACAACCTAAAGAATTAGTGGATTTACCGAAATTTCCGCTTGATGCATTGGAAGAGCGATGGACTGGCGGGGATCTTTGTATCCAAGCATGCGCAGATGATTTGCAGGTGGCATTCCACGCAGTAAGAAACCTGATTCGAATTGCCAGAGGTAAGGCAGCATTGCGATGGGCACAAACTGGCTTTCAGCGAACCAAACAGTCAGATACGAAAAATGAAACGCCTAGGAATCTCTTTGGGTTTAAGGATGGGACTGCTAATCCGGACGTAAACAGTGAAAAACAAATGAACCAGACTGTATGGGTGCAGCCGGGAGATGGCCCCAATTGGCTCGTTAATGGCAGCTATCTCGTTGTCCGCCGGATTCAAATGTATATTGAGGTTTGGGACAGGACGAATTTAAGAGAACAAGAAAACACATTTGGAAGGAATCGCGACAGCGGCGCGCCATTAGGACAAAAAGATGAATTTGAAACATTAGATTTACAGAAGAAAAATGAACAAGGAGAATACAGCATACCTGTTGACTCACATACACGGTTATCACATGGGAACGGTTCTGAAAAAATACTGCGCCGGGCCTACTCCTACTCTGATGGAATGGACATGAAAACGGGGAGCTTTGATGCCGGCCTGCTATTCCTTTGTTTCCAGCGCACACCAAGTAAACAATTTATCCCAATCCAAAATAGGTTAGCCAAAATGGATAAATTAAATGAATATACATCCCATAGGGGAAGCGCCATTTTTGCTTGCTTACCTGGAGCAAAGCAGGGTGGATTTATAGGTGAGACACTTTTTAATTAATGGTTTGCCTTTTTACAGAGGAGAGAGATAGATGCCACGATTAACGAAGATAGTTAAACAAATAGTATTTTTAGCTGCATTTTTAGTTTTGTTTCAAACAATACAACCGGCGGAAGCAGCAGAAAATCATGATGAACTTTTCGTCCTGATTGGCGATAGTTTAATGAAGGTCAAGGATGGCGAACAGGCTGTCGTTCAGAAAAACATAGAGCAGTTTGCGAATGAATGGAAAAGTATAAAGAAAGCAGGCAGCAAACAGGCGAAAAAAGTGGATCATGAACTGAAAGTGGTTCAAAGACTACTAGCAGCAGGGAAAGTAGAAAAAGAGGAACTTTCAAAAAGCCTTTCGTCCCTTTCAAGTGCAGTCGTTCTGTATGAGGAGGAACAAAATCCTCAAGATAAGGAAAAAGCTAAAGAACAGGTAAAACAGTTACTCCCGCTCATTAACAATCTGAAGGCGTCGATTGAAAAAGAAGATACTGCTAGTTTAAAAGGCCAATACCAACAACTAATGAATGGATGGACTGCATCAGAAAAAATGGTCCATGATGAGAGCATTGCCGCATACGGGAATATTGAAAAATACACGGCACTCATCCGAATAGCGATTACCCAGGAGCCCGCCGATTTGGTAAAGGCGAAGCAAAACGCAGAGCAATTAACAGTAGAGGTAGAAAACTTTTTAGCGGGGAAAGTTTCGACAGAGCTTGAAGGAAATTATTCGCTGACAGATGTATCGAACCTATTAACTCAAGCAGAAAAGCAAATCTCTGAAAAAGATTATCAAGGAGCCAGCAGCCAATTAAATGAACTCCTTACTATTTGGCCGATGGTGGAAGGGGATGTTTCTACCAGAGATAGCAAGCTATATAGTGATATTGAAACGAAAATTCCTACTGCTATTAGTATCCTAAATTCTGAAAAAGTAAAAGCCGAAAAGGCTTCTGATATCGTGAAGGAACTGAATACACGCATTAAACCCTTAATAAGTAAGACCGATTATTCCTTCTGGGATGCGGCGCTGATTTTATTACGTGAAGGCTTAGAGGGCTTATTAATTGTCGTTACGTTAATTGCCTTTTTGAAAAAAATGGGGCAGTCATCAAAGCAAAAGTGGATTTGGTCCGGAGTCATTGCCGGGATTTTAGCCAGTGCGGTCCTGGCTGTCATCATCAACATCGTTTTTTCACAAATCGTTGCCGCCTCAAGCAGGGAATATATTGAAGGGATAACCGGTGTTGTCGCGGTTGTCATGATGCTGACAGTAGGGGCATGGCTTCATAATAAATCGAGTATCGGAAACTGGAATAAATACATTAACCAGCAAATGCAGCAGGCAATTGCAAAGGGAAGCCTTCTTTCCTTCAGCTTCATAAGTTTTCTGTCTGTCTTTCGTGAAGGAGCAGAAACGATTATTTTTTATACCGGTATTACTCCATATATTAGTTTGGCCCAGCTAACTGCAGGAATCCTTCTGGCCGTTGGTATTTTAGTTGTAGTGGGCTTTCTTATTATTAAGTACAGTGTAAAAATTCCAATCCGTCTGTTTTTTAGGGCGGCCACCCTGTTAATTTACTTCTTGGCCTTTAAAATCCTTGGAATCAGCATTCATGCCTTGCAGATTTCTAATGTGCTTCCAACTTCGACAGTTGAAAACTTACCGTTTATTGATTGGATCGGATTGTATCCTACATGGGAAACAACGATTACGCAACTGTTATTACTTGCGGTAATTGTTTTCATGACGTACTTGGTTAAAAAAAATGAGGGTAAACAAATCATTACCACAAATGTTTAAAAGGGCTGCCAAAGCTCTTTTTTTTATGGGAAGAAAAAAATCTCCTACTATTCATGGAACTTGTCTCATAAGTTTAAAAGAGATGAATAAAAGGGAGATTGTAAAATTGGCTATTTACTATAAAGGAATATTCTTTTTAGC
Source organism: Neobacillus sp. NPDC097160 (assembly GCF_044762155.1). NCBI lineage: Bacteria > Bacillati > Bacillota > Bacilli > Caryophanales > Bacillaceae > Neobacillus > Neobacillus sp. NPDC097160. The sequence continues at coordinate 121,535 of NZ_JBIWDU010000002.1, read as the reverse complement.
TGCTGCTGCTTTTTTAGGGGAAGGAATTGAAGTCTTGGTGAATATGATTCTTGCGAGGGAGCTGGGATCACATGGATTAGGGCTTTATATGTCCATTCTGCCAACCATCTTTTTAATTGTGTTACTGTCAAGCTTTGAGCTGCCTGTATCGATTTCCAAATTCATTGCTGAAAAAGAGGAACGCTATCACCGGAATATCCTTTATCACGCGCTTACGATTACGATTGTTTTCACCAGTATTCTATTTTTAGTCGCCGCAGCGGTTATTCCGTATATTCCGGTATTTAATACGTACCATCCATATGTTAGATGGCTTGTGATGATTCTCATTCCGGTGATTGCCTTTACCTCTGTTGCCAGGGGCTATTTTATGGGGTTGCAGCAAATGGGGAAAATAGCCGTGTCGAATTTTTTACGGAAAATTATTCAGCTTGGAGTGCTGTTTGTCCTGTTCCGCTTTTTTGCGTTTAATGCAGAATCATCGTTGTTAATTGCTATTGGTACACTGATTGGCAGTGAGATTGTGGTATTTCTTTATTTAGTTTACATGTTTATCATTCAATTTCAGCAGCTGAAACGTCAGCCTTTTTCCAATATTAATAAAAAGATCGTTCGGAAAAATTTAATGGCGGTGTCAATCCCGACGACAGGCTTACGCTTGTTTTCAGCCTTCACTGGTGCAATCCAACCATTCATTATAAAGGCTGCCTTGGTTCACTCTGGCATGACCGATACGCTCGCCACAGAGCAATTTGGAATGCTAATGGGTGTTGCGGTATCCATCGGATTCTTCCCAGCATTTATTGCTCATTCGTTAATGATTGTCCTAATCCCGGCTGTTTCAAAAACCCATTCACAAAAAGATTTTCCAACCTTACAAAAGATGCTGCAGCAAGTGATGAAGCTTACCCTTTTATATGGTATTGCGGCTGTGACCATTTTCTACCTTTTTGCACCGCAATTAACGTCACTATTTTTTAAATCAGCTACTTCTGCTGTATTTTTGCAGCTGCTTTGGCCGTTTTTCTTATTTCACTTTTTCATCATGCCCCTTCAGGCCTTTTTGATTGGACTTGATTTGTTAAAAGAGGCCTTTATTCATATTATCTGGTCAACGATCATATCCTTTGGGCTCATTCTCTGGCTTGGTTCCTCACCAGAATGGCGGATGAACGGGGTCATTATTGGGATGAATACTGGCTCTGTTTTATTAGCAATGATGCATTATTTAACGATTTGTAAAAAGATCGGTGTCACGGTTTTTATGAAGGGCGTTATTCCAAATGCAACTGAGAGGTAAAAATTTCTTTTTAAAAAAAGTTTTTCGAAGTGTAGGGGGGCGGGCTGTTCTTTCCGTCTAATAATATGAAGACGAATTAACAGAGGGAAAGGACAAAGGAAAATGAAGAAAAATACATTTGAGGACTTAGTGAATGAATATGGAACAGCCATATATAAATATATTTTATCGTTAGTGAAACATAGAGAATTGGCAGAGGACCTTTATCAAGAGGTGTTACTCTCCGCCTATTTAGCATATCCTTCCATTAAGGAGCAATGTAAATACAAAAGCTGGTTGTTTACGATTGCAGTCAATAAATGCCGTGATTACTGGCGGAAGGAAAATAAGTCAAAGCAATTTTGGAAGGAAGAGGTTTATACTTACTCAACCTCATGCGAGCCAACATCCATTCCTGAAGACGAAGTCTTACATAAATTTTCTGCAGAACAAATGGCTGAAAAAGTGAGGACATTACCGGAAATTTACCGTTATCCTATTTATCTATATTACTATCAAGATTTATCTCTTCTGGAAATTGCTAAGAAAAGCAACCTGCCCATGTCGACCGTAAAAACGAGAATGAAACGGGCGAAAGAACGATTACGACCAAAAATGCTGTCACTTGCTTAAAGGCTCCGAACAACTCTTTTATGAAAAGGGGAAGGGTCAAGATGACTGGAAAAGGAACAAAGAATATTCCTGCACATTTACAGCCATATATTTCAAAGCAATATTACCATCGCTATACACCGATTGAACATGCAGTTTGGCGATTTGTCATGAAGCAAAATCATTATTTTTTAAAAGATATTGCCCATCCTGCCTATGTAAATGGCTTAATGGATTCGGGGATCAAGACTGATTCAATTCCGAAGGTGGATGATATGAATACGAGCCTGGCAAAAGTAGGCTGGGGTGCTGTTACGATTGATGGGCTCATTCCCGGTTCAGCATTTTATGGCTTTTTAGCAAATAGGATTCTCCCGATTGCAACAGAAATAAGGAACATCCAAAACATTGCCTATACACCTGCCCCCGATATGATTCATGAAGCTGCCGGACATGCACCGATACTATTGGATGAATCTTACCGCGAGTTTGTGAGGAAAATTGGAGAAATAGGTTCTAAGGCACTTTCCAGTAAAGAAAAACTGAAAGTATTTATGGCAGTCCGCCATTTAACGATCGTTGCAGAAGATCCTAACTCAACTTCAGAGCAGGTAAAAGAAGCGGAGATACAGGTAGCTGAAGCAAGAAAGAAGGTAAAAGGGTTATCGGAAGCGGATCAGGTTTCAAGGCTATTTTGGTGGACAGTTGAATATGGGTTAATTGGGGAGGTCGTAAACCCTAAAATATATGGAGCGGGTTTACTTTCATCAGTCGGGGAAAGCCAAAGCTGTTTGAAAGAGGATGTTCGAAAAATTCCTTTTTCGATTGAAGAATGTACGAAGACACCATATGATGTGACCAAGCCTCAACCGCAGTTATTTGTTTGTGAAAGCTTTGCTGACTTAGTAGCAGAAGTTGATCAATTTGCTGCGACAATGGCCTTTCGAAAAGGTGGAACGGAAAGTCTTGATAAAGCACTGCAAACGGAAAGTGTTGCGACGATGGCTTTTTCATCGGGGCTGCAAGTAACCGGTATACTGGGAACTATTTTGAAGGATAAAAAGGGCGAAGCAGTTTATTTTCGCACAAAAGGGCCTACAGCATTATCATTTGATAATAAGCAGCTGGATGGGCACGGGAAAGTAACGCATCATAAAGGCTTTGGAACGCCGATTGGCAGATTAAAAGGTAATATAGCTCTGGAGGACTGCTCTTTGGAGCAGTTACGAGAATTAGAAATCATAGAAGAAAAGGCAGCGAAATTAATATTCCAAAGTGGTGTAAAAGTAAAGGGGACTGTAAAAAGTATTTTGCTAGCAGAGGGGAGGCCCATTTTAATTTCCTTTAAGGATTGTAAAGTGACCTATAAGGATATGGTGCTGTTTGAAAAATCCTGGGGAACATTTGATATGGCTGTTGGGGCTGGGGTGACATCAGTCTTTGCGGGGGCTGCTGACCCGAACAATTATTATGTATTTCCATTAATGGAAGAAACAGAAGAAGTCGTGGAGCATCAGTCTTGGAATGAATTAGAAACCTTATATGATGAAATAAGAAGTTTACGTGAGGATTCTAATTGGAATGAAGAAAGATTAACGCAGGTATTAGCTATTTTAGATGATCAATATCCTAAGGAATGGTTATTGCGGCTCGAAATATTAGAGCTCTATAAATTGCACCATAGTGGCCATCCTCAAATCGCCCTTATTGAAGAAAGGCTGCAGACGACAGACTGGGGTTCGTCTGTTAAACAAATGATTCAACGAGGATTAATCCTTATCGATAATAGCAAATAGAAAAAGGAGCTTGGAAAGAATTCCAAGCTCCTTTTTCTATTTAGTCTCTACTATTGAGAATTCCTAAGATACGAAGGATGCTGACGAATAAGTTAATAAAATCTAAGTATAAGCTTAATGCCATTAATGGCACTTCTTCTGCTCTTACACCGTGGTGTTTCATGCGGCTGACATCAAAGAGAACATAGCCGCTAAATATTACTACGCCAATAAAGGAATAGGCAAGCATTCCCGTTGTGCTCAGCGGGAAGAAAATATTAAAAAGTGAAATCGCCACTAATGCGAGCAAGGCAGCAAGCAGGAAACCACCTAAGAAAGAAAAGTTCCGTTTTGATTTTGCCGCATAAATCGAAATACCAGAGAACACAACCGTTGTGGTGGCAAAGGCCATGATGACGACATTTGCACCTGCAGTTGCAGCATAATAGGCGACAATTGGATACAGCGTAATCCCTGAGATGAACGTAAAAATATATAAAAATGAATAAGAGATTGCTTTTTTACGTCTGAAAAAGACCGCAGCGAGAATCATCACAAATTCCAAAATGGCTAACGGTAAAAATAAGCTTGGAGGTACATAAACTCCCGCCATTGTCCCAAGGAAGGCAATCGCAAGTGAAAGAGCAAAGGTACGTAAGACGGATGGCATATATTCTGTTGACGTTTGAGTATACAAATTTGTTCACCTCTAAATTAATTTGTTACTTAAGATATACGATGAAATGGTCAAGATGTTTCATTTTTTCTTAAAATTTCTTTCTCTTCTTTTAATAAATCGCGAATCTCAGCTAGTAGCTCTTCACTGCGGTCGACCTTTACAGGAGCAGGCGCTGCCTCTTCTTTCTTTTTAAAGCGGGTGATGAATTTTACAAACAGGAAAATCGAGAAGGATATAATTAAGAAGTCAACAATCGTTTGAATAAATTGACCATATTTTAATTTTCCATAGGCAAGATCAGAAAAATCTACCACCCCAATAATCATGCCGATTAATGGCATAATGATATCCGCGACAAGTGAGGAAACAATCTTCCCAAATGCAGCCCCAATAATGACCCCGACTGCTAAATCAATAACATTGCCTTTCATGGCAAACTTTTTAAATTCATTCCACATATTTAATTTCCTCCAAAATGATTGGTCATTTTCTTAATTGTCCATTTTATACCCTTACTATATTTAATTGCAATATCTATCCTTTAGAATCCTTCTTTTTTACTATAGAGAAAAGAGCAGATGTCACCATCACCTGCTCTGAGTTACTTATTAAATGTTTACTAAAAAGCCCAATTTCCCGCTCTGAAGATTGGTTCTGATGCTCCATCGGCAGTGATGCCGTCGATGTCCATTTCTGCTGAGCCAATCATGAAATCAACGTGAGTAATACTTTCGTTTAGCCCATTTTCTGCTAATTCTTCCGATGTCATTTTCTTACCGCCTTCAATACAGAAGGCATAAGCACTTCCAATCGCTAAGTGGTTTGATGCATTTTCATCAAACAAAGTATTAAAGAAAAGAACATTTGATTGTGAAATTGGTGAATTAAACGGAACAAGTGCCACTTCACCAAGATAATGAGAACCTTCGTCTGTATCGACAAGACGCTTTAAGATTTCTTCGCCTTCCTCAGCCTTAACACCAACAATTTTCCCATTTTCAAATGTAACGGAAAAACGATCAATAATATTCCCGCCGTAGCTTAATGGTTTTGTGCTCGCAACTGTTCCATTTACACCCGTTTTTAATGGAACGGTGAAAACTTCCTCTGTCGGCATATTGGCCATAAATTCAACGCCTTTTTCATTCACACTGCCGGCTCCAATCCAAAGATGTTTATCCGGAAGCTCAATCGTTAAGTCCGTGCCAGGTGCTGTATAATGAAGCTTCTGGTATCGTTTTTCATTTAAATATTGAACCTTTTCATGAAGGGTTTCGTCATGTTTCTTCCAAGCCTCAACCGGATTTTCAACATCCACACGGACAGCTTTAAAGATAGCGTCCCAAAGCTTGCTGACCTGGGCTTCCGCAGGCTCATCAGGGAATACTTTAGCAGCCCAAGCCTCGGAAGGCACTGCAATAACGGTCCAACTCACCTTATCGGTTTGTGATGCCTTGCGGTAGTTTGCTAATGCTTTACCGGCAGCTTTATTGTAGTTGGCAATCCGTTCAGGATCCACACCTTTAAGTAGATCGGGACTGCTAGATATGATAGACATAAAGGCGGCGCCTGAGTCCGCAAGTTCTTCCATTTCTTTTGCACGCCAAACAGGGTACTCTTGGAATGCTTGATCTGGAGCTAGGTCGTATTTTGTTCTTGTCACAGTATCGTCATTCCAGTTTACAACGACATTGTGGGCACCAGTTTCGTATGCTTTTTTGACCACCAGACGGACAAATTCTGCAGCATCTAAAGTTGCCTGTACGACTAATGTCTGTCCTGACTGGACATTAACACCGACCTTAACAGCAAGCTCAGCATATTTTTCAAGTTTTTTTTGAAATTCGCTCATATGTATATCTCCTTTTTCAGAATCTTTTTATATTGTAGCGTTTTTATTTGGAAAAAGAAACCGAAAGCAGCACTCCTTAAAAACAAAAAAACAGTAAAGATTGTCATCTTTACTGTAACTTGCTGCCGTACACTTTTATATTAAAATAAACACCCGCGGAAAATAATACTAGGAATGTAATAATGCCTGACAATGAGGTTGGAGCCATGAACTGTGACAATTCCATTAATTCCACCGCCCTTATAATAGAAACCTTTAATACGTTAATTATAAAATTAAAAGAGGCAAATGTGAACAATTTAGTACAATTTTTTGACGAATATTTGAATTTTTGAAGATAAAATAAAAAAAGCACTATAAAGTGCTTTTTTAGATAACGGTCGCTTCCGCTTTTTGCTTTTCAAACACAGTAAACATAACCCAATATAATCCCGCACTCACCAGTGCCAACAGAAAGAGTACAAAGAATGTCCATCCATAGCCGATCCAAACCGTCATGGGAATGGACAGTGGGGCAATTGTCCGTCCAAGAGTAAATCGCAAACTTGCTGCAGCAAAATATTGTCCCCTCATATGTTCCGGTGCAATCCTAGAAACAAAGCTCTGCTGGAGCCCGGCGCCCATTAATTCTCCAAAGGTGAAAACCGCCATCGCGATAATTAAGCCCCATATCCAATGTGTTTGACTAAAGAGAACGATTGAAATGGCATAGACGACTGAGGAAAGGACAAACACGTTTCTTTCATAATATTTCCCCATCCACTTTGTAACAAAAACAGTCAATAGTGCGACAAGGAAACCATTTTCAGCCAGGACAATCCCAAAAGCCTGCTCACCTTTGACAGTAAACGCCCATTCACCGATGGAAAAGAGGGTTTGACTTTTTACAAAATCCTTAATATAAACGGGAATTAATAAGTCCAATTGCATAAATGTCTGCCCGGCTAGAACACCTGCAATAATAAAGAGAAGGAACGTTTTGTCCTTTACAATAAGCGCATAATCCCTTATTTGATTTTGTAAAAAGTAATACCACTTCCCGTCGCCGGATAATGAATTTGATTTTTGAACAGGGACAGTTTCCCGTGTCCATTTTGCTAGAATCAAACCTAGTAAAATACAAACGGCACCCGCAAAAAGCAACAGCTGAAAGCGATAGTGAACATAGAAAATGGCTCCCAATATTGGCCCTACAACTACTGCTATATTAATAGATGTATAAAAAATGGCAAAGACATTGCTGCGATCTTTTTCGTCCACGACATCCGCTACCATAGCTTGACTTGCAGGCCAGTAAAAAGAACCGAACACCCCTGCAACAGCAAAAGAGAGAAACCCTAACCAAGGTGATTGAAACCATGGGGAACTTGAAAGTGCAAAGCATAAAAACGAAAGACCTTGCCCGATTGCGGAAAGCACCATCATTCGTTTTCTTCCAAAACGGTCGGCACAATACCCACCCATTAGGTTGGCCAAAACAGAAAAAACCTGTGAAAAAACTAATAATAAACCAGCTTTATTTTTACCGAATTCCTCGGCAAAATAAATCGTCAAAAACGGAAAAAACATCCAAAAGGTAATATTCATCATCGCTTCAGCAAACAAGCGCACCTTTAAATTTGTATCCCAATCCCTAATCCTCATTATGTATCCTCGTTTCGATAGTTTGCCATTATATCATACTATCCAGATGGAATGTTATACAAGAAAAAAAGGAAAATAACGGTTCAACGTCCGGGATTGGAAAATTCGGAAATACTGAATCCATTAGGGACGTATGCTATATTTAACTTATGGAAATTCGAAAGGATGTTTTTAAAATGGTAAAAAGTGTTGTAATTGCTGAAAAGCCTTCTGTCGCACGTGACATTGCACATGTGCTTAATTGTAATAAAAAAGGAAACGGGTATCTTGAAGGAAATAAATATATCGTTACATGGGCACTTGGGCACCTAGTCACACTTGCTGACCCTGAAAGTTACGATGTCAAATATAAAACATGGAATTTAGAAGATCTGCCTATGCTGCCTGAGAAATTGAAATTGACCGTCATTAAGCAGACTGGAAAACAATTTAATGCTGTTAAAAGTCAACTGATTAGAAATGATGTCAATGAAATAATCGTGGCTACAGACGCAGGGAGAGAGGGAGAATTAGTCGCACGTTGGATTATTGATAAAGCAAAAGTCAATAAACCGATTAAACGTCTATGGATCTCCTCTGTTACAGATAAAGCGATTAAAGACGGTTTTGCAAACTTGAAGCCGGGTAAGGCCTATGACAATTTATATGCATCAGCTGTCGCACGTTCGGAGGCTGACTGGTATATCGGTCTTAATGCAACACGTGCATTAACAACCAGGTTTAATGCCCAATTAAACTGTGGTCGAGTCCAAACACCTACTGTTGCAATCATCGCTGCCCGTGAGGATGAAATTAGGAACTTCAAAGCCCAAACCTATTACGGCATCGAAGCCCAAACGGCAGACCAATTAAAGCTGACTTGGCAGGATACAAAAGGTAACGGTCGCAGCTTTGAAAAAGAGAAAATCGATGCGATTGTAAAAAAACTGGGCAAACAAAATGCAATTGTTACGGAAATTGAAAAGAAGCCAAAGAAGTCTTTTTCTCCAGGCCTTTATGATTTAACAGAATTACAGCGAGATGCCAATAAAATATTCGGTTACTCCGCTAAAGAGACACTAAATATTATGCAAAAGCTGTACGAACAACATAAAGTTTTAACCTATCCAAGGACAGACTCACGGTTTATTTCATCAGATATTGTCCCAACCATACCAGAGCGTCTGAAGGCATGTGGAATTGGTGAATATCGCGTACTAACAAATAAAATCTTAAAAAAGCCGATCAAGGCTTCTAAATCTTTTGTTGATGATAGCAAGGTATCCGACCACCATGCCATCATTCCAACAGAAGGATATGTGAATGTTTCAGCCTTTATAGATAAAGAACGAAAAATTTATGACTTAGTTGTTAAACGTTTCCTAGCAGTATTATTCCCGGCATTTGAGTACGAGCAATTGACGCTTCGTGCAAAAATCGGTGATGAAAACTTCGTTGCTAGAGGAAAAACAATTTTATCACTTGGCTGGAAAGAAGTTTATAATAACCGACTTGAAGAGGACGATGAAAATGATGATCTGAAAGAACAGATCTTACCTCGGATTGAAAAAGGTGATACATTAAACGTCAAACTAATCGCCCAAACATCAGGTCAAACGAAGCCGCCTGCCCGTTTTAATGAGGCGACATTACTGTCGGCAATGGAAAATCCAACGAAGTATATGGATACGAAAAATAAACAACTGGCAGAAACCTTAAAATCCACAGGTGGACTGGGTACTGTTGCGACACGAGCGGATATCATTGATAAGCTATTCAATTCATTTTTAATCGAGCATCGTGGCAAAGATATTCATATTACGTCTAAAGGCCGTCAATTGCTTGATTTAGTTCCTGAGGAGCTTAAATCTCCGACATTAACTGCTGAGTGGGAACAAAAGCTTGATCAAATTGCACATGGCAAGTTGAAAAAAGATGTGTTTATTCGCGAAATGAAAAACTACACCAAAGAAATTGTTGCTGAAATTAAATCAAGTAATAAAAAGTACAAGCACGATAACATCTCGACGAAGAATTGTCCAGACTGCGGAAAACCGATGCTTGAAGTGAATGGCAAAAAAGGTAAAATGCTTGTATGTCAAGACCGTGAGTGCGGCCATCGGAAAAATGTTGCCCGCGTCACAAACGCACGCTGCCCAAAATGCCATAAAAAACTTGAACTGCGTGGTGAAGGTGAAGGTCAAGTTTTTGCATGTAAATGCGGATATCGCGAAAAACTATCTGCCTTCCAAGCTCGCCGCCAAAAAGAATCTGGTGGTAAAGTCGATAAGCGGACTGTACAAAAGTATTTGAAAAACCAGCAAAAGGAAGAAGAGCCTTTGAACAATGCTTTAGCCGAAGCATTAAAAGGGTTGAAGTTTGATTAACAGCATACTTGGGGCTATTCACGAAGATTAACTATCTTTATGAATAGCCTTTTTTAACTTAATGATAAGTAAGCATAAATATTGACTTTGAGAATTGTCTAGCTCCAGCGCCCTAGCGGCTAGTGTCCTTCGCTCTCCGCCCTACGATAAGTCAACATCGAATCGCCTCCGGCTCTTCGTGTTTCCTTTATCTCAGTTGGAGCGCTCCAGGCCATACGCCGCTGACCAGGGCGCTTCCGCTTTTCTATATTATCCTGCTAAAGTGATATCGTGCTAAAATTCAGAAAATTTTATTGACAATTAAGGTTTTCATCACATACAATAATTATCAAACCAATAGTTTTATGAATGGAATGATACCAATGAGGCATCACCAAAAAATTGTTCAAAATTCAATTGTTTTTATAAAAGAGGCTGGAATCCAAATCGAATGTGATTAGGAATCCAGCCTCTTTCTTTATTATACTAAAGTGGTAGAGGAGCGCGAAATATGATAACGCTGACAGGGAATAGTTTAACGCTAGAGCAAATGAAAGATGTTTTATACCGCAAACAAAAGGTCACGGCATCTGAAAAGAGTATGGAGGCTGCCCAAAAAAGCCGGGAAGCAGTAGAAAGAATCGTTTCAGAATCAAGAGTCGTTTATGGGATAACGACTGGATTTGGAAAATTTAGCGATGTGCTGATCGATAAAGATCATGTACAAGACTTACAGCTTAATTTAATACGTTCCCATGCATGCGGTGTGGGCAACCCTTTCCCGGAGGTTGTTGCTAAAGCAATGGTTCTTCTTCGTGCAAACGCACTTTTAAAAGGATATTCCGGAATTAGACCGCTTGTCATTGAAAAGCTATTGGAATTGGTTAACAAGGACATAATCCCAGTCATTCCACAGCAAGGTTCCCTTGGTGCAAGCGGTGATTTAGCGCCACTATCCCATCTCGCTTTAGTGTTAATTGGCGAAGGCGAAGTTTTTTATAAAAGGGAACGTATGGATTCCCTTGAGGCATTGAAGCAAGAGGGAATCTTACCAGTAACCTTAGATGCAAAGGAAGGTCTGGCCCTTATTAACGGTACCCAGGCGATGACGGCAATGGGCGTTGTCGGCTACTTGGAAGCCGAGCAGATGGCACATGAAAGTGAACTGATTGCCTCGATGACCATTGAAGGGCTGAATGGGATTATTGATGCCTTTGCCGAAGAGGTGCATGTGGCAAGGGGCTATAAACAGCAAATCGATACAGCAGCTAGAATTCGCCGCTATTTAAGTGACAGTTTACTAACCACCCAACAGGGCGAATTAAGGGTTCAAGATGCCTATTCACTGCGTTGTATCCCGCAAGTTCACGGAGCTTCCTGGCAGGCACTTGATTATGTAAAAGAAAAGCTAGAAATAGAAATGAATGCGGCAACAGATAATCCATTAATTTTTGATGATGGTGAAAAGGTTATTTCAGGAGGGAACTTCCACGGACAGCCAATCGCTTTTGCAATGGATTTTATGAAAATTGCTGTCGCAGAACTAGCCAATATTTCTGAAAGAAGAATTGAACGATTAGTCAACCCGCAATTAAATGACCTGCCGCCTTTCTTAAGTCCTGAACCGGGACTGCAATCAGGCGCGATGATCATGCAATATGCCGCTGCCGCACTTGTATCAGAAAATAAAACACTTGCCCATCCTGCGAGCGTTGATTCGATTCCATCATCAGCCAATCAGGAGGATCATGTGAGTATGGGGACAATCGCATCCAGACATGCTTATCAAATTATCCAGAATGTCAGAAGAGTCCTTGCGATCGAACTGATTTGTGCGATGCAAGCAGTAGAAATCCGTGGTGTTGATAAAATGGCATCCCACACAAAAATGTTCTATGAAAAAGGACGGGAACAGGTTCCATCAATTAAGCAGGACCGCATTTTTTCGAAGGATATCGAAAAAGCGGCTGAGTGGTTAAAGACTATTGAATTTTCGCAATTTATTAGAAATCTAAGCGCGGAAAAATATTAATAGGAAAAAGGCGTGAAACTATTCACGCCTTTTACTCTGTCTGTTCCGGAAGCAAACGAGCAGTATCTCCTCGCCCTTCATCTTCCTCAACCCTATTTTTAAAAGCTTCCCGGGTCACAAGGAATTCCTCATCACCTATGGCTTCTTTTACATGTTTTTCAGTTAAACTGTCTTCTGGAAAATTACCGGGGTGGTTCTTCTTTTTATGTTCAAAATGTTCTCCGCGTGCCAAACTCAACACTCCTTTCGTCTTCGCATGTAGCATTCCCAATCAGTAGAAAAATAATTACCTTCAAAAGAGAATTCTATCTTTTTTTTAAAAAAGCTGGTTGAAGGAGTGAATTTTATTTTCACTCTTCACCAGCTTTTTCTTCCGTTTTATCTGGTTTGCACATCCGGTCAAGCAGAAAACCGGCAAACACAATAAACGCAATGGGAATCGAATAGTTTAAAACATGAATAATCGTCATAGCGATGCTTCACCACCATTAATTGAATATTAATAATATTTAGTATATTTATAAGTTGTTTATATTATATGCTAAAGGTCACAAATTAGACAAATTTAAATAGCATAAAAATTATCTATAACCAATCCACGACTCCAAATTCATTTTCTGCCCACTTTTTTGTTCTTCCATTATTTTTCAAAAGGATTTTAAGGATAAGTAGCGTAATTGTTATATAGTGGTGAAATGATTGCAAATCAGACTCTGACTTAATTAAATATGTTTCCAAAGGGGTTATGCTGACATGAACATGAAGGAAACAAAAATAATAGATATTATCTGTATCGGTGGAGCTAATGTGGATTGGAAAATTCAAACATTGAAACCGTTAGCGTACGGAACATCAAACCCAGCCATAAGTGCGAAAACTAAAGGCGGGGTAGCAAGAAATGTTGCGGAAAATTCGGGACGGATCGGACTGAAAACATCTTTATTATCCTATGTAGGAGCAGACACTGAAGGGGAATGGCTCATGCAAAACACGAAAGATTTTGTAGATGTGAGCCCCACTGAAATAATCCACGGAGAAAGCACAGGAACCTATACAGCGGTACTTGATGATGACGGTGAAATGGCGGTCGCCTTTGCAAATATGTCAATTTACAATGAAGTGAAGGAATATTTCTTTGAAAACAATATACGCCATATTCAAAGTGCAAAAATGATTTTACTGGATACGAATTTTCCTGCAAAAGTAATCGGGCAAGTGATAACTAGCTGTAAAAATACAGGTATTCCTATTTGTATTACCCCAGTATCCGTTTCTAAAGCTGATAAATTACCTGATTCCTTAGAAGGTGTTACATGGTTAATCGCCAATCATAAAGAGGCTGAGGCCCTGTCAAAACTAGAAATTACCTCAGAAGGAGATTTCTACCGTGCCGCAGAAGTGATTATGAAAAAGGGTGTTGAGAAAGTCGTAATCACAAGAGGGGAGAAAGGCCTCATTTATTTTACAAACAATGGTGAAGCAGGAGCAATCGTACCGCCAAGTGTCCCGGTTGTGGATGTGACTGGCTCAATAGATTCACTTATTGCAGGGATTTTATTTGGTTATTTAAAAGGTCTCAGCACGGAAGACGCCTGTAAAATTGGTGTATCATGTTCGTTGATTACCCTTCAGACGAGTGATACAGTAAGTTCTGAATTAAATCAACAATCATTACAGGAATCTTTCAAGAAATACTTCAGTAATTGAGTTACGTTAAAGTTAAATTAAGGGATTTTTATGTTGGTTTTTGGAATATTTTGTATGAAAAAGTAGTTAGAAAGTTAATAAAAGTGACAAAATATAACACCCTGTTATAAAAGGACTAGATATAATGAACATATCATATAGAATTAAGTAAATCGACCTAGCGGGAGAAAAGCAAATAAGGTAATCGGTAATGCTTAAGTTGTACTGGAGACAGAAAAAGGCAAACCTGTTGAAAAACAGGGACGCAAAGCCGAGGATCTAAGGCAAGAATCAAACTTGCTACGGTGGCCGGGCTACCTGGAATACGATATGTATTTTAGGGGTGAGAAAAATGGTTATTACAGAAAGAGATGTGGATGTAATCGATCAGGAATGGATGGCACTCATATTTGAGGCAAAGGAACTTGGATTATCAATTGAAGATGTACGGGATTTTCTTAATCGAGACCATCACCAAGAATCACCAAGTACATACTAAAAAAAGGAAAGCATTCTACAAAAAACGACATTTTTGTAGAATGCTTTTCTTTTTGAGCAAAAAGGCTTATTTAATCGTTATTATTTTGATTGATCCGCCACTTATTAAATTCAAGGAAATCACGAAATTGTTCCTTTGAAACACCTGAATTCATAGCCTCTTTGACTAGGTTCATCCAACCGCTATCTAATTCATCCTTGTCAATTTGCTCATGGATTAAATACTCAACTGGAAGATTTAATACAGCAGCAATTTTTTCGAGAAATTGAATGGATGGATTCTTTTGCAGGTTCCTTTCAAGCGAACTTAAATAAGATTTAGCAACTCCTGCTTGTTCAGCAAGTTCGGATAATGACATTTTCTTTTCTAAGCGAAATTTTTTAACGCGGTCACCGATCATTGGGTCTCACACACCTATTTTTAATATTAATATATATATTCTACCAAAAAGAATGGAAAAGTACCATATTAAGAACATGTTAATATTACAATATAATGAACATTGGGAAAGATCGTTTCATAACTAAGATATTTTGAAAAAATGAGCAGATAGAGGTAATATTATAAGTGTTGCCAACCTAAAGTATTATTTTTTTACGAATAATGATGCTGCGTTGAACCATATTGTTAAACATACATAAAAATAAACAAAAATGGAAGGGGATACTGCTAAATGATTGTCCTTAAATCACAACGTGAAATTGAAGCGATGAAAAAGGCTGGAGATATACTTGCAGCCTGCCATAAAGAAATTGCTAAATTAATAAAACCAGGTGTAACAACCTGGGAAATAGAGGAATTTGTTAATGGATTTCTAAGTAAAAGTGGAGCGACACCGGAACAAAAAGGCTATAAAGGCTATGAATATGCTACTTGTGCAAGCATCAACGACGAAGTTTGCCATGGCTTTCCTAGAAAGGAACCATTAAAAGATGGTGATATTGTAACAATTGATATGGTGGTTAATTACAATGGAGCCTTGGCCGATTCAGCATGGTCTTATGCAGTTGGCAAAGTTACCGATGAAACAGATCATTTATTGAAAGTAACAAAGGAAGCCTTATACAAGGGAATTGAACAGGCCGTTGTCGGGAATCGAATTGGGGATATTGGCCATGCAATCCAAACATATGTTGAAAGTGAAGGTCTTTCTGTAGTTCGTGACTTTATTGGCCATGGTATTGGTGCCGTGATTCACGAGAAACCGGATGTTCCCCATTATGGACTACCTGGAAAAGGGGCAAGAATTAAAGAAGGTATGGTGTTTACGATTGAGCCAATGGTGAATATCGGCAGATACCAAACGAAGATGGACGACAATGGCTGGACGGCAAGAACATTTGACGGTAAATATTCGGCACAATATGAGCATACACTTGCGATCACAAAAGATGGCCCCATTATCTTAACCGAACAAAAATAAAAAAAAACCCGTTATTCAAATGTAATAACGGGTTTTTTCCTTACTTTTTTCTTAGACTCCCAAGCTCTTCCACCAATGCCTGCATTTCATTCGGACTAAATGAATTCTTTCTCATGACCATATCGTAAATCTCTTTTAATTCTTCATACATTTCTTCATCAAAGTGAGAAGGCTTAATCGCTCCAAGGTTTAGCACTTTTAATTTATCCTTAATTTGTTCAATCATATACTCGACATTTTCTACGGATTTTACTGATAAATTCATTTCGGGCACCCTTTCCGAATTAATAATCCCATCTTTTCATGTTAAAAAGTATCTGTCAATACATACTTTCTGTATAGTTTAGTTTAACCAAAGAAAGGGAATAAAAGTTATCGGGTGAGACTTGCATAGGAAGGTTACATAAAGCAAAATAATGATAAGATCCTTTTGAAGGGCGCTTGATGATATTTATATGCTATAAGGAGAGGTTAAGATGACGAGGAAAAATCAATTTTGGAAGGGCATGCTGCTCGGAGCCCTCGCTGGTGGAGCTATTAGCTTATTAGACAAACAAACCCGTGAGGCTATGAAGGAAAACGTTCAAAAAACTTCTAGTAAGGTTGCCTATATTGTTCGAAATCCCGGAGAAATAACCGATAAAGTAAAGGGAACGGCAGCGAAAATTAAAACAGCCTTTGAACAGGTTAGTGAAGATATTTCTTATATTACAGATAAGGTGGAAGAGTTAAAAGAGCTGACACCTCAGGTTACGGATATTCTAAAAGAAACAAAAGAAACGTTCTCAGAGAGTGATGAATCAGAATTGTTAGAAGAAGTATTGGTGGAAGGGGAAAAATTAACTTAATGGAGGTGGTAGAAAATGGGTAAAGAAGCGAATGTACGTTCTTCATTGATAAGGCTGCTTTGGCACCGGATTGAGGAAAATGACCTGCCAGGATTAAGTGCACAATTGGCCTACTTTTTTCTTCTTTCCTTGTTTCCACTTCTAATTGTCATATTTACGCTTTTACCTTATTTTCCGATACCACATCAGGATATGCTTGGGATGATCAAAGATTTCGCACCAACCGAAGCGATGGAGTTAATTGAAAAAAATGTTAATGAAATCATGAGTCAGCGAAATGGCGGGTTGCTTTCGTTTGGAATTATTGGGACGATCTGGTCAGCCTCTAATGGAATAAATGCTGTTGTAAGAGCTTTTAATAAAGCCTACAATGTGAAGGAAAGCCGCTCGTTTATTGTCTCACGAGGAATGTCCGTATTATTAACCTTTGGAATGATTTTTGTGTTTATTCTTGCGGTTGTTCTACCGGTATTTGGCAGGGAAATCGGACTTTTTCTTTTCACAAAATTAGGCTATACAACTGAGTTTATCAAGCTTTGGAATACGTTAAGCTGGCTTGTTAGCGCGATTATTTTATTCCTTATTTTTACAGGATTGTATTGGGTTGCCCCAAATGTGAAGCTGCGCTGTCGAAGTGCATTTCCCGGAGCAGCGTTTGCGACATTAGGTTGGATAATATCATCAATGGGCTTATCCTTTTATGTTGGGAAAATTGGTAACTATTCACTAACCTATGGCAGTATTGGGGCGATTATTATTTTAATGATTTGGCTATACATTTCCGCGTTCATTATTATACTTGGCGGAGAAATCAATGCCTTTTATACTGAAAAAAATCGGACGAACTGCTAAAACTTTCCGTCATGAAAAACGTTCATCTGTCCAAACTATGATGGAGGGGCAACCCAACATTAAGGGAGGTTTTACGCGATGACAAAGCATACGAAAAAAGATGGCGGTACAAAGCAAAAAGGTAAAGGCAGTAAAGGAAATAAAACGTCCAGTTCGGCAAACGGCTCTAACGGATACCACTAAGTGGATTCGACATATAAAGAAATGGCCGGGTGATACTCTCACCCGGCTTATAAAATGAACCTTATGATTTTAATAATCTTAGGCTATTTAAAATAACAAGAATGGTACTACCTTCATGGCCGATTACTCCGTAAGGCAGATCAAGCATTTGAAAGAAATTAGATGAAATTAACAGCATGATGACCGTAATGGAGAAAATGACATTTTGTTTGATAATTTTATTCATTCGCTGTGAAAGACGGATAGCTTCTGCAATTCGCGGCAAGTCATTTTTCATAAGCACGATATCAGCTGTTTCAAGGGCTACATCAGTTCCTTCCCCCATAGCAATCCCAACATTGGCAATCGCTAATGCAGGTGCATCATTAATACCATCACCGACCATGGCTACTGTTTTATATTTCTCTTTCAGCTGTTTCAGCTGTTCCACTTTCGCTTCCGGGAGGCATTCAGCAAAAAATTCATCCACATGACTTTCAGCAGCGATAGCGCGGGCTGTTTTTTCACTATCACCGGTAAGCATCACCGTCCGAATTCCTTGTTTCTTTAAATGATCGATCCCAAGCTTTGTTTCCTCACGAACCACATCCTTCATCGCAATCATAGCACTTAGTTCACCGTTTATTTCAATAAACACGAGCGTATTGCCAAGGCTTGCGAGAGCCTTAGCTTTACCATCGGCGAAGCTGTCGGCCTTTTCAGTTCCAACGAAAGCGGCTTTTCCAATCTTCCATTGTTCTCCATTCATTTCTGCTTTTACACCCCAGCCAGGAACATCTTCAAGACTGTCAGGATGGAATAGTTCTTTACGGATATTCTTCTTCGCGTGTTTTACAATCGCATTTGCAAGCGGATGGTTTGAATGGCTCTCAATCGAGGCCGCTTTCCAAATTAGATTTTCTTTTTCCAAGCCCTCTTTTACAATTACTTCGGTGACTTCGGGCTTTCCTTTTGTGAGTGTTCCGGTTTTATCAAAAGCGATGGCCTCTATATGACTTAAATTTTCAAGATGGACACCGCCTTTTACCAATATTCCGTGTCTTGCTCCATTTGAAATGGCCGATAAGGTAGCAGGCATGATTGAAGCGACAAGGGCACATGGGGAAGCAACTACTAATAAAATCATCGCGCGATAAAAGGACTCATGCCAGCTCCATCCAAGTAAAAAGTACGGCAGGAAGAACATGGCCATCACGACAAGCAGGACAACCTTTACGTAGGTTCCTTCAAAGCGTTCAATAAAAAGCTGGGATGGTGACTTTTCACTTTGCGCTGATTGAACGAGCTGAATGATTTTTTGAAAAAGGGTGTCATTGCTTGCCTTTGTCACTTGAACAGTAATCGAGCCTGTCATATTAACGGTTCCGGCAAATACATCCGCTTGTTCCCCTTTAGAGACGGGCATCGACTCACCTGTAATGGCAGCTTCATCAATATTTGTTTGTCCTTTGATAATCATTCCGTCTGAGGGTACACGCTCGCCCGGTTTAATTAGGATTCGGTCACCAACAAGCAGCTCAGAAACGGCAACCCGTTTTTCATAACCATTTGTGATAAGTAATGCCTCTTCCGGCTGCAGCTTCATTAAAGAAGAAATCTCCTTGTGACTTTTATTCATGGTATAGGTTTCCAAGGCACCACTGACAGCAAAAATGAAGATTAACACAGCACCTTCTGTCCAGTAGCCGATAATGGCTGAACCAACCGCTGCAAAAATCATCAACATTTCTACGTTTAGTTCTTTATTTTCATATGTGGCTTCAATGCCTTCCTTTGCTTTGGCAAAACCGCCAATGACAAATGCCAGAAGATAAGCAATGATGGAATCGGCACCACTTCCATATTTATCAAAAAGCCAGCCAGCCAAAATCAATACACCACTTAATCCAGCGGCAATCAGTTCAGCATGTAGTTTGATTTTTTCTATGATACGAATATTCTGTACTTCTTTTGTAAGTGATTTTGCATTTGTACTCATCTTGTATCCCCCCCAATTAATATAATTGTACTCTAAGAAAAAAGTTGCGTCAATTCTAATTGATAAAATTTAGATTTAATTGAGAATAAGTATCGATTGATTTACTAATAATATATGGATTTATGATAATTTTGGTTAATTATAAATAATAATAATTATCATTTGGCTTGTTTGCCGTTGATAAGGATAATCAACCTCATTACCCCTAAAAAACACGAAAGCTGTCATCAGAGTGATGACAGCAAAAAATCTCGCAGGTTCATATATTTTCTTTCATCTTACCACACATACTATGCTGTAAGATATGATTTTGCTCAATTAGTGGGACGGTTTTTATGCTTAATTCAACAATTAATTATTTACCGTAACCAAAGACTTTTCCTTATTTAAAGAAATGATTAAAAAGATAATAAAAAATAATGTGCTAATAATATGAAAGAAGCTAATATTTTTAAAGTACTGGATAAAAAGTCCCCCCAAGGTCGGACCGATTAAACTACCCATACTAAAAAAGATCCCGCACATGAGATTTCCTGTTGGAAATAAATTTTTCGGCATTAAGTCAGCCATATAGGAAATACCTAGTGAGAAAGTCGAGCCAACACACATTCCTGCTACAAATAAACAGACAGCAAGTGAAAAGAAGGATTGCTCCAAGATGCTTGCCGCAGTAAAGCATATGGAGCCAAGGAATAGGATGACAATTAGAACATTCCTTCGGCCAAATTTATCACTTAAAATACCTAAAGGAAGCTGAAATACAATTGCACCTATGGCAAAGGAAGCCAAAAGAAACGAAACACTTTTCACATCAAGGCCAATTCGTAATGCATAAACGGGGAAACTGCCATTTAGAGAAGTCTCTAATACCCCATATGAAAGTGGAGGTAAGAATGCAACCCAGCCATATTTCCATGCTTGCGAAAATCTTTTTAAAGTAGCGGTGAATGAATTAACCTTTATTTCTTGATCCGGATGCTCATTTTTTAGAGCAAATAAGAAAACCCAGCCTACCAAACATAATCCAGAAGATAAAATGAAAGGAAGAGCTTCATTTACATTGACGAGCGGTGTCATTAATGGTCCCGTTGCGAAGCCGATGCCAAAAAACAATCCATATAGAGAAAGATTTCTTCCGCGTCTTTTTTCAGGTGAAAAAGAAGTAATCCACGTCTGGGTAGCAAAATGCAAAGCATGGTCCCCGATTCCTATAAAAAGTCGGAGAATAAACCAAAACCAAAATGTTTTCCATAACGGAAACAATGCCAATGAAACAATCACCAACAAGCCTCCAAAAATGATAACCGGCTTATAACCAAATTTTCGAAGTGGTTGTTCCATAAATGGGGATATGAAAAGAATTCCTATATAAAGCGCAGTAGCATTTAATCCGTTTAATGATGACGAAACACCACTGTGTTCAAAGATAACGGCAATCAAGGGAAGGAGCATACCTTGGCTGAATCCTGAAACAGCTACGATACTAACTAAAATCCAAAATCTATAATTTGTATTTGCATTTATCATTTTTTACCTCTTTAGAAAATAAATTTGTTGGGTATCCAAAAATTTATTATAACAAGATAAATGCCATTTCGGTGAAAAATCATGAAGTAGATGCCTGGATTATTTTGCTCATTTTACTCATGGCCTTTTCGGTAATTTTAGGTGCATGTGAAAACAACATATAGGGTAGAAAAAAGATGAGATAAAAAATAGAAGATGGAGGGAATGCTTTGATTAAAAAAATCTTTATGCTGCTAACGTTCATCGGGGTTCCAGTTTCCGTTATCGGGTCACTGATGCATTGGCCAAGTATCATTCTATTTATTCTTTATTGTTTAACGATTATTGCATTATCCAGCTATATGGGGAGGGCAACCGAAAGCCTTGCGATTGTGGCAGGCCCACGAATTGGGGGACTGTTAAATGCAACCTTCGGAAATGCGGTAGAGCTGATAATTTCGGTTTTTTCATTAAAAGCGGGATTAGTAGGAATTGTCTTAGCATCTTTAACTGGTTCCGTGCTGGGGAACTTGCTGCTGGTCGCCGGGCTTTCCTTTTTTGTCGGCGGATTAAAATTCAAACGCCAGGAATTTAATGTGTTTGATGCCAGGCACAATTCCGGACTGCTGATGTTTGC
Source organism: Neobacillus sp. NPDC097160 (assembly GCF_044762155.1). Lineage (NCBI taxonomy): Bacteria > Bacillati > Bacillota > Bacilli > Caryophanales > Bacillaceae > Neobacillus > Neobacillus sp. NPDC097160. The sequence goes on along the minus strand of NZ_JBIWDU010000002.1, from coordinate 99,705 downwards.
AGTAATGATTGCTTTCGTCATTCCAGAGGTTTTTTCCATGAATATGAATGAAACAAAAACTCTTTCATTAAGTATCGGGATATCGGTAATCCTTATTCTTCTGTATCTAGCGGCATTATTTTTTAAACTCGTCACCCATCGAGGGGTTTATCAGTCTGGGACGGAAAAAGAGGCTCATGAAGAAGAGACACCGGAATGGGGGAAAGGCAAGGCGATCGCTGTGCTTTTGATCGCAACACTTGCTGTTGCCTATATTTCCGAGCATCTGGTTCATACCTTTGAGTATGTAGGAAAGACTTTCGGGTGGACGGAGCTCTTTATCGGGGTAATCATTGTCGCCATTGTGGGGAATGCTGCGGAACACGCCTCAGCAGTGTTAATGGCTTTTAAAAATAAAATGGATGTTGCAGTTGAGATTGCTATCGGATCTACCTTACAAGTGGCTATGTTTGTATTACCCGTGCTTGTTTTAATTTCCCTTTTCTTTGATGAATCGATGCCATTGATATTCACCTGGCAGGAATTGATTGCAATGGTATCATCCGTGCTCTTGATGGTAGTCATCTCTAACGACGGTGAATCCAACTGGTTTGAAGGTTTAACTCTGCTCGCAGCCTATGTCATCATGGGAATTGGATTTTTTCTACTATAAATAACTTAGGAATACCATTATTGGTGTCAGGCACCAAAAATAAGGCACCAAAAATAAAGACTCTACGCCAAATGGCGTAGAGTCTCTTTTGCCTTTATACTATTCATTTTATTAAAATGTACAGGGTGATTCCCCATTGCTGTGCTATAATGTAACAGTTATTAGGGTTAAAAATCAATCGTTTTCTTTGGGACCATCAATCACCAACCTTCATGTTAGTTAAAGCCAAGAAAAACACGAGTGTTGAATTTCATATAAGACGGGAATCCCAACCTCCTTAAATGCAAATAAGTAAATGGTTAGCCGATTGATTACAGCCCTCCTTTTTTGAAAGGTTAAGTATATTATAAGTTAAAATTGGAATTTTGTAAATAATCTGATTATTACATTTTCATTACTTTTTTACCAATTTATAAGGAGCAACAAATGAAATTTTTTATACGGTTATTATTTTTTATTATCGGATTATCGATTATGACATTCGGCGTATGTATGACAATTAAAGTTGCGGATATCGGTGTCGGTGCCTGGGATGCTTTAAATGTAGTCCTAACTGAAAAGGTAGGGTTATCTGTTGGAAAATGGGTCATGATTGATGGGGCGGTTTTAATTTTTGTCAATGTCCTGTTAGCAAAAAAGAGACCCGATTTACTTTCTTTCTTAACGATCATTTTCATCGGGTCATTAGTTGATTTTTGGCTGATTACAGTTTTTGACCTATTTAAAGTGGACCAATTTATTGTTAAATTGGCAATGCTGCTGGTGGGCATCTTGATTATTGGATTTGGAGCGGCAATTTATTTACAGGCTAAGTTCCCGCAAAGTCCAATCGATAATTTTATGTTAGCAATAAAGGAACGTTTCCATGTGAATTTAATGGCAGCAAAAACAATAGGTGAAATTACAGCCTTAATTCCCGCCTTTTTTCTTAAAGGACCTATTTCGTACGGAACGATTATTATTACATTTACAGTAGGACCCGCGATCCAACTGTTTTTTCCATACTTTGAAAAATTAATAAAGCGCCTTCAGGCAAAATATTGATTAAGTCTAATAGCCGAATTTTTGAAAATAATTGCTAGAATGGATAATATTTATGAACTCCGAAAAAACTACGTAGTGACTTATTAATGTTACTAGTGAAAGGAGTTTAAATTGTGAAGAAACATATTTCTTTACTTATGACACTGCTATTAATGCTAACCTTTATTCCGTCTGCTTTTGCTCAAAAAGGACCGGTGAAAAAGGCCCCAGCTCCAGTAAAATATCAAGTCCCGGCATCAGTTCGAAACATTTCGAAGGAAAATACGTATCCGAATTCGACTCAGGACCTGCCATTACTGAAACCGAGTGATTTAACTAAAAAGTTAATCAACTCATCCAAGGAAAAAATCGAAAACCCTGATTTGATCCGTATGCTCAATGAATCGAGTATTAACAGCAGCCCATTTGCGGTTGGCTACCGTGCAATTATTTACCTTGGCCAGTGGCCGTTGAACTACGAATCATCAGAAACCTCCCCAAATTGGGAGTACCAAAAGATTAATACAAATTACTTTGATAATCGGGGCGGAAAGGTGCCATATCAAATTAAGTATGTTCAAGAGACACAAAAAATTGTCCGTGGCGGGCTGACAGCCAAAATTGCCAATGCCGAAGACGTGAAAAAAATGATGCTCCTAAAGGCAATGGAAAAGACACGACTCCCGCTCGCATTTGAAACGATTATCGGTTCCGGAACGAAAAATGATCATATCTATAACATCCCTGCTAACCGTTTAGGCTACTTATATGCGTATGCACCCGGTGTCAATGAAAAAGGAAAAGTAACCTACGGAGAAGTGTATTTAATGCTAAAAGGTAACAAAAAGTTTATCGTGATTAAAAATGTTACCTCACAAGGGATCGGCGCCTGGATTCCTGTTCAGGATTACGTTTCGTTTGGTTTCGCTGCATCAGAACGACCGCGTTGATTTGGGCGGAAGGTAGAATGACTCCTGGCAACAGGGGTCTTTTATTTTTGAAAAATAGGATAAACTAATTGTCAAAGTACGAATATTTCGGTAGGATGAAAACGTTAGTGAAAGGAGAGATACAGCTTGGGAAATCCAATTCAAGATAAAAATTCGCAGGTTGATTTTTTGAAACAGCGGTTAAATATGTTTATTGATGTACTTGATGCCATTGATCCGGAAGATGCGGATCTTGAGGATATTGATCGTTTAATTTCTATGCTTGATGATATGGAATCGAAATGTAGAGAATTCAATAATCGTGAAGAAAGTGAGTCTGTTTAATTGCAGGCTCTTTTTTTGCGGCTGTTAATCGGAAATTACCGCGAAATCCCATGTCCTCACTAACAAGCTTATCCTTTAAATCTAGTGGTTATAGGAGTATAATGTAAGCGTGTAAAAAGTTGCAAAATTTAAATAGATAATTTGGGGAACAAAGGGAAAGGGGTACTCGAATTGAATATTGAAAAATTCCAGGAAAGCATGTACAAGCTTGTCGTTGAAACTTCAACAAAACTTCCAAAGGACGTTCGCCGGGCTGTTTTAGCGGCGAAAGAAAAGGAAAATGCCGGTACAAGTGCTGCCATGAGCCTTGCTACCATCACAAATAACATCAAAATGGCGGATGATCAAGTTTCACCAATTTGCCAAGATACTGGATTACCTACTTTTAAAATTAAAACGCCCGTTGGTGTCAACCAATTAGAATTAAAAGAAGCGATTCGCAATGCCATAGTTCTTGCTACCAAAGAAGGCAAATTGCGTCCAAACTCTGTTGATTCCTTAACAGGGGAAAACAGCGGTGATAACCTTGGTGCAGGGGTCCCGGTTATCAAATTTGACCAGTGGGAAAAAGATTACATTGACGTCCGTCTTATTTTAAAAGGCGGCGGCTGTGAAAACAAAAACATTCAATATAGCCTGCCATGTGAGTTAGAGGGGCTAGGACGCGCGGGCCGCGACCTTGATGGCATCCGTAAATGTGTCATGCATTCCGTATACCAGGCACAGGGTCAAGGCTGCAGCGCCGGTTTTATCGGTGTTGGAATTGGCGGCGATCGTTCATCAGGCTATGATTTAGCAAAAGAACAGTTATTCCGTTCTGTTGATGACGTCAATCCAAATGAAGATCTCCGGCGGTTAGAAGAATACGTGATGGAAAATGCTAACAAACTTGGTATCGGCACAATGGGCTTTGGCGGCGAAGCAACTTTGCTTGGATGTAAAGTCGGTGTCATGAACCGAATTCCTGCCAGCTTCTATGTTTCCGTAGCCTATAATTGCTGGGCATACCGTCGCTTAGGTGTCAGCGTGGATGCTGTGACTGGGGAAATCAAAGAGTGGGCCTACCAAGATGGTGAGTTCATTGATTTTGCTCAGACTGAGGCTGAAAAAGAAACAGCCGCTTCATTGTCTGAAGAAGTGATTACTTTAGAGGCGCCGATTACGGAAGAAAAGATCCGTGAGTTGAAAGTCGGCGACGTCGTTCAAATTAACGGATTAATGTATACAGGCCGTGATGCGATTCATAAGTATTTAAGCGACCACGATGCACCAGTTGATTTAAATGGCCAAGTAATCTACCACTGCGGACCGGTTATGCTTAAGGACGAAGCTGGGGAGTGGCACGTGAAGGCTGCCGGCCCAACAACAAGTATCCGTGAGGAACCATACCAAGGCGACATCATGAAGAAATTTGGAATTCGCGCCGTGATCGGTAAAGGCGGCATGGGTCCTAGGACATTGGCAGCACTTGAGGAGCATGGGGGTGTGTATCTGAATGCAATCGGCGGTGCGGCACAATATTATGCTGATTGTATTAAGGGTGTCGAAGGCGTCGATTTAATGCAATTTGGTATTCCAGAAGCGATGTGGCATCTTCGTGTCGAGGGCTTCACAGCCGTTGTGACAATGGATTCACACGGAAATAGTCTGCACGCTGACGTCGACAAGTCTTCATTGGAAAAATTGGCACAATTTAAGGAAGCAGTTTTTAAATAAGATTATGAGGGGTAGGCGCGGGCTTGTGGCGTCTATCCTTTTTTTGCGTATTTTTACGCTTGAGTGGGGTCATTTGTTCATATGTCGATGAAATTTGTTCATAACTTAAGTGAATTTGTCCATAACCTTCCAAGATTTGTTCATATAATTAATTATTTGTTCATATCAACACAAAATTTGTTGATAAATTTTGACAATAAAATGAAGAGTATTGTATTTCTTATTTTTAATGCAGGAATCCGTGAAAAACATGTCGAAATATACAATAATTTAGAAAAGGAGGGAATATTTTGATTGATTTAGACTTAATGAAACCAATAACATTGGAGCAAGCAGAAGCTACCCAAAGAAGATTATCTTTTAATCATGTAATGAGGAATGAAGTTGAGGTAAAAGTAAGGAAATTAGCTTCGGGATATCAAGGAGAGAAAAAGTTACACTATTTTCTTGGATTAATTCCCGATAAAAAGTATCATATTTTTCATGGCCTTCGACTTCCAGCTGAAAAATCTTTCTTCCAGACGGACGCTCATCTACTGTCCACAAAATTAATCATCCTCATTGAATCGAAAAACTACTCTGGAAAACTCTCTATTGAAAAACTTCAATTAACCCAAGAAATAAATGATACAAAGTTGGTTTACGAAAATCCATTAGCACAAGTTAATAGGCATAAATTACTTTTGCTTTATTTTTTTGAGAAGTATCAAATTCCTCCAATTCCAATTGAAACTCTGGTCGTGTTTACTAAATCTTCTGCAGAAATAAACATTGCTCCAGGATATACAGAAGCAGAGAAAAAGATATGTAAGGCCAGTAACCTTTTGAAGAAAATTGAGGAAATAGAGAGATACTATAGAAAGGAGAGTGTCGATCAAAAGACAATCGGAAAAATTAAAAGACTATTACTAAATAAACACACTCCATTTAGATCAGATTTTTTGAAAACAATGGGGATAGATAAAGGTGATATTGTAACAGGAGTTCGGTGCCCAAAATGTGAGTTTGGTCCAATGAAATATAAAAGGAATCATTGGAAGTGCCCAAAATGTAATCATATTTCAAATAATGCCCACCTGGAAGCAATTAATGACCACTTCCTTATAATTAAAGCTACCATCACAAATTCAGAGTTACGTGAGTTACTTCATCTTCCAACTAGAAGAGCCTCTACCTACGTATTAACTTTACTAAATTTACCCTCCACAGGATCTAAAAGAGGAAGTATCTACCATCAACCAAAATCATTTCCTTTATCCACCAATTATGTTTCCCCCCATAATACAAACACTATAAAAAACAAATAGGGGGAACATGGATGAAAAGAATACTAAGCACCATTAGTATGCTGCTCTTATTGATTTCGAATGTTACATATGCAGCCATTTCCAATCAACCGATTCACTGGGGATTCAAAAAAGCGGTTAATGAGCAGCCGCCGGAAGCAGGTGCAAATTATGACCAGATTCTCGCAAAATATGGTGCATTTTACAAAGGTGACCCCAGCACAAAGATTTTATACCTTACCTTCGACAGCGGCTATGAAAATGGCTATACTCCGAAAATTCTTAAGGTCTTAAAAAAGGAAAAAGTACCTGCTACTTTCTTTGTAACGGGGCATTTTTTAAATTCGCAACCAGAACTTGCAAAACAAATGGTAAAAGAAGGGCATATCATTGGCAACCATTCCTGGAGTCATCCCGATTTCACTGCGGTCAATGATGCAAAAATTCGCGAAGAGCTCGAAAAGGTAAAAATCAAAACAAAAGAAATAACGGGGCAAAAAGAAATGAAGTACTTGCGCCCGCCTCGGGGCGTTTTTAGTGAGAGAACGATGCAAATCGCGAAGGAAGAGGGCTACACGCATGTATTCTGGTCACTAGCTTTCGTCGACTGGAATATTAACCAGCAAAAAGGCTGGGAATACTCATATGCCAATATCATGCGGCAAATCCATCCCGGCTGCGTGCTGCTGCTTCATTCCGTTTCCAAAGACAACGCAGATGCGCTGGAAAGAGCTATCAAAGAATTGAAGAAAAAAGGCTACAAATTCAAAAGCCTTGATAAGTTTAAATAATTTCCAAAGGGGCCGGATTTCGCTTAGGAATTCGGCTTTTTACCATAAATCGTGCTATAATACGGGGAACTTATGCTTGATGAAAATTTGGAGTGAACAATATGAAAACCGAACAAGGTATTAAAATTCAACTAAATCAAACATTCCCGTTAACGATAAAAAGACTTGGCATTAATGGCGAAGGCGTCGGCTATTTTAAAAAACAAGTGGTCTTTGTGCCGGGTGCCCTGCCAGGTGAAGAGGTTGTTGTCGAGGCAACGAGAATTAACCCCAAATTTGCCGAAGCAAAAATAAAGAAGATCCGCATCAAATCCGCGCATCGTGTCAAACCGCTTTGTCCTGTTTATGATCAATGCGGCGGCTGTCAGCTGCAACACCTGCAATACGATCAGCAGCTCAAGGAAAAACGGGATATCGTTATCCAATCGCTTGAACGCCATACAAAACTGTTTTTAGACAAGCTCGACATCCGTGAAACTATTGGCATGGAAGATCCATGGGGATACCGAAATAAAAGCAGCTTTCAGGTCGGCCAGAAAGACGGCAAAGTACTTGCAGGACTATACGGACTTAACTCGCATCAGTTGATCAACATTGATCAATGCGCAGTCCAGCATTCGCAAACAAATGAAGCAACATTAAAGGTAAAACGGATTTTAGAGGATTTACAGATTCCAATCTATAATGAAAAAACTAGAAAAGGAATCGTCCGAACCATTGTTACCCGTGTCGGTGTGCAATCGGGGGAACTGCAGATTGTTCTCATTACAACAAAAAAAGAACTGCCAAAAAGGGAACTCATCATAGAGGAAATTCAAAAACGGCTTCCAAATGTAAAATCAGTCGTCCAAAACATAAATGGTGAAAAAACATCGCTTATTTTCGGCGCGGAAACAGTAAAGCTGGCTGGCGAAGATTTTATTCAAGAAACATTGGGAGATCTGCAATTTGAACTATCAGCGAGAACATTTTTTCAATTAAATCCTGTTCAAACGGTCAAGCTATATAATGAAGTGAAAAAAGCAGCCGCACTGACAGGCAAAGAAAAAGTGGTCGATGCCTATTGCGGTGTGGGAACGATTGGGCTATGGCTTGCTGACCAAGCAGCGGAAGTCCGTGGCATGGACGTGATCCCTGAGTCAATTGAGGACGCCAAGAAAAACGCGAAACGTCATGGATTCACTAATACCAAGTATGTTCCAGGAAAAGCAGAAGAAGTACTGCCTAAATGGGTCAAAAAAGGCTGGAAGCCGGACGTCATTGTGGTGGATCCGCCAAGAACCGGCCTCGACAACCAACTGATTCAAACCATCTTACAAGTCAAACCAGAGAAACTGATATACGTCTCATGTAATCCGTCGACATTGGCAAAGGACATCCAAACCTTGAGCTCAAAATATGATGTCAAATACATTCAGCCGGTAGACATGTTCCCGCAGACGGCGCACGTCGAGTGCGTGTCGAAGCTCATTTTAAAATAATGTAATAATAATGCCCAGTCTTAGGACTGGGCTGTTTGAATTTGAAAAAGGAGATATTTATTAGTTTTTAATTTGCCATTACTTATTCTCCATTCGAAAAAATAAGAGTATTCGAGTTTCATTTCGAATACTCTATTAATTTGAAGAAAATCAACTAAAATGGAAGGTGCTAGGCACTTTTTTTCTTTGGGCTGCCCCTAATGTCACTAACTCTCCTAAAACCTGGCGGCATGGCCGTGCATCATGCACGCAGAGCTTTAGTGTCAAATCGACTATCATTCTACATATTATAATGCATATTCCAAATTAACTAGCTAGGATCCTACTTTTTATAATTAGTTTAAATTAACTACAACAAAAGTATAGAAAATCCAATAAATTTAGAAGAAATATTAATTTTATCGCCATGTCAAGTGGTGAATTGTATCTACCATAAAATAGCATCTGGGCTTTTATAACTAGTTTTTATAAAATTTAAATAATTACAACTATTCATGTAAATTTATATTTATTAATTTATAATAAAACCGACTGATAATAATAGGGGGTATCAAATGTTGAAGAAGAAGTTTATTGTTCCTGCAGTTCTGTCGTCGGCGTTGTTGGTAGGTTCTATCCCAGCTAGTAATGTATTTGCGAAACCGGTTGATTCGAGTGTGGTTAGTAGTGTACAAGCTTCTAAAAAATGGAATGAGAAGGCAAGCGTCCCATTATTTGTAACGGAGCGATTTGCCGAGAAATTCTCTTCTAGCAATCCTTCCAATGCAGTTAATTATTTGCAGAAAAACGAAGGTAAAACCGGAATTAAAAATCCGGGTAAAAATCTAAAAGTAAAAGATACACAAACAGATGAATTGGGTATGACTCATGTCCGCTTTAATCAGTCAATCAATGGCGTTAATGTAGAAGGGTCCGAAGTTATTGTTCATTTTAATAGGGATAATGAAGTCGTATCCGTCAACGGAAGAGTAAATCAGACGATTGCCGATGATGCAGTGGACACGACTGCCACCTTAAGTAGTGATGCAGCACTTCAGAAGGCATTATCCTCTGTCAATGCTCCCGAAGAGCTGACATATGAGCCAACTTCTGAGCTTGTTGTCTATCCTTTTGAAGGGGAAAATCATACGGCTTATAAAGTGAATGTTAACTTCATGGGGGATGAGCCTGGAAACTGGTTTGTCTTTGTGGATGCAAAAACGGGAGAAGTCGTCGATAAGTATAATGGCTTAATGCATGCGGATGAAATGAAAACACAAAAAGGTGCTGGGAAAGGGGTACATGGCGCTCACAGGGAATTACATATTACCCAAGTGAAGGAACCGAATTCTGGGACTAAGTTTGCGTTGGCTGATTATTCTCATGAGGGTCTTCAAGGCATTATCACGTATGATGCTAAAAATGATAATACTTCCAGTAACGATACTATATATGTTGGAAATTCAGCTGCATTTATTGGCGACTATGATCGGGCTCTTGTCGATGCACACTATAATTCGGAAAAGGTATATGACTATTACCTTAATCAGCATGGTCGCAATTCCCTTGACGGTAAAGGGATGGCCATCATCTCCAGAGTCCATTATGGAACCAATTATAACAATGCCTCTTGGAATGGGCGTTGGATGACCTATGGTGATGGTGACGGTAAGTTCATGATTTCTTTATCAGCCGGCCTTGACGTTGCTGCCCACGAAATGACTCATGGCGTCATCACTAATACAGCAAATTTAGTATACCAAAATCAATCTGGAGCACTAAACGAATCATTCGCTGACATCTTTGGCGCACTCGTTGACGATGATGATTGGGAAATGGGCGAGGATATTATGGCGCCTGCTGAAAAAGCTAAGGGTAATGGAGTATTGCGCAGTTTAAGAGATCCACATAGTGTTATTGTACAAAACGAGCAAAGAAGGGCATATAGCACAAATGGCGGTGTCTATCCGAAACATATGGATGAATTTTATAAAATGCCAACTTCAGTTGATGGCGGCGGTGTCCATGTTAACTCTTCGATTACAAACCATGCCGCATACTTGATTGCACAAGATATCGGCAGGGAAAAATTAGGGAAAATTTTCTATCGTGCTTTATCTGTTTATTTAACTCCAAATTCCAATTTTAGCGACGCGCGTAAGGCGGCTGTTCAGTCTGCAATCGATCTTTATGGTGAAGGCAGCGCGGAAGTGGCTGCAACTAATTCCGGATTTGATGCGGTGGGAATTTACTAATTATATAATTGGATCTGCCCGCAGGAATCAATATTTTTAGCGGATTTTAGAAGAATATTAAAGTGCGTTTTATGTTCTCCCAGACTAAGAGTTTGGGGGGATTTTTGTTATGGTCTCACCAGCATCCCATGTGTTGCCACTTACACTCTGGACATGTGGAGTGCGTGTCGCAACTCATTTTAAAGAAAGGCAACTAACCCTTGGGGTTGTTTCCTATTCTTGTTCCTCGAAAGGATTTACGACCTAAACAAAGGGTTATATAATGGAGAAACAGAGCTAGGTTAGTGAATAAGAAGGAATAAATAAACTTTTATTGAATATGAACAAACAAGGAAAAAAAAGAAAGGCTGTGAGGATTGAATGTTTGATGAAAAACAAGAAAGTTCAATTTTAGGAACAGTCATAGCGGTTAGTTTAAGTAAGAGGCATACGTTTAGTAAAGAAAATCAAGATATTATAAAATTGGTTAAGGGGTTAGGAGTAGAAAGTGATGCACACTTTGGTTCAACGGTTAAACATCGTTCGAGAGTGGCACAAAATCCAAACCAACCGAACCTAAGACAAGTGCATTTAATTCAAAATGAGTTATTCGAAGAGTTAACAGACCGTTTTAATATTAAACCTGGACAAATGGGTGAAAATATTACAACTGTTGGAATAAATCTTCTTGAATTATCTACTGATACAATACTATATACAGGTGAATCTTCCGCAGTTAAAGTCACAGGCTTACGCAACCCTTGTGCTCAAATTGATCATTTTCAACCTGGTCTATTAAAGGCTGTTTTGGATAAGGATTCAGCTGGAAATCTAATAAGAAAAGCAGGGTTAATGGGAGTAGTATTGCAGAGTGGACTAGTGAAACAAGGTGATACCATTCGTGTTGAATTTCCACCTAAACCTTTTAAAAAGCTTGAACGTGTTTAAACTAATTGGATGCGTATTTGTACTTTAGTGAAATTAATCCTCTTTTGTGAACAAAATATATCTAAACAATAGGGTGCTTTCCTTAAATAGCCGGCTGCTAATAAAAAGGCAGCCTTTTCTTATTGAACTAAGGAGCAGGCTAGTGCGGGCTTTTTTCTTGTTGCACTAACGGAGCAGAATAGCTGAAGAAGGATTATTTCAAATTGTTGTCGAAATTAGTCCAATTAAGAATAAAAATTCTAAAGGGGAAACAGTATGAAAAAAGGTCAATTAGAAGTTTTTAACCTACATAAATTAATTCAAGACCAAACGGACTATACCAATTTTATCGTAAGTGAAATTAATGACCACGCTCTTAGAATAGCCGTTATAAATGGTGAATTCCACTGGCATAAACACGAGGATTGCGATGAATTATTTTATGTATTAGAAGGTGAACTATTTATAGACTTAGAAAACAATGAAACAGTATCTCTTAAACCAGGTGAAATATTTACGATTCCAGCAAATACAATGCATCGAACTCGTTCAAATGAACGCACAGTTAATTTATGTTTTGAAAGAACCAGTAATGATATAAACGGATAGATAATTTACAAAAATCTACGTATTAATTTCATTAACAAGGCTGTTTCAATAGCCTTGTTTTCTTCAACTACCATGGAAGAACGATGTATATTCCATTTTCTGTGGTGAAGCTTTGCTGCATGGGTGGCTAACGGGCGGATTCTTCAATAACGATTGCTCGCTTTTTTTATCTAGTATGTGACAGGAGTGTTGAAGAAGAGGAAGTTGACGCACGTCCAGTGTATCGCGCAACTCAATTTAAAAGAAGGCAACTAACCGGACGTTGCCTTCTTATTCATAAAAACCAATCATTCTTTGAAATGAAAGAGCCAGCTGTTCCTAAAAAGCTATACTTTTGGGAAAATTATCCATGTATCAGTAAATAACTACCGGCTCATAAGAACTGAGATTGTCATACACAGTTTTCATAATGTTTGGCGGTGTGTTGACACAGCCATGCGACCCTGCGTTAAGATAAGCATTACTTGCCCAATTGCCCCGCCAGCTGGCATCGTGGAACCCCTGACCATCATTTGTAAAAGGAGCCCAATAGTTAACAGGTGTCTGATAAATGATTTTTCCGTTTTCCCTGCCCGTTAGTACGGCGTTAGTTTGCTTATAAAGGACATACCACACCCCTGGCGATGTATCATGTCCGGAACTGTGTTTGCCGGTAACAACATTCGTTGTGACGACTAATTTTCCATTTTTGTATATCCAAATTCGCTGCTCGGCAATGGAGACTTCAGCGTACGTATCACCAATACCATTGTTTGCGATTGTGTCATATCCGTAGCCTTCACCCTTCCAGCCATGTCCGTAAATATTAGACGCAGAAACTGATTTCTCCCCATTTTCAAAAGCGCTCATAATGCTCGGTATTTCTTTATCAACATCTAAGGCCCAGCCATAGCCTTTACCTTTCACCGGTATCATCGAACCTGAATGGGTTGTGAATGTGAAATCCTTATTTAATGTGGATTGGGAATTGTTAATCTCAGCAATCTTATTCTTAATATCACCAGCATCATCAAGCTTAATCTGCAAATCTTTTGAAATAGAAGCATTTTTAATTAATTCGCCCGCCTTTAGCGTAAAAACTTTATCCTGTACCTGATAATCGACGGTCTGTGCAAGGAATTCCTCCAGCTTTTTCTGTTGATTTTTTATAAACTCGCTGTCTTCTTTAATTGGCTGTATGTATGCTGGATTGAGACGGATTTCACCAATATATTCTTGCTTTTCGAAGTCCTTCAAAAGACTGGCGACATCATACTGCTCTCCGTCAATGCTGTTAGTGACAACAATTTTGCCTTGTTCCAAACGAACCACGGCATCTTGTGGCGCTTTTAAACTTTGATTCATGGCTAACAGCTTTTCTTCTACCTGTTTTTTCAACGTCTGATTTCGATACTGATCCTGATTGCTGGGCATTATTGAATAATCTTTAGCCTTTGAGGAGGGAAAAAAAGTCCACTGGCTCTTTAATAATTTCTTGACATCGGGCAGGTCCTTATCCGAAAATACCATCTTTGTATCGATTCCATCTAAAATTTGCTGATCTCCGACATAGACAAAATTTTTTAATACGGTTGCTTTTAATTTTTTTTGTGCCTGATCAGCAGTCATTCCACCGACTTTGATGCCATTAATCTTGATTTGTGAATTAAAATGGTTTGCCTGATAATAGCTGCCTGCTGCAATGAAGAGCGCGATAATAAGAATGATACTTGCTGTAATAAACCTCCAGTTTGCATACCACTTAGCTGAATTTACTTGTTGTTTCTCCATTTCTTGAACATTTACCGGACTCTCCATAAAGTTTCCCCCCATACCTGACCTTCAGTCGTAAACATCTTAGCCATAAGCAATTGATATTGTAGTAATGGTTACCACGGTTTAAAAACAAGTAATGTATACTACTATTCTACAAAATGCCATATTCGAACATTGTCGGTTTTTGGGTATGATTAAATTTTATCAAAAAGTAGCGTAAAACCCCTAGCTTTCTTAATATATGGGGATATAAGCTTTTTTTTGTTATTTTTTTATTGAAAACCAAATAACCTACTATACTTTTTGGTGTAATCTGGTATAATTAAACTACGAACAGAACACACGTTCCTGGTCAGGAGGAGGTGAATACAGTGTATAGCTCCTATAAAGTACAAATTCATCCTCAACATGAGTTGTTCGAATACTGTGATTCTCTATGTTTTAAGGCAAAAAATTTGTACAACATCACTAATTACTATATTCGTCAGGTCTTTACATCATTAAAAATAGAAATAAGAAATGATAATCAACTTCAAGTGTTAAGGGATATTGAAACTCATTTACCTCAAATGAATGATATTCGTCTAAAAAGCTATGAAAAAGCAAAAGCAAGGCCTAGGAAGGTAGATAAAAAAGGCAAAATTATAGAACCAAAGTTGAAACCCTTCAAAATGCCAACCCAAGAGAAATCATTCATAGGATATACCTTTGTAGAAGCGCTATTTAAGGTCATGAACCAAATTGATTACACCTCAATGCCCTCTCAGTCCAATCAACAAACAATGAAGAAAGTTTATGATGATTGGAAAAGCTATTTTGAAGCTACTTATAAATATAAACTCAATCCCGAAGGCTTTTCCGGTAAACCAAAGATCCCAAAATATAAACCAAAGAATGGTCGGACAACGTGCTATTTGACGAATCAAATTACTAAAATAATGGATGGGAATATACTAAAATTACCTGGAACCCATCTTCAACTAAACCTGGGGAAAATCTCTCATTCTGAAGGAAAATTACAACAGGTTCGGATTGTACCGTCCTATGGTCGCTATGTAATAGAGATTGTTTTTAAAGGCGAATCAGAAAAGGAAATCAAAAGAACGGATCAACAAAAAAATGAATTTTTATTTATGCCCAGACGGGTAATGGGTATTGATCTAGGTGTGAGTAACCTGGCAACTATCGTCGATAACACGGGGATGAAACCTCTGCTTATCAAGGGCACAGGGTTAAAATCAACCAATCAATACTATAACAAATTAAGAGCCAAATACATGTGTATTATAAGAAATGGGAAAGGCCCAAAAGAGGGGATCTATACCACGAACCGGTTGCTTTCCTTGGATCGAAAAAGGAATAACCGCGTCATGGATTTTTTACATAAAGCAAGCGCAAAAGTGGTGGAGGTTGCCTTAGAAAGAACGATCGATACCATCATTATAGGAAGAAATGTTGATTGGAAATCGGGAGCAGAAATGAAGAAGTCTGATAAGCAAACTTTCATTCAAATTCCGTATGCAACTTTCATAGAAATGATTCGATACAAGGCTGAACGTCAAGGAATTCAAGTCATCGACCGTGAAGAAAGCTACACCAGCAAGTCTAGCTTCTTGGATCAGGATCCAATCCCGACATTCGGAGATGAAAATCATCCTAATTTTAGTGGGTATCGATGTAGTAGAGCTTTTTATAAGATAAAAGGCTCAAAAGTTCTCATTCATGCAGATGTAAATGGCGCCTTTAATATTGTCCGCAAACATGTAAAGGATGCCTTTGAAGGACTTGAAAGAAAACATTTCCTTCAAGCCCCTAAGAAAATCATCATAATGAGTAAAAAAGCAAAGCTGAAGGCCTTGGCCTGATGTAGTAGCGGGACTTGTGGTAGCCCGCGAAAAGACAATGGGCTTTTAAAGCCTACTCTTTCGAAACCCCTAACTAAAGTTATGGGGATACTCATTTCCCCATGACTTCTTGTATTTCTGGGTGATTCATAAGAATTTCATTGCCATAATAATAACTGATAGATAGAGCAATGATGAGACCAATATAAATTAAAAATAATTGCATTTTTGTTGTTTTGCTAGTTTTATAATAACTTTCCGTTATCTGTACCTGTTTTTTATAATCTAGTAATTTTTCTTCCAATATGATGAGAATATTTTCTATTACCTGTTGATTATGATGAAGGTCATCTTCATTTAATACTGGGACACCCGATAATTGTTGAAGATAGCGATCCTTTTTCATTTTTTCAATTTCTGTATTCAGTGTATATAATATTTTAGTAATTTCCTGGTTTGAGACTTTCTGTTTTGCCTTTCCGGTAATTTCTTGAACGAAATCTAAATCATTTGATCCTTGCTTTATTTTTACTATCAAATGTTCAAGTTCTTGTACTTCCATTTTCTCGTGATGCAGACCTTTTTGTTTTTTAAATAATTTGTACCATTCTATTCCGCCCAAGATGACAATTATAAACCCTATAAAAATATGTTTCATTATTGAAAAAACCAATAATATGATGATGCCTAACCCCCATAGTTTAGTACTGATTCCCGCAGCAATTCTTCCGCCGTCCAATGGGGTAATAGGGATTAAATTAAATAAATTGAGCATCCCTCCCAAAATAATCAGAAGTGCCCAGAATGGTTCATGTGTAAAATAATACAATGGAATGCCAGGCAAGAAGGATAATAACCCGAATAAAGGACCCATGTACGCTACGAATCCTTCTTCCTTTGCATTTTTAGGCATTTCCTTTAGGCCGATTACCGCTCCGACAAAAGGAATAAATACAGCAGGGCTAACGGGAAGTTTAATCCTTTTAGCAGCGTATAGATGCCCCATTTCGTGAACAAACAATAAATAGACTAGAGCAACTGCAAACTTCCAACCGAAAAAAAGGGCATAGGTGCCAAGATAAATGAACATGCTCACAAGTGTTTGGAGTTTTAAAAATTTAAAAATTACTAAAACAAACTTTAATTTACCAAATAAAAATGCCCCTATTGCAGCAAATATCCCCAAATAGGTTTTCTTGCTGCCTGTTACATTCGTTTTACTCAAATAACCATCCCCTTAAAGACCTCCGCCGATAGTAAAACCAAATTATAGCTGTATATACATTATACAGGAAACAATTAGAAATTCAGTTTAAAGGTTGGAAACAAACCAGTAATTTACATTCAAGTTTTTATGACATATTTCCAGCTCCATTAAAATCACTGGAAAATTAATAGACTAAATATCTCAAAGGTTAAGGAACATAAAGCACTAGGATGGATTGAGCAGCCATGGATCAAAATTGGAGCTGCCATAGGGATTTTTACAGAAACTAAGCTGGGGTATACCGGATTAATTGTTTGTAATCTATTAGTAGCAATGATTTATGTATTTTCGACTAGTTTGGTATCATTTCTTTCAAGGAAACAGGAATTTGCTGTCCTGCTTGTTGGGAATATTGGGTGGATACAGGATTCATGGAACCCAAAAGACGGTATGAGAGGATAGTTTCTCTTAAACTTTCTAGGATGCTTTTCTGCAATATCTTATGTAAGTAGTTAGAAGGCCCTTAATAATGTTGAACGGTCTTTGGAGGGCGCTTTAATGGAAGATGAAAGAATCTGTTTTCTTTAAGGGATAAAGCAAGGGGATGGTTTGAGACCAGTGAAAAACTAACCTTTTTTTGCTCCAGTTTTTATGAAATGTTTGAATATTTTAGTTTGAATCTGAAAAGTAGGGGCTTTTTTCAATAAATCTACTAATTGAGGGGATATTTCTGTTCATATCCTCTCTATTTTTAGGATACTATTGCGGCTATCCTTTTTATATTGACTGCTATTGCAGCTAGTTTCGATTGAATTGACACGCTTAATAGACCATACCCCCTTGCTCGAGATAGGCCGTGAAATCTTTTGAGCTCCGCATTTTTCCCTTCAATTGTCGCTCTCTTTTTATATTTTTCCTTGAACTCCTCTGTTTTTTGATATTGAGATATCTCATAAAACTCAGATGTGTTCAACCCTACCACGAGTATTCGTCTTGCGCTTTTCTTTGCGCACATATCATGTAAAGGACAAGCCTTACATTGATCTTTATCGAAGTAGTATTTATAACCTTCTCTCACTCCTTCTTTTCTTTTTGATGTGTAACGTTTCTTGTCTACCGTAGTGTTTCCTTGGCTGCACTGCCATTCATCTGAATCTTTATTGTAGGTATATTCACTTTCATCCAGCCTGTATGAAGGAGGATAATAAATGGGTCATGATATATCAGGATACAATAAAGCAGGAGAAGAAATTGCTTATGCCCGTTTTAGCATGGGGAATTATAATGCAAAAATACTGTACAGTGTACTTGATGCAAATAATTACTATGCAGGAGTTAGTGGATCGGGCGATAGTTCTACCTTCTCGATACAACAAATTGAAAAGGCTTTGAATGTCTACAAACAATTTTATAAAAATGGTGAATCTCCGTCAGAAAGTGATGTCTTAACTTGGGATCAAAAACAAATCCTAAATTTTATACTAAACTGTTTAGCAACAGCACAAAAAGAAGAGAGTGTAAGAGTGTATTTTGGCTAATGTGTTTTAAGACACTTCACTGAATTTTACGGTTTCAAAGCTTTATCCTTCTAACTACTTTAGTATTAATTGATTTCATATGTAACAATTTTCCTTTCAGCTTAATTCAATCTTATGAATTGCTCTTTATCTCCCCAAAAAACACATGATTCAAACCTTCCATAAAAAACTACCTTTATTGCAAGATTAAATACTTCTCCAGAAAAAAGAAAAAGACATTAGCAAAGCGACTCCAATAAGGAGTACTATGTTAATGTCTCTTTTTAATTTTCAATTAACTTCAAAATATCTGTATATTCCCTTTAATTATTTTCAGATGAATCGGATTCCTCCTTAACCCAAAGTTGAGACCAGTTCTCAATAGTTCTTATAATGGGTTCCATGGAATGTCCTTTTTCTGTTAAAGAATACTCAATGATAACTGGGGTTTCGGGTATAACCTCACGCTTTACTATCCCTTGGTGTTCCAATTCCTTTAAACGTTCTGATAATACCTTGCCACTTATACCAATAGAAGATTGAATTTCATTAAACCTTTGTGATTCCAATAATAATTGATAGATAACTAAGGCTGTCCATTTCTGACTTAATAGCGAAATTGCCTTTTCAAATTTTGGGCAAATTGTTGGTTGCTTCATTTTATTAAATACACCTCTCTTGATTTATATTGTACCACAAATCAGATATTAAATTACAATTTAAAACTTAGTTACTTGACATTATTTAATTAAACAAATATACTTACTTACATAAAGTAACTTAATTTATTAGCCATTTCAATTTATTTCATTATTGCTGAGAAATCAAAAATTTCATTAGATCAAATGTTTTTTCAATCATAAAAAATATACTCTAGGAGGGTTATCCATGGGATTTCACAAGAAGCCAACAACATTTGTTGGGCATGTAAAAGTTAAAGTGGAAAATTTACAACGTTCAATAGAATTTTATAAAGATGTCCTGGGATTCGATATTTTAGAACAAACAACTTCAACAGTAAAACTAACAACGGATGGGAAAACAAGTTTTTTATCACTAGAACAACCTGAAGATGTTATACCAAAACAGGAAAGAACTACTGGTTTATATCATTTTGCAATTCTATTACCAGATCAATCTGCTTTAGCCAATATTGTAGTTCATTTGGTGGGAAAAGGAATTCGCTTTGGGTCTTCTGATCATCTTGTCAGTGAAGCATTGTACCTACACGATCCAGATGGAAATGAGATTGAAATTTATCGTGATCGGGCTCCTTCAGAATGGAAGTGGAATGGCGCTGAAGTGGAAATGGCTGTTGATACATTAAATTTTGAAAACTTGCTAAAACATGCTACACCGGGTAAGCCTTGGCAAAAAATGCCTGCTGAAACAGTAATGGGTCACATTCATTTACATGTGTCAGAACTAAATAAGACAGAAGAATTTTATAAAAAAGGACTGGGAATGGACGTAGTCAATCGATTTGGAGGGCAGGCCTTATTCCTTTCCTACGGAAAATATCACCATCATGTAGGGGTCAACACATGGAATGGCTTAGGGGCAAAAGCTCCCGCCAAAAATAGTGTAGGTCTCGAATCGTTTACGCTCATTTTTGATAATGAAGGGGCTCGTAATCAAGCAGTAACGAATTTGAAGCAGATTGGTGCGGAGGTATTAGAAGAAAACAATAATTTTATCACCTTTGATCCTTCTGGAAACGCAATAGAGTTAGCTGTATAAGATGGGAGGTATTTGATTGGCTACTAAAGAAAGTGCCGGTATTGAAATTGGTATTTACACACTTGCGGATATTGGTCCGAACCCCTTGACTTCCAAGACGATAACGTTTAAGGAAAGAGTAAAAGAAATCATTCAAGCCGCAAAACTTGCCGATGCGGCAGGATTAGATGTATTTGGCGTAGGAGAACATCATCGATTGGATTATGCTTCTTCATCTCCCGCGGTTCTATTGGCTGCTATTGCTCAAGTAACAAATCAAATTAGATTAACAAGTACAACAAGTGTTTTAAGTACACTTGATCCAGTTCGTCTATTCGAAGATTTTGCTACATTGGATTTACTTTCGGATGGTCGAGCAGAAATACTGGCTGGTAGAGGAGCATTTATAGAATCATTTCCTCTTTTCGGTTATAGTACAAACGATTATGATGAATTGTTTGAAGAACATATGGAGCTCTTATTACAACTAACCGAAAATGAGACCGTCACATGGTCGGGGAAGTTCCGTTCTTCTTTAAGGAATGCTGAAATTTCACCAAGACCGGTACAAGAAAAATTACCAATTTGGATTGGAGTTGGAGGTACACCCGAGAGTGCCGTTCGTGCTGGAAGATTTGGGGTGGGAATGGCTTTAGCTATCTTGGGTGGAAATCCAAGACGCTTTAAGCCACTTGTCGATCTTTATCGTCAAGCTGGATTGGATGCGGGACACTCACTAGAAACATTGAAGGTTGGTGTTACCGGCCATGCTTATATAGCTAAGACAACCCAACAAGCGAAGGACGAGTTTTATCCTTATTACTCTAATTATTGGGGATATGTAAATCGTCAGCGTGGAATGGGGACAAGAATGTCAAGAAATGATTTCGAACAAATGGCTAGTCCGGATACTGCATTGTTTGTAGGGAGTCCGCAGCAAATTGTCGAAAAGATCCTTCAACAACACGAACTCTTTGGGCACCAACGGTTCTTGGCACAGTTAGATATAGGTGGTCAACCGTTTAAGAATGTAGCAGAAGGCATTGAATTGTTAGCAACGAAAATTGCTCCAATCGTTCGAAGAGAGACAAGTAAATAAACTTTATATAGGCAGCGTGAAAAAGTTGCAGAAGAAAAAGGGTGGGAACAGGAATTCCATCCTTTTTTAATTTATAATTGAAAAACAATCTCCTTTATTATGGTGATACTCTTTACACTTCAAATGAATTGCTTTTCTAATATAAATGGTTGGTTTGTGTAAAAATTATAAACGTCCAAAAAAAATATTATTCAGTAAGTTTGGAGCGCTTTTTTAAGCATTAGGAAAGTTTCATTTAGCTAAGGAGTGGTGAAAATGGCACGAGTTTTATTTATTAATGCTGGATCTGAAGGACATGTCAATCCGACTATTGGTGTTGTGCAAGAGCTTATTTTGCGTGGAGAAGAGGTAGTGTACTTTACAATCGAAGATTTTCGAGAGCGTATTGAGAAGACGGGAGCTACTGTACGAACATTGGACGGTCAAAAATTTATAAAAGCCTTTATCTCGGGTGGAAGAAATTATTTACTCGAAAGAATCAACGGTCTATTACGTACTGCGGATATCGTGATACCAAGTGTACTAGAGCAAATCGAAGGAGAGCATTTTGATTACATCATCCACGATTCCATGTTTGGCTGCGGCCGTTTACTTGCCCAAATCCTAAAGCTTCCGGCAATCAATTCGTGTACTTCTTTTGCGCAGACTAAAGCAGCATTCGATGAAATGTTGGAACAGCTTTCTAAAAAAATTCCTGCAGAAATATACGATGAATATCAAAGCTTGACGGCAATGGTGAAGGAAAAATATGATGTCGAAATCCTTTCACCATACGAAGTTTTTTGTAATCCTGCACCACTAACAATTGTTTATACAACTAGGAAGTTTCAACCTTCCGGAGAAGCATTCGACCAAACTTATAAATTTGTAGGTCCATCCATCTCTTCACGATTAACGCAAGAAAACTTCGACCTAACTGCAATCAAGGGGAAAAACTCTATTTACATTTCACTTGGTACTGTCTTTAACCAAGCCATTGATTTTTATAAGCTTTGTTTTAAGGCATTTGGGAACACTGACCATACCGTTGTCATGTCGATTGGGGAAAAAGCTCAAATATCTTATTTGGGGGAGATTCCTGAAAACTTCATTGTAAAAAATTATGTTCCACAAACTGAGGTGCTGAAATGTACTAAATTATTTATTACACATGGTGGAATGAACAGTACACATGAAGGACTCTATTACGGGGTTCCACTCATTGTAATCCCACAAAGCGCGGATCAGCCGATCATTGCCGGGCAAGTTGCCAATATCGGTGCCGGTATTCAATTACAAATGCAAAGCTTGACTGCAAATCAACTGCGTGAAACCGCAGATCGTGTGTTAAACACCCCATCTTTCCGTAAAGCTGTTTCAAATATAATGGAATCCTTTAAAAAATCAGGTGGATATCACCAAGCTGTTGAAGAAATTTTTGAATTTAAAAGTAAATATGAAATCTAAATATTAAAATTTCTCAGCTGCCATTATTGGCGGCTTTTTCTTAGTGGTTACGGCAATGCTTCAAGTGCTGAAAATTCCCCAATAATTCTCTATCGATTTTTCTACAAAAAATTACAATTATATTACATTACCGACAGTTTCATTGTTTTTAGTCTATTTAGACTATAAACTAGTAATATATTAAGAAACGGAAATAAAGTTAGGGAATAAGAGGAGATTTTGTTATGATAAAAAAATTAATTAAATATACGGTTTCAGCTGCGGTTCTCGCTACTATGGTTCAAGCAACACCTACTTTTGCAAGTCCAGAAGATTCACCAGTAACACAAGGACAAATCGAAGCGACACAAGGACAAATTGAAGACTTTGAAACAAAGATTCAACAATTAGACGACCGCATCATCTTAGCAATGGAGAAAAGTGACAATCTGAATAATCAAATTAAAACACAACAAGGAAAAATTGAAGAAACAGAGGCTGAAATCGAAAAAGCCAAAAAATCCTTAGATGTTCACAAAAAAGTCTATTCTGAACGACTAAAAAGCATTCAGTTAGAGGGGAAACAGTCAATCGTTACATACGCAGAACTTTTGCTTTCTTCAAATAATATTTCAGAGTTTTTAACTCGTTTTACTGCCATTTCGCAAATTATGGAAAGTGACACGGACTTACTGAATGGTTTAAACGAAAAAGAACAGGTGTTAAAAGATGCAGAGGAAAAATTACATAATGAATTTGACAAATTAAAAAAGAGCCAGGATCAATTAGCTGCTGAACAAAAAAGCATTGAAGAAGTTAAAAATGAAGTTGCAAAAGAATTAGCGGATGCGAATAACAAATTACAAAACCAAAAGGATCAGCTGGCTAAACAAGAGGAAGAAGAGCAGGCACGATTAGCGCAACAGCAGCTTGAAGCGCAACAAGCGCAACAAGCTCAACAACCTCAACAACCTCAACAAGCGCAACAACAGTCCGGACAGCAATCTTCAGCAAACAATGCTACAAATTCAACATCATCGGCTGCTGCTCCCAATCCACCTGACGCTGCTACGGCAAGTGCAGTGATTGCGTATGCTAAACAATTTTTGGGTGTTCCTTATGTTTGGGGCGGGACAACGCCAAACGGATTTGATTGTTCGGGATTCACTTCATATGTGTATCGTGCAGTGGGCATTAATCTCCCAAGAGTATCACGTGACCAGCAAAATGTAGGAACGAGAATTTCTCCGAGTCAAGTACAGCCGGGAGATTTAGTATTCAGGGGTTCGCCTGCCCATCATGTCGGCATTTTTATTGGAAATGGGCAATATATACATGCCCCGCAAACGGGTGATGTTGTGAAAATTTCTTCTTATAATCCTTCGTCTTTTTCTAGTGCTGCTAGAATATTACCTTAATGGGGGCAATTTTTTGAAGTGTAAACTTAAATATTGAAAGATCCTTTAGAAAAAAGTTAATAATTTCCTTTTGTTCCCTCAGACGAATGGTTTGGGGGAAGTTTTTTTATCTATAATTTTATCGCTAATTTCAGTGCAAACATAAAAATTGGTATAGGTCGTCATCTTTGCATGGAAACGGTATAATAAATTGGCAGAAGTAGACATTAAAAAGGGCTGCCTTATGTTGATATGTAAAGTAATAAATAGATGTTTGAATGACTATGATTTTTTTAGGAAAGAGAAAGAAAAAAGAAGGGAAGGTGAAATGATGATCAAAGAAATAAAAGAACTAGGCTGGAACTTTGACAACAGTTACGCCCGTCTGCCGAAATCATTCTATTCCAGTCAGAGCCCGGTCCCTGTACGCTCACCAAAGTTAATCATTCTCAATGGCCCATTGGCAGTATCCCTGGGATTGAATGTTGAGGGGCTGCAGAGCGAAGAGGGAGTAGCGGTGTTTGCCGGCAACCAGATTCCTGAAGGAGCTTTGCCGCTTGCACAAGCATATGCCGGACATCAATTCGGGCATTTTACAATGTTAGGTGACGGTCGTGCCGTGCTGCTTGGGGAGCAGATCACTCCTTTGGGAGAACGTTTTGATATTCAGCTAAAGGGACCAGGAAGAACGCCATACTCCCGTGGAGGCGATGGTCGAGCGGCACTTGGACCGATGCTGCGTGAATATATCATTAGCGAAGCAATGAATGGGCTTGGTATTCCTACCACCCGCAGCCTGGCAGTGGTGTCAACCGGCGAGCTAGTCATCCGTGAAACCGACCTGCCTGGTGCCATACTGACCCGTGTGGCGGCAAGTCATATCCGTGTTGGAACCTTTCAATACGTTGCAAAATGGGGAACAGTTGAGGAACTTCGGATCCTGGCTGACTATACACTAACGCGCCATTTTCCGGATGTTGAAGCTGATGAGAGTCGATATCTCTCACTTCTTCAAGAAGTGATCAAGCGTCAAGCTGCCCTGATTGCCAAATGGCAGCTGGTTGGCTTTATCCACGGGGTGATGAACACTGACAACATGACTATTAGCGGAGAAACCATTGATTATGGTCCTTGCGCCTTTATGGATGTCTATGATCCGGAAACAGTATTCAGTTCGATTGACGTTCAAGGGCGTTATGCCTATGGTAATCAGCCGTATATGGCCGGGTGGAATCTCGCGCGATTTGCTGAAACCCTATTGCCGCTGCTGCATGACAATCAGGAACAGGCGATCAAACTTGCCCAGGATGCGATTTCAAATTTTATGGAGTTGTATAAAAATAATTGGCTCGCGGGAATGAGAGCAAAACTAGGAATATTTAACGAAGAAAAACAGGATGAAACTCTTATAGATGATCTCCTTAGTATGATGCAAAAGTATCGCGTGGACTATACCAATACTTTCCGGGCATTAACCTTTGATACGCTGGAGGAAACGATCCTGCCCGGGACGCCAGAATTTGCTCAGTGGAATGAACGGTGGAAGGAAAGACTGCAACGGCAGGAGGAATCGAAAGCCTCCTCAAGTGAGTTAATGCAGAACAGTAATCCTGCCCTAATCCCTCGGAACCACCGGGTAGAAGCCGCGCTAGATGCCGCAGTGAAAGAAGGGGACTATTGCGTGATGGAGAAGCTTCTTGAGGCTCTTTCAAGCCCGTACGCTCACACTTCCGCTCAAGCTGAATATTCCACACCAGCTTTGCCATCATCTAGTCCTTACCGAACATTTTGCGGTACATGATATAGACGCATAGGGAACAAAAACAAGGAATGATCTTTAATAAGAACAAGACTCGCAAGCCGAATTTCCTAATGTCGCAGGTGGAAATTCGGCTTATTATTTTTTAATTTACTATTCAAATTGGTTATAAAGTTGTTTTTTTAGTACTATATTTATATATATTTGCTAGTTTAAAAGAAACCATTATGAAGAGGAATGTAGAGTATGAATCAGGAGCTAATAAAAAATGCGGATACATGCTATGAACTGGCTGAGCAGAAGGCTGCTCATTATTTTCAATCACTTTATGTCCAGGTCTCACAACAGAACTATATTCCTACCCTAACAAATGATCTCCACTCCTGGAAACACAACCATATTCACCATTATCCATTATTATCCTCTTTTTTGCGTGGTAAGAAGAAACCTGACCCACAGGAGTACCACAATTATATTCAATGGCTAGAATACACAGGCAAACTCGAGCCTTACTTGGATCGAAGCATCTCGTATATTTTCATGCGGGATCTGGGCAAATCTCTCGATTCAATTAACACTCAGAATAGAATTCGACGAGTAGTCGACAGTTTAAAAACTCACCTGACAACAGGCCGAGGAGATAAATCTAAAGACTTTAGCGTGGCCGGGTTGTACCGGTGGGCCCAGAAGGAAGGCATTGAAACCACCTTTATCTGGCTGATGAACAAACTAAAAACGGTTTCCGCCAATATTCCAAAGGGGATGAATGCAGAACATGCCCAGCGAAAGCTTATCAAAATCATTGCCGGTGTACTTATGCACGTGATTGAAGAGATGAGTTCGGAGATAACTCCTGTAGAACGTACTCAGAAACTTGATAACGCTATTAGGCTTGGTTATTCCTATGGTCTGACATATCCCTTCATTGACGATCTTCTCGATTCAGAAATCTTATCCGATAAAGAGAAAAAACAATACTCCACTTTGATACGTACCACCCTTATCACAGGGTCTGTACCGAAATTAGGCGAATGGACTGGGAAAACAAAAGATCTGATCCGCTATATCCATTCGGAACTTCGATCTGCCTTTGAGTATATTAAGTCCCATCAGCGGCCAGAGACACTGAAATCATTCTTCGAGCAATCCTATGTATTTTTCCATTCCCAGGAAGTGGATCGTGAAAAGGATCTATCCAATTCAAATTACACCAATGAAGAGCTTTATATACCGATCATTTTAAAATCCTCATCTTCACGTTTGATTGTCCGTTCAGTCATCAGTGCTCCTGAGGATGAGGGCTTTGACAGCCGAACATTCTTTTATGGCCTTTACAATCAACTGGCGGATGATTTTGCAGATATGTTTGATGACATGAAGGAAGGTGCGGTAACCCCCTATACATATTATCTGAAATATCATGATAAGCGATCAGATCTGATAAACCCCTTTGAATTATACTGGGCGGTCATCTCTAATTTGATCCATAATGTGTATCACTCAGATTCCAAAACCTGCGAAGTGATTCTGGATCGTGCAATAAATGGTCTTAAACGATTTAAAGAACGGATGGGAACTGAAAAATACAACGAAGTGATGAACCTATTTGCTTCAGAAAATCCTAAATTCAATCGTGTTATTCAAAGGATGGTTCGAAAAGCAGATGATGTGGATTTCTTTGATAAATTGCTACGGGACCATATGATTGTCATTCTGAAAAATGAACGGAAGGAACAGGACGACTTTTTAGATACGATTGAAACGGTACGCGATCAAATCAACAACATTTTGAAAATCCCTAAGGTCGAGAATGTATCTCTGCTGAAAGATCCGATAATCGATGCAGCAAATTACAGCCTTGAAGGGGACGGAAAGCGATTAAGACCGATAATGACATGGGTCATGGGTGTTAACGAATATGGATTAAACCAATCGGCAATCGTGCCGCTTTTGAGATCGTTGGAATATATGCATACCGCATCCTTAATCTTCGATGATTTGCCAGCCCAGGATAATGCGTCCACCCGCAGGGGGCGTCCAACCTTACACAAGGTATACAACATTGCAATAGCAGAATTAACGGGTCTCTTCCTTACCCAGAAGGCTATTGAAGAACAAGCATCTCTTGACGAGTTCGATTCGAAAACTGTGCTAAACCTGATTCAATATTCAGCTCACATGACAGAGCTGATGTGCAAGGGACAGGCGATGGACTTGGAGTCGAAAGGGAAACAATTGACGCTGGAACAATTGAACATGATGTGCTTTTATAAAACGGGTATAGCATTCGAAGCTTCTCTGATCATGCCTGCAATACTCGCCAATAAAAAGGAGTTCGAAATGGAGGCTTTGAAAAAATTTGCCCGCCATGCCGGAATTGCGTTTCAAATTAAAGATGACCTGCTCGATGTTGAAGGGGATCTGCTCTTAATGGGAAAACCCATTGGCAAAGATGCTGAAAATAACAATTCGACTTTTGTCTCAATTCTTGGTAAGGAGGGTGCTAGAAAAGAGATGTGGGAACATTACTGTCTTGCAATGGAAACGTTGCATGAGGTACCGCGGAATACTGCTTTTCTGAAGCATTTATTGAATTATATTGTGAACCGGGACCATTAGGTTTAGGGCTGAAGCTGGAAATAGGGGTAACGATAAGCAACCACAATTGCCCTTGCGGATTCTATTTTGTTAGTAGAACACTCAGGAATGGGCTTGCATATGCTGACAAAAAGGGGATTGTTGTATGAGTATTATTACTTTTATCCTTTCTGCTATTATTGCACTGATAATCGGTACTGTTGCGGATAAGGTATCACCTGTTAAAATGCCTGGAAGCTGGGCTGGAGCAATAGTAGCTGGTTTCATCGGTGCGTGGATTGGTCCGCTTTTATTTGGGACATGGGGTCCTATAGTAGCAGGTTTTTCACTAGTTCCAGCGCTGATTGGTGCCATAATTGTAGTCATTGTTATCGGAATCATTGCCAAGGTTTTGGATTAACTTAATAAAGAAGAGCCTGTAAAAACAGCAACAGGTCCAAAAGAATTGAAAAATAATAGATTATGATACTTGCAAGGAGACAAGGTCTTTTTTTAGACAAGTCTACTTGCTTTTTTTTGCGTAAATGAAAGAATTCAAATATGTGATAAAATAGTTATAACATTAACAAATATACTCGACAAATTATTTAAAAAATGAAAGGGAATCAGAGCGCATATGGCGATAAAAACAGTTTCTATTATTGGGCTAGGGGCATTAGGAATACTATTTGGAAATCAATTAAGTAAGAAAATGCAGATTGAGGATTTAAGAATTATTGCGGATAAAGATCGCATCAAAAGATATGAAGAGGACGAGATTTATTGTAATGGGGAACGTTGTCATTTCCACTATGTTACCCCCGAGGAAGTCTGCGAACCAGCGGATTTGCTTATTTTTGCCGTTAAATTTAATGGATTGAATGATGCAATTCAAGCGGTGAGGCATCATGTTGGAGAACACACCATTATTTTATCCTTATTGAATGGGATTACGAGTGAAGCGATTATTGGAGACACCTATGGAATGGACAAAGTCCTATATTGTGTGGCACAGGGTATGGATGCAGTTAAAGTGGGGAATAAACTGACTTATGACCATATGGGAATGCTTTGCTTTGGAGAAAGAGAATCCGGTTATGTCTCCCAGAAAGTAAAAATGTTGGCAGCGTTTTTTGAAAAAATGGACGTTCCATATGAGGCCGATTCCAATATGGTTAGAAGGCAATGGGGGAAATTTATGCTGAATGTAGGGGTAAATCAAACGGTTGCCGTCAATAAAAGTAATTATGGTGAAGTTCAAAAAAGTGGAAAAGCAAGGGAAACCATGATTTTAGCTATGAGAGAGGTTATCGCACTTTCGGAAAAAGAAGGGGTTTGTTTAACTGAAGAAGATTTGAATTATTGGCTAAAAGTATTGAGCACATTAAGTCCCGAAGGAAAACCGTCTATGGCTCAAGATGTGGACGCGAGACGGTTAAGTGAAGTGGAATTATTTGCAGGTACAGTCGTAAGTTTAGGTGAAAAGTATGGAATTCCTACACCAACAAATAAAGAACTATATAGTGAGATTAAATTGCTTGAAGGTCAATATTATGTTCAGTGATCCCATTGATACTGATATCGTCCTATAAAGAAATGACAATTGGGATAATTACATAATGCTACCAGGGCATAACAGGCATCGATTTATGTTAATATAGTAGAGAGGAAAAATAGTATAGGAGTAAAGGATTTTTTGGGGAGGATTATTGATGCATAAGAATAGCATTGCTGCTCTACAAAGTGGTGGGGGAGCTGCTTTATCGAGTTCTACCTTATTTGCTGATTTACGGGCACTTTTTAAAGCGCCTGTGTTAATCGCAAACGTATTGCCTGTGTTTACAGGATTTTGGTTAGCACTTTATTTTACCGATGTTTCCATTAAAGATTATTGGGGTGTCTTTTTACTAACGGTTATTGGCAGTACGCTTGTTATGGCGGGGGCTCTTGTAATTAATAACTGGTACGATGTTGATATTGACACAGTAATGGACAGAACGAAGAACCGACCAACAGTAACAGGGCATTTTTCGCTAAAAATGGTTTTAACCTTGGGAATATCCTTATCTATAATTGGGTTCATCCTCTTACTTTTCACAACAGTTGAAGCAGCTGTTTATGGGTTTGTGGGATGGTTTACCTACGTAATCTTATATACGATGTGGTCAAAACGCAGATATACACTTAATACTGTTATTGGGAGTGTTTCCGGGGCTGTTACTCCTTTAATTGGCTGGACAGCAATAGAATCTGGTTTTCATATCATCCCAATTATGCTGGCACTCATTTTGTTTATTTTTCAAATGCCTCATACCTTCGCAATTGCGATCAAAAAATACGATGAATATAAAGCGGCAGGAGTTGCTATGCTGCCAGTTGTATATGGGCTGCCGATGACAAAGCGGCAAATGGTAGTCTATGTAGCCTGCTTACTGCCATTACCATTTTATCTGGCTCCGCTTGGGACAACATTTGTTGTTCTTGCCACTTTGCTTAATATTGGCTGGCTGGCTGTGAGTATATCCGGATTTTTCACGAAGAACGATCTTAAATGGGCTCATGTGATTTTTCTTTATTCTGTAAACTATATAACCATCATGTTTCTGATGATGATTATTGTTACATTGCCGGTATTTAGATAAACACCTAATTTTCTAAAGAAATAACACAAAGCTGTCTCCAAAGTATGGAAGAAAATTGCCATACAAGGGGGCAGTTTTTTTTTTGAAATTTTTACGTTGTTCACAAATTTGTCATTATTGCTTTCGTCCATTCTTACAATAAAAACCTATTTTACAATAATGGGAATACGTGGAAAATGAGTTTGAAACAGTGATAATAATGCTTTTGAGTGCGTTAAGAGATATCTTCATTTTTCATATTCTGATGCAAATAAAATAATAAAGAAATTTCATCCTCTTTAAATAATTCTCATTCCCGTGATGCAGTTCACTTCTTTGATAACTCTTCGCAATTATGATGTAAGTATAAAGAATTTAAGGGAGATGAACTGGGATGGCAGCTACAAAGGGTAACAAAAAAAATGAAGTGTTCGAAGCTCCGCTAAAAGGAACCTGGATTTCCGTGGGCGTTGTAGGAGTAGTTATTCTTCTTACGTATTTAGTGTTGTACGGACTTTTTATGTCTAGATTATAGGGGGAAAAAAGATGAAGATGCATCTTGATGAAAAGATATGGCTGACCTTAAGTTTTGGTATGATCATGATTTTTATGTTTATCACAGGCTACCAGGCATTTGCTTACGATATGGAGCCGCCAAGTAATAAAGAAATCATTGACCCGCAAAAAGTAGATCAAACAGCACCATTTGATAAGCCGGGGATTACTAAGATTGGTGAAAATGAATATGAAGTCGTCATGACATTGCAAGTATTTAGTTTTAGCCCGGGAAATATTGAAGTGCCTGCCGGATCTACTGTGCATTTTACCTTAACTTCTAAAGATGTCGTTCACGGATTTGAAGTGGCAGAAATGAATTTAAATGCAATGGTCGTGCCAGGACATGTTCAAAAGATTACTCAAAAATTTGATAAGCAAGGCACATACCTAGTGTTGTGTAATGAATATTGTGGTGCTGGTCACCAAATGATGAGCACCACTATTACGGTTAAATAAAGGGGGGGAAGCAAAATGCAAACAGCAAAATCGCAAAATTTTAAAGATAAAGCAAATAAGGTAATGGGGATTAGCAAGGAAGACGCCTTATTAACGAAATCATATATTTTTGTAGCATTTATGGCAATACTTCTTGGCGGGATTTTGGGCCTTGTGCAAGGGCTGAATCGTGCAGGATTGTTGGAATTACCTTCATGGGTAAACTATTATCAAGTGTTAACCGCACATGGTTTGTTATTAGTTGTTGTATTAACTGCCTTCTTTACGATTGGATATTTTTACGCAGGCCTTTCCCATACATTAGGCGGTCTGCTTCCAAAGGTTCGAACGATGGCTTGGATCGGCTATGGATTGAAGATTGTCGGTTTTGTTTTAGCCGTCATCCCAATCATTATGGGTGATGCCTCTGTTATGTATACTTTCTATCCGCCAATGGCTGCAGCACCAATGTTTTATATTGGTTTAGCATTAATTGTAGTTGGCGTTTGGATGTGTGCTTTCGGAGCCTTTATCCAAGTTGCCAATTGGAGAAAAAATCATAAAGGACAGCATGTTCCTATTCTATCTTACTTTGCAACTGGTGTATTTGTACTATTATTCTTCGGTTCACTGCCTGTGGCAATCGAAGTAATCGTGATGATTATTCCTTGGTCATTCGGCTGGGTTAAGACGATCAACGTTATGGTTGCACGTACACTATTCTGGGCTTTCGGCCATACGTTGGTTAATATCTGGTATTTAACAGCCGTTTCTGCCTGGTATGTTATCGTACCAAAAATTATTGGCGGCAAACGCTGGAGTGATACATTAACTCGTGTTGTTATCATTGCATTAGTAGTTATGAATATTACTGGTGGATTCCATCACCAAATCGTTGACCCGGGAATTTCACCATCTGTTAAATTTATGCACGTATTTATGAGTTTAGCGATTGGCTTCCCATCCTTAATGACTGCATGGGCTATGTTCGCCGTATTTGAACGGACTGCAAGAAAACAAGGCGGAAAAGGACTAATCGGCTGGTATAAAAAAATGCCTTGGGGCGATGTTCGTTTCTTAGCTCCGATGATTGCGATGATTGCCTTTATTCCAGCTGGTGCCGGCGGTATTGCGCAAAGCACCAACCAATTAAACCAGGTTGTTCATAATACAATGTGGATTGTTGGACACTTCCACTTAACACTAGGTATGTCCGTTGTTATGACATTCTTCGGAATTAGTTATTGGTTGGTTCCGTATATTTCTAAACGAGTATTAACACCACAAATCAATCGCTTAGGTGTCATTCAAACATGGATTTGGACAATTGGTATGATCTTTATGTCTGGATCAATGCACGCGGTTGGATTACTTGGTTCACCGCGTAGAACTTCTTTTACAACTTATGGAGACAATGCAACAGCGTTAAGCTGGAACCCATATTTATTGTGCTTAGCTGTTGGCGGGACATTATTAATCATTGGTGTGCTACTTCAAGTGTACGCAATTATCAATATGATGTTCTTTGCACCAAAAGGGGAAACAGAATTCCCAATTGCAGAAGAAGAAGAAAATGCAACCAAAACACCATATTGGACAGACCGTTGGGGTATGTGGATTGTCGTCATGCTATTGGTTGTTGCCATGGCATATGTCATCCCATTATCAGAGTTTATCGTAAATGCACCTCCAGGATCGCCACCGTTCAAAACATGGTAAACAGAAAAGCGGAAGCGCCTTGCCCAGGGGCGACAGGCATAAGACGAGCAGGCGAAAAGGCTGCCCTTTAGCCTTCTTGACTGATTGGCTTATGACCCCGAGCCCCTAGGCGCTGCAGCTAGACAGTTATCAAAGTTAAAAAAGAGATAGCTCTTTGGTCAGGGCTATCTCTTTATGCTTAATACAACTGCAAAAAAATAGATTTGGGAAGTGGTCTTCATGATCAAAAATTGGCATACTACATTTGCATGTTTGCTTGTTATCTTATTTGGAGGTGCGCTGTTCTTTTTCGGAACCGATGGTTTCCAGGCATTTACTGCGGAAACAGCACGGGTCAATAAACTAATTGACGATAAACCTAAATTCCCTGATGTGACTTTTGAGGATAGCAAAGGACGGAATTATTCTATTTCTGAGTTTAAGGGCAAATATGTATTTATTACCTTTCTTTATACATCCTGCACAACGGTTTGCCCGCAATTAGAAATGAACATGTCTAGAGTTTATGATAAGATACCAAGCAAATATATCGGCAAAGATATTGTCTTTTTAAGTATAAGCTTTGATCCTGAACGAGATGACCCAGCCACATTAGAAAAATACCGGAGCTATTTTAATAGTGATGGTGAAACATGGCGTATGGCAAGAATTAAAAATAAAGCTGAGTTGGATTCGTTGTTAAAAGCGTTTGGAGTCATTGTGATTCCCGATGAAAACGGCAATTTCGCGCATAATTCGGCGTTTTATTTAGTTGATAAAAAAGGCAGTCTTATTAATGTCATGGACTATAAAAAAATTGATGAAGCCGACCATACGGTAACAAGCATTCTGGATAAGGAAGCGGGGGAGTAAGAATGAAGCAATTAGTATACGGCTTACTTATTATCCTATTCCTTGCGGTTCCTCCTGTAGCTAATTTAATGGAATCAGTTATGATTATTCACATGCACATGCAAATGCCTATATTGGTATTTGCAGGATTTCTAATGGCACGATTTTTTCAAATCCGTTTCCCGTCCTTTTTTGAAAAATGGAATGGTAATGGTGTTCCGGGAATATTATTATTTCTTATCATGGTGTCCTATTGGACGATACCAAGGGCAATGGATGATGCCTTAACGTCACAGGGTATGGAAGTCTTTAAATTTATCAGTTTACCAATCTTGGCTGGAATCCCGCTTAATGATAGTTGGAAGAAACTTAAACCAATCGGAAAAAATATTATTTTTTACTTTTTTATCGCGTTATTCACAGCAATGGGATGGTTATATATTGAAACACCTGTGCAATTATGTAACAACTACCTTGTCATTGAGCAAATCACTCTTGGATGGGGGTTTGTTACAACTGCAATTTGTATCGTCATCTATTTATTATATACGGCTTTTGTTGATAAATCACAATATGAATAGGGGTTTAAACTCTTTGATTAGGGGAACTACATTTTCATATCGTTGTCGCCATTAATGGATATCTGAAGATAGAATGGTGAACGATAATGATAAAAAGGAGGTTTTCCCAATGGGTTTAAATGCGTTTAATGGAAAGAATAAAGAAGAAAAGGGCAAACTGGAAGAGGTTCTAAAAACTTCAATCGGAATCGAAGAAGATTTAATGCGGACGTACCTAATCACTGCTGAACGGATCCATGATGATGATGAACTAAAGGAACGCCTTGAAAACTTTGCCGAGGGAAATGCGAAAAGGACGAAACAGCTGATTGATGAATTAAATGAAGAAAAGTCTTAAACCATTGAAAGAGCCTGATATACATATATCGGGCTCTTACGCTGTTAATTGCCATTAGGCAGGTCGACTTCTATTTTCGCTTTAATCATATTGTACGTTTCATTAGCGAAATCTTGGTAAGGTGTATGTACCAGTGTGGAATAATTCTCCACGGCCTTTTTCGCCAATTTTATGGCCTCATTCCCATTTCCAAGTTCAAAGTGACAAAGCGCTTTGTATGAATCCGTTACATATAATAGCGTGAAATCAAACGGATGATGTACCCACGAAGGGATGTTTATTTTTTCGAGAAATGAAAGTCCCTCATTAAAGCGTCTGAGACCATAAAAAGCCTTTCCTTTTTCAAGCAGAAACCATATTTCGTAGACCTCAGTCATTTTCGGATCTGACAAATACTGGTCAATTTTTTCTAATGCCTTTACATAATCCTTCTCATAAATAAGGGCCATGATATTGAAAAGATCATGAAAAAGCGTGGAGCGCATGTCTTCCGCAAATTCCCCGTATTGTTTTAACTTTTTGGAATAATGGGCTTTCTTTTCCTCGTCATGTGTCATTAATGCATGGGCCACTGCAAGTCTATATAAATCATCAATCCGATAAAAGATGCGATGCTCTTTTGAAAAATGAATGGCACTTTCCATAACTAAAGTAGCTGCGTCAGAATCACCGACAGCAAAATGTAAGATCGCCTCATGATAATCAAGGTCGACTCGAGTCATTGGGTCGATATAAACATGATTTGACTCGATTTCTGCGCGTTCACGCAATAAGATAGTTAATGATTCTGTATAATCATGCTCGACAAATTTCTCCATTGCCCAAAAGATGCCGATGTTTGCCCGTTTTGCTGTAAGGTTCATCTCATCATACATTTTGGCTGCACGTTTGGAAATATCCCGCCAGCCATCCATTTTTTCATGGTAAAGACTCCGGCTATAAATATCTAATAATCGGGCCGATTCATATCCTTGTGTAAGCTTTTCAAAATAGGGTTCGGTAAGGCCAATGAGCAGTTTGTATTTATCTGTTTCAGAATCTACATTATAAAGCTTCTCTGCCTTTTCTAGAATCCCTCTTAATTCCTGTGTACTTACCTCTTCTAAGAGATCCCCGATTTCAACTCCTAGACGTTCCGCGATGTAGGCCAAGCTTTCCATTGAAGGCTTGGCCTTGTTATTTTCAATCAGACTTAGCATCCCTTTTGTCAGTTCTTTTCCTGCTAGGACCTCTAATGTCATCTTCTTCCTTTTCCTTATTTCTCGTATTCGTTCACCTAACATGCAAAAAAGCCACCCTTTAGTTATTTATTATGTTTAATTATATTAAACTTTTGCTTGTAATGGAAGGGGCTTCCATGTTATTATTTGTTTAATAAGATTAAACTTTTAAGGTGGGGTTTTTATGAAAGATAGTAATAAGCTGAAAAAAGCCACATATCATTTGTGGACCTTCACAATTAGTAAGCTGATTTCGTCTTTTGGGGCTCAAGTATATTCATTCGCTGTCAGCTTCTATATTTTACAACTGACGGGATCGGCAACAAGTTTTGCTGCGAACCTGATCTGCAATATTTTGCCGCGCACGCTTGCAGCCCCATTTGCAGGCTACATCACGGACAAATATTCACGCAAGATAATTGCAATCACTGCACAAATTGCCACAACTGTGGCCATCACGGGGCTCTTAGTGGTGACCCTATCATCAGGACTATCTCTCATCGCCATTTATACCACTTCATGCATTTTGTCCCTTACTTCTATGTTCTCCGGCGTTGCGTTTACTTCATCTATCACTGGACTAGTCGATAAAGAAAGAATTCAAAAAGCAATGTCATTGAATCAAATGTCGATTTCATTTGCTGCTATAGCCAGCCCGGCAGTGGGGGGGCTTCTATATGGTGCAGTTTCCATGCCTGTTTTTTTAATTATGTATATCGCTGCATCGAGTTTAGCAATCGTATTAGAATCAACCATGAATTTTAACCTGTTTGCCCACCGAAAAGAAGAGGTAGAAGGGGAGCCTAAAGAAACAATGTGGCAAAGCATAAAGGCTGGGATTTCCTACTTAAAATTGCAGCCGCTGCTTATGACAATTATCTGGATCTCCCTGCTCATTAACTTCCTTTTTGGCGCGTTTGAGGTTGGCTATTCCTTCATCTTGATAGAAAAAATGAAAATGGCTTCCCAGCGATTTGGTTTTACGCAAGGGGCATTTGCCATCGGAATGCTGTTACTGTCGATTTATTTCTCGATAAGAAAGGAAGTCAACTATCCACTTCTCGTATCAAAAAGGGCGATCATTGGCATGGGAGTCATTATGGGGGCAGTTGCAGGGCCATTATTGATGAGCTTAACCGATAATTCTATTTTCGTGTATTATCTGATGATTATGTTCAGTCTTGGTGCATTGGTCATCACCGTTAACACACCCATTATGGTCATGATGCAAAAGAAAATAGATGATGATTATAAAGGACGTGTTTTTTCAATACTTGAAACGATGTCGATGGCATTGATGCCATTAGGAATGGTTCTATATGGGTTCCTCTATGATGTTTTTCCAGCGCAATGGATTCTTCTTATATCGGCTTCATTGTTCGTGGGTGTGACCCTTATACTAGCAAGGCCCTCTGTTGTAATAAAGGCCCATCCAGAGCTTGAGAAGGTTAGAGCACATCGAAGAGGAGTGGCTTCATAACTAGCCTCGTTTGAATAAATTGTGCTGAATTTGTAATTTATCTTCCATTATAAAGAAGGATCTTATGGTAGGGTTTAATTAAGAAGGTATTTTTAGTAAATCCTAAAAAGGAGGTTTACTAACATGAAGGCTCGCTTAATTGAACCAAATAATGGCCCAAATATCCAAAAGGAAAAAGAAATTGTCAAGGAAATGATTGAGCTTTACTGCCGAAAGAACCACCATCGTGATGAGCTATGTAAAGACTGTCATGAATTAAAAACTTATGCATTATTAAGACTCTCATTCTGCCGTTTTGGCGAGGAAAAAACCGCCTGCTCCAACTGTAAAGTCCACTGCTATAAATTAAAATACCGTCAAAAGATGAAAGCTGTCATGCGTTACGCAGGGCCTTGGATGATGATTTATCATCCCATCTATTCTGTGAAGCATTTGTTGAATCGATAATAAAAAAGGTGCATTTCCCACAAACACAATTGAATGTGTTTTGAGGAATGCACCTTTTTTAATTATCTAACGCCTTTCATGAAGCCTTGAATTTTTGGTGCTAACATGAATAGAATGATACCTAGTACAATCGAAGCTCCACCGATGACACCAAAGTAAGTCATTTCGGTCTCAGGTGTGTAAAATCTAACGACTTGTGCATTGAGTGCTTGTGCAGCAGCATTTGATAAGAACCATAAGCTCATCGTTTGTGCTGAGAAGGCTGCAGGTGCTAATTTTGTAGTCGCTGATAATCCAACAGGTGATAACAATAATTCCCCGAATACACAAATTAAATAACTAAGTACAAGCCATAAAGGATTTACTAATGAATCAGATCCGCCAAGGTAAGCCGGCAGTAGAATCACTAGGAATGATATCCCTGAGAAAACTAGGGCGAACGAAAACTTTTGAGGAATCGTTGGCTGGCGTTTCCCCAATTTTACCCACAACCAGGCAAAAATAGGTGCGAATATAATAATAAATAATGGGTTTAATGATTGAAACCATGCAGGTGAAATATGAATTCCTGCAAAGTCTAACTGCGTACGTTCGTCTGCATAGTTGGCAAGAATGGTTGAGCCTTGCTCTTGAATCGACCAAAACATAACCGATGCAATAAATAGTGGAATATACGCAAGAACACGTGAACGTTCGACAGCTGTTGTTTTAGGGCTGCGATACATAACAACAAAATAGATTGTTGGAATCAAAACACCAAGAATGGTGACTAGATTAACGAAACCTTTAAACGTTATAAGTCCCATTGGGATTAAAATAGCACATAAAATAGCAATAACTACTACGCTCAATCCAAAAATAGTAAAGACTTTTTTCTTTTCAGTTGATGATAATGGATTTGCTACTATTGTACCTGCAAGGCCAAGGTTTTTCTTTTTTGTATAAGTAAAAAGTAATAGTCCTAAAAACATACCGACTGCAGCAATACCAAAACCAATGTGGAAGCTATAGTCCATTACTGCCCCAACAATTAGTGGAGAGATAAATGCCCCCATGTTAATACCCATAACAAAAATGGTAAAACCTGCGTCACGGCGATTGTCTTGTTCGCTGTACAATTCACCGACAACGCTAGAAACGTTTGGCTTAAGCAATCCTGTACCAAGGACAATCAATACCATGGATACGAAGAACATGCTTACACTTCCAGGAATAGCTAGAACAATGTGACCAAACATAATCAATATTCCACCGTAAAAAACGGACTTCGAAGTACCGAAAATTCGGTCAGCTAACCAGCCGCCAATGATTCCGGACATATAAACAAGTGATCCGTAAATGGACATGATCGAAAGTGCGAGGGTTTTGTCCATCCCCAAGCCACCCTTAGTGACCTCATAATACATGTAGAAAACGAGGATTGCTCTCATTCCATAATATGAGAAACGCTCCCAAAACTCTGTAAAGAAAAGAGTGAAAAGTCCTTTAGGATGTCCAAAAAATCCCTTCTGAGGTACACTCTCCACAATTTTCTGTCTATTTGTGTTTGACATTAGATAACCTCCTTTTGTTATTCTATAATACTTTTTGTGTGTTTGAATTGTCAAAAACTTTTTTTTGAAGTATAGATGGTTAATGGTTAAAAACCTTGATATTTCAACATAATAATGTGTAATGGTAGGTAAAAGAAAGTTTTTTTAAAATAGTAAATTTATTCTGATTAGGGTGTTTTTTCACTCTTAGAGATTAATAGGAAAGACACTTTGGCGGCAGGTCTTCCTATAAAATGAAAAAATGAAAAGCCCTCGGCGAAACATCTCACCGAGGGCTTTAACATTAAATACAGATTGATAGGGTTATGATTTAGTCGTGGAAGGGGCCAGATTGCTTATCGTTTTACCTAAAGTATTGGTAAGCAAATCCTCAATTTTTATATAGGGATCAATCCCATTCCAATTATCAGGCATAACTATATAATTGCAGGTACTGCTTTTTAAATAGTAATAAATAATCTGTGCTTCATCAATATCATTCCTGCTAACTTCTATGTGGGTATGTGTATCATTCTTGAAATAGGCCAATACGTTTGTTTTGATTATCTTAACGAGCTGCTCCATGTTATAGTCGGCAGTGTTAAATTTTTTGCTAAAAAGAACCTTGTTCCCCTTAATTAAGAAAAGTTTATTACTATTGTCTTCTAGGGGTTCTAGGATGACTATATTATTATTCGCTTCAGTAAATTCAATCACTGTTTCTTTATAAATGAGGGAACATATGGCATCTAGAGTGTCTCTGTATTTTGCAGCTGTTTCAAAGTCAAAGTTTAAGGATGCCGCAACCATTTTTTGTTCTATTTCTTCAAGAATGTTCGTATCAGTGCCATTTAGTAAGTCGATGATCTTGTTTAATATGTTTTTATACTGTTCAACTGCGGTCTTCTGGAAGCATATCCCTATACATTGGCCTAATGAATAGTTTAAGCAGGGAGTATTCTTATGGGTTGGGTTACTGCAGCTGATTTTAAAGAATTCTTTTAACCGTTGG
This sequence comes from Neobacillus sp. NPDC097160, assembly GCF_044762155.1. NCBI lineage: Bacteria > Bacillati > Bacillota > Bacilli > Caryophanales > Bacillaceae > Neobacillus > Neobacillus sp. NPDC097160. Next base: position 58,661 of record NZ_JBIWDU010000002.1, on the reverse strand, counting down.
ACAGCTTTTGCTACAAAATGTTTACTAGTATAGGGCCCAAAATAATGTTTGCCGTCTTTTTTAACACTATTGGTAATTTCGAACTTCTGATGGTTACCGTCCAATTGAATCAAAATAAAGCTGTATGATTTTGGATTTTTCATCATTCTATTAAAAGTTGGCTTTATTTTTCTAATCAATTTACATTCAAGCATAAAAGCTTCAAATTCGGTATCTGTAAGGATGTAATTAAAGTCAGCAATGTTTGCCTTAAGCTTTTTTACCTTTTGAGAATGTGCCTTTGAATTTTGAAAGTACGAACTGACACGATTCTTAAGATTTTTAGCCTTCCCAACATAAATAATGTTTCCCTGGGAATCTTCCATAAGATAAACACCAGGTGTTAAGGGAAGGTTCTTTACTTTTTCTTTTAGGTTCATGTAAATTCCCCCATTACTAACTGTATTTTATCACAGTTATCCCAAATAAAAGAGGATGTCACATTGACATCCTCATTACTATTTAAGGGACCGGTTGTATAGAATGACAAGCAGGATGATCATGACGATATCTAATCTCGCGTTGAAGGCGAATTGGAGAAAGCCTGTGTGTAAGGATGATAATTTTGTTAATAAAAGGGCAGCCATCATGATGGCAATTAGCGGAATCACCGCAGTATTTACCGCTTTATTTAGCAAAATGAACATCCCGCAAACAATCTCCAATAAGACTACCACATATAACATGATGTGGGGATAGGGAAGTCCTAAATTGAGAAAGACATTGGCTAACTCAGTACTAATCAGTTTCATAAACCCGGACGTAATAAAAACATATGCCACAGCATATCGTATAAGTTTTATAGTTGAAAAAGACGTGTTCATGTCACTCCCCCTTAATAAAAACCATATGCCAAATGAGGGACAAACATCACACAAACTTGTCTAAAAACATGGTGCCTGACACCAATAACGTATTTACTAATATGAAAATAGGAGTAATGGTGCCTGTCACCAATAACGAATTTACAAGTGTGAAAATAGGAGTAATGGTGTCAGGCACCATGTGAAAAAAGGGCAACATGTGAAAAATTAGGCTAAAATGTTTTTGACATTGACGTTGCGTAAAGGTGTATTGTTGTTTGTGAGGAGGTGATTGCATGGAGTATACAGTGCAAAAGTTGGCACATTTAGCAGGGGTCAGCACCAGGACTTTAAGGTATTATGATGAAATTGGCATTCTTAAGCCGGCAAGAATCAATTCATCAGGATATAGAATCTATGGTCAGACGGAGGTGGATCGCCTGCAGCAAATTCTATTTTACCGAGAATTAGGTGTGAGCTTAGATAGCATTAAGGATATTGTTACTGCCCCAAACTTCGATGGCGCTGCTGCACTTCGAGATCACCGTGAGAAACTCCTCGAAAAAAAGGAACAACTAGAGATGTTAATTGCCAATGTGAATAAAACAATTGCCTTAGCAGAAGGGAGAATGGAAATGTCTAATAAAGAAAAATTCGAAGGCTTTAAGAAAAAGATGATTGAAGATAACGAGAAAAAGTATGGCAAAGAAATTCGTGAAAAATATGGCAGCGACACAGTTGATAAATCGAATGCAAAAGTCATGAATATGACGCAGGAGCAGCATGATGAGGTTACCGCACTGGCGGAACAAGTAACGGAAACTTTGGCTGAGGCTTATAAAACAGGTGACCCTAAAGGTGAGTTAGCGCAAAAAGCCGCTGATTTGCACAAACAATGGCTATGTTACTATTGGAACGAGTATAGCAAGGAGGCCCATGCCGGCCTTGCGCAAATGTATGTCGATGATGAAAGATTTACAGCCTACTATGATAAAGTACAGCCAGGGACAGCAGAATTTTTAAGAGATGCAATTCATATTTATACTGGGATAAAAAAATAATCATTCGATGCCTGACATTATTCGTGTTAAATCGCGAAACGTGTCAGGCAATTTTTTTAAAATTTTTTAACTTCCTGCCAAATTTCGACAAAATCCCCGATAGCGTGTATGTAATAATAGTCATAAAATTCACTAAATTTAATAGGAAGTCTGCTGATGAGTACTTAATAGAATAGCTAAAGTAGGTGTAAATGTGGATAAAGATCCTATTCTTCGCATACAGGACTTAAAGGTGTCGTTTCAATCAGGAAAAAAATTTGTCCCAGCAGTGGACGGTATTAGCTTTGAATTAAAAGATGGAGAAATTCTTGGGATTGTCGGCGAATCCGGGAGTGGGAAGAGTGTCACCTCATTAGCGACCATGGGGCTGATTCCAGCTCCACCCGGAAAAATTGAGAACGGAGAAATTATTTTTGAAGGAAAAGATTTGAAAAATATTTCGGAAAAGGAATGGCGAAAAATCCGCGGAAATCAGATATCGATGATTTTCCAAGAACCAATGACCTCATTGAATCCCTTATTCACAGTTGGCAATCAACTGATGGAAGCGATCCGGTTACATACAGACCTCACTAAATCACAAGCAAAGGTCCGGAGTGTCGAATTATTAAAGCTCGTAGGTATTCCAAGGGCAGAAGGAATCCTTAAAGAGTATCCCCACCAGCTGTCAGGAGGAATGAGGCAGAGGGTGATGATAGCGATGGCGATGGCCTGCAATCCCAAGGTGTTGATTGCGGACGAGCCTACAACGGCTCTTGATGTCACCATCCAAGCACAAATTCTTGCTTTGATGAAGGACTTAAATCAAAAAACAAACACATCAATCATTTTGATTACCCACGATTTAGGTGTGGTAGCGGAAATATGTGAACGGGTGATTGTGATGTACTCCGGTCAAATCGTTGAACAGGGCGACGTTAGGAAAATTTTAAAGGATCCACAGCATCCTTATACTAAAGGACTGCTTAAATCCGTACCAGATTTAAGAGGGAAAAAAGACCGCTTATACAGCATTCCTGGAACGGTCCCTGCCCCTGGAACCGTTTTGAATGGCTGCCGGTTCGCGGCAAGATGTTCTGAGGTATTTGCGGCATGCCATGAGCAAGCACCGGAATTATATAAAATGGAAAAAGACGGACATGAAGTGCGCTGTTTGCTTCATACATTGAAGGAGGGGAGTGACAAACATGTCGGAGTTACTTCTTGAGGTAAATGGCCTGAAAAAGTATTTTCCAATTACGGGAGGTCTCTTTGGAAGGACGCAAGGAGAAGTCAAGGCGGTCGACGATGTATCTTTTTATGTGAAAAAGGGAGAAACATTAGGCATTGTCGGGGAAAGCGGCTGCGGAAAGTCAACGACCGGGCGCCTGCTTATGCGCTTAATTGAGGCTAGCGATGGAAGAATTATTTTTGAAGATAAAGAGATTACCAGTATGTCAAAGTCTGAATTAAGAAAAACGCGCCGGGATATTCAAATGGTCTTCCAGGATCCCTATGCATCCTTAAACCCAAGGCATTCTATCGAGCAAATTTTAGAAGAGCCCCTGATTGTCCATGGAATCGGAACGAAAGAGGAGCGCCGGAACCTGGTAAGAGAAATGCTGGAGGTAGTAGGCCTCAGCAGCTATCACGCAAAGCGGTATCCGCACCAATTCAGCGGCGGTCAGCGCCAGCGCATAGGGATTGCTAAGGCATTGATGACAAAACCAAAGTTAATCATTGCCGATGAACCTGTTTCAGCACTCGACGTTTCGATTCAAGCACAGGTGCTTAACCTAATGAAGGACATCCAAAGGGAATTTCAGCTAACGTACATATTCATCGCCCATGATTTAGGTGTAGTACGACATATCAGTGATCGTGTTGGTGTGATGTATTTAGGGAGATTAATAGAATTAGCTGATAGTGAGGAACTATATGAAAATCCAAAGCATCCGTATACGAAAGCACTTCTTTCAGCAGTGCCGGTTCCAGACCCCGATTTAAAGAAGAAAACGATTTTAATAGAGGGGGAGCTGCCAAGTCCGGCAAATCCTCCTTCTGGCTGTGCTTTTCATACCAGATGCGGACAGGTGATGGATATTTGTAAAACGGCTAGACCTGCGGAAAGCGATCTATATGGTCATTTTGTGGCATGTCACTTATATAATGAGTGATTTACCGCATGTATGATAAATAAAAAAGATTTAGGGGGTATAAAAGCTTATGAAGAAAAAGTCTTTTAAATGGCTGTTGATTTCTCTATTAGCCATCAGCATGTTTTTAGTTGGCTGCAACAGCAAAACGAATAATGAAACTGATGGAAAAAAAGATCCTGGTACTAGTAATGGTTCCAAAAAGGATACACTCGTGTATGGCCGTGGCGGGGACTCCACGTCCTTGGACCCAATTACCACAACCGAAGGGGAAGCATTTAAAGTAACAGAAAATATTTTTGAAACCTTGCTCGAATATGGGGAGAAGGATACAACCATCCAGCCGGGGCTAGCTGAAAAATGGGAAGCTTCTGATGATGGATTAACGTACACATTCAAACTGCATCAAGGAGTGAAATTCCATGACGGCACTGATTTTAACGCAGACGCGGTGGTCTTTAACTTTGACCGCTGGATGAATGGGAATGACGAGAAATTTCCTTACTATACGATGTTTGGCGGTTATAAAGCAGATGAAGGGCACGTCATTAAAGAAGTTAAAGCTATTGATGCTAACACAGTTCAGTTTGTATTGAAACGTCCTCAGGCTCCGTTCCTGAAAAACCTGGCGATGTCACCATTTGGAATTGCTAGCCCTGAGGCAGTTAAAAAGTGGGGCGACGATTTCAGAAGTCATCCAGTAGGAACAGGTCCATTTAAATTTGTTGAATGGAAAAAGAAAGACCGGATTGTCGTTGAAAAAAATCCAGACTACTGGCAAAAGGGCTTACCGAAGTTAAACAAAATCATTTTCCGTGTTATTCCAGAAAATGCTGCACGTCTTAACGCCCTTGCAAAAGGTGAAATCGACGTCATGGACGGGTTGAATAACTCGGATGAGGAAACAGTTAAATCTAACGACAAACTACAAATTATCGAACGACCTTCCATGAACGTTGGTTATATTGGATTAACCAATACCCATAAACCATTTGACAATAAGCTTGTTCGTCAGGCCATTAACTACGCTGTTGATAAAAAGGCCATCATTGATGCTTTCTATGGCGGCAAAGCACTTCCTGCCAAAAACCCAATGCCTCCTTCCATTGAAGGCTATAATGATGCGATTCAGGAGTATCCTTATGATTTAGAAAAGGCAAAAGCGCTATTGAAGGAAGCAGGGTATGAGAAAGGATTTAAAATGGAATTATGGGCAATGCCTGTTGCTCGTCCATACATGCCAGAAGCACAGAAGGTTGCTGAGGTAATCCAAGAAAGCTTAAGCAAAATCGGGGTAACAGCAGAAATCAAATCGGTTGACTGGGCCACCTATTTAGAAAAAGCAACCAAAGGGGAGTTTGATGCCTTCATGCTTGGCTGGACAGGCGACAACGGCGACCCTGATAACTTTATTTACACCTTGCTCGATAAAGACGCCATCGGCAGCAACAACTACGCTTACTACAGCAACGACGAACTGCATGACATCTTAATTGAGGCGCAAACAGAAACAGATCAAGCGAAGCGTAACGAGCTTTATAAAAAAGCACAAGAAATCATCCATGAAGATGCTCCATGGGTGCCACTTGTCCACTCAACACCACTGTTGGCCGCATCAAAGGACGTACTGAACTACGTACCACATCCAACAGGGTCTGAATGCTTAAGTAAAGTGGAATTTAAATAATCTTTAAGAGTGAAGGGGAGGGAGCAGTGTGGTGCCTCCCCTTTTCTTAACATCAGTCTCCATTTTTCGGGGGGCGGGTTCCAATAAGGCCTAAAGGATACCTTTTTCAGAGGTTCAGAGTACCAGATAATTCTTTTTATAAAAAGAGGTGAGTTATTATGTTAACCTATACAGTCCGGCGTATTCTTGCATTATTTCCGGTTTTAATTGGGATGACCCTTGTTGTTTTTGCCATTATTCATGCGATTCCGGGAAATCCAGCTCAAGTGATACTTGGACAAAGGGCAACGAAAGAAGCGGTCGCCAACTTGACAGCGCAATTAGGGCTGGACAGGCCGTGGTACATACAGTATGTCGATTATATTAAATCATTGCTTCATGGCGATTTAGGTATTTCACTGGAGACAAGATTACCGATTAACGAAGAAATATGGCCATACCTGGCTGCTACATTGGAACTAACCGTTGTAGCAATGGTAATCGCCATCATTATCGGCGTGAATGCCGGGATTATCAGCGCCTGGTTTTCAAATTCATGGTTTGATTATGTAGCCATGGTTCTTGCCTTAATTGGCGTGTCAATGCCGATTTTTTGGCTGGGTTTAATGGAGCAATGGGCTTTTTCTATTGAATTGGGCTGGCTTCCGACAACGGGAAGAGAGGACGTCAGGGATCCTATTACAGCGATAACCAATCTTTATATGCTCGATACATTAATGCAGGGCAGATTTGATCAATTTGTCACGGTAATCAAGCATCTCATCTTACCGAGCCTTGCCCTCGCCACCATCCCGATGGCGATTATTGCAAGGATGACCCGGGCAGCCATGCTTGAGGTTATGAAATCCGATTACATTCGTACAGCTAGAGCGAAAGGCCTCAGAATGTTTTGGGTAGTGTACAAGCACTCACTTAAAAATGCTATTATTCCTGTGCTCACGGTTATTGGATTGCAGACAGGGCTGCTTTTAGGAGGAGCAATCCTAACAGAAACCATCTTTAGCTGGCCGGGTATTGGCCGTTATTTATACGACGCCATTGGCTATCGTGATTATCCAGTCATTCAGTCCGGAATTTTAATCATTGCAGCTATCTTTGTACTTATCAATCTAATAGTTGACCTATTATATGTCATAGTGGATCCAAGAATTAAGTTTACTAAATAAGGAGGGGATCAAGAGTGGCAGAATTAGCGAAAAACACGGCAGACATCTCGATGATACCTGCCGAGGAAAAGTTGGTACCTCCGTGGAAGGAGGCATGGCAATCCTTTTATAAAAATCGCTTAGCACTTGCAGGATTATGTATAGTTATATTTTTTATCATTATAGCCATTATAGCCCCTTTGATTGCCCCGTATGGCTTTAAAGAACAGGTATTGGCAGATCGGATGCAGGCACCATCAAGTAAGCATTGGTTCGGAACTGATGATTTTGGACGAGATATTTTTTCGCGAGTGCTCTATGGTGCACGAATTTCTTTATGGGTCGGATTTTTCTCGGTGTTAGGGTCTGTTGTTTTTGGAACATTGCTTGGTATTGTGGCGGGATACTATGGCCGCTGGGTCGATGCGATTATTTCCCGTGTTTTTGATGTCATGCTTGCCTTTCCAAGTATTCTTTTAGCGATTGCTGTTGTTGCGATTCTAGGACCTTCTTTGAAAAATGCTTTGATTGCGATTGCGGTTATTAATATCCCTAATTTTGGCCGGCTTGTCAGATCAAAGGTTTTAAGTGTGAAACAAGAGGAATATATCATGGCAGCACGGGCAGTTGGAATGAAGGATACGAGAATTCTCTTAAGACACATTCTACCTAACAGTATTTCTCCGGTAATTGTCCAAGCCACATTAGCGATTGCAACAGCAATCATCGAAGCCGCTGCCTTAGGTTTTCTCGGCCTGGGTGCCCAGCCGCCTGAGCCTGAATGGGGAAAAATGCTTGCCGATTCTAAAAATTACATTACAAATGCCCCTTGGACGCTATTTTTTCCGGGGATGGCGATTATGCTGACGGTACTTGGATTTAATTTAATGGGGGATGGATTACGGGATGTTCTGGATCCGAAAATGAAAAACTAGGAGACTCCACGGGGGTCTCTCATTTTTTTACAAAGATCTAAAAAGTGGGCGAATTGAAATATTGTTATTTGATGTTGGAAAGGCTTATAATTAAAAAAAATTCAGAAAAATCACTTTGACTTATTGTTCTATCATAAGGGGGATTGAAAGGGTTTGGCTAATAAAAGCATTGTTTTTATCGGGTTTATGGGAGTAGGAAAAACTACAATTGGTAAACTTGTTGCTGAAAAGCTGGGGCGAAAATTTATTGATGTTGATGAAGAAATTGAAAAACATTATGATATGAAGGTTTCGGAAATTTTCGAAAAAATTGGAGAGAAGGCCTTTCGAGATAAAGAAAAAAGTGTCATCACCAGTCTATGCGAACAGAAAGGAAAGATTTTATCTTTAGGCGGCGGTGCCTTTTTGCAAGAAGACATCCGAAAGGTTTGCTTGTCTTCTAGTTTTGTTATTTTTCTAGATTTGTCCTTTGAAAAATGGAAGGAAAGAATCAGCCTAATTATTGACAGCCGCCCAGTAATGCAAGGAAAGTCATTAGCAGAAATGGAAGAGCTGTTTATTAAAAGGCAGGAAGTGTATGCAAAGCATCATTTGAAGGTGAATACGGATGACCAAGCTCCAGAAGAAATTGCTGATTTAATAATACATGCTGTAAATGAGAAGGTGTAAAACATGATAAAAACAATAACCGTTAGAGGGTTGACAATTGGTGAAGGAGCTCCAAAAATTTGTGTCCCAATGGTAGGAGAAACCCTATTGGAATTAAAGGCTGAAGCAGCCCATTTAAAAACACTAGATTTAGATCTTGTTGAATGGCGGGTAGATTTTTTTGAACACGTTGAAAATATCGGGAAAGTAAAGGAAGCCGCGGAAGAAATCCGTGCTATCCTAGCTGATATACCGTTAATCTTTACATTCCGCAGTGTTAAAGAGGGCGGCGAAAAGGAAATTAGCGGTGAATATTACATAGAGTTAAATAAATTAGTTGCGGAAACAGAATTGGTTGATTTCATTGATATAGAGTTATTTAATGATGAAAAAGAAGTAAGAACACTAATTGAAATTGCCCATGGGTATGGGGTGTACGTCATCCTTTCGAATCATGATTTTGAAAATACACCATCGAAGGAAGAAATCGTGTCACGATTACGGAAAGCACAGGAATTGGGGGGGGACCTCCCGAAAATGGCGGTAATGCCAACATGTGCCGCTGATGTGCTAACATTATTGGATGCAACCAACACAATGAACGAACAGTACGCGGATAGACCAATCATAACAATGTCAATGGGGGGCAAAGGGGTTATCAGTCGTTTAGCCGGGGAATTATTTGGCTCAGCATTAACATTTGGAGCGGCAAATAAAACTTCAGCTCCAGGACAGGTAAATGTTCTGGAATTACGAAGAGTACTAAAACTGTTACATGCAAATATATGAATGCAAAAAGCACTCCTTGGGGTGCTTTTTTGCATCCACAAATATGACAATTGTCACATGAACTTATTCCTCCAGTCACTATAAGAGCCAAGTGATTTCGAATATGATTACATTAGAAAAACGAAAAGGGAGTTGGGAACATGTTACTAGAAGTGAACAATCTAATTAAACGATATGGTGATTTCCTTGCTTTAGATCATATAACATTTGCGATAAACGAAGGAGAAATTTTTGGTCTATTGGGGCCAAATGGAGCGGGTAAAACAACGACAATCAGTATTATCTCGAGTCTTACCCAATATGATGGCGGAGAGGTAAAGTTTCTAGGGCAAGAAATTAAACGCCATGAAATGGAAGTAAAGCGGGAACTTGGTATTGTTCCCCAAGAGATCGCCTTATTTGAAGATTTAACAGTGTATGAAAATTTGGATTACTTCGGCCGGCTTTATGGCCTTAGGGGAAGTCTTTTAAAGGAAAGAATCGAGGAAGCACTCCGATTTACAGGGCTTACTGATAGACAGAAGGATCGACCAAAAGGATTTTCCGGCGGGATGAAACGTAGATTAAATATTGCCTGTGCTATCTTGCATCATCCAAAGCTCATTATTATGGATGAACCAACTGTGGGAATCGATCCGCAATCAAGGAATCATATTTTGCAATCAATCAAAGAATTGAACAAAATGGGGTCGACGATTATCTATACCTCCCATTACATGGAAGAGGTTGAAGAAATATGTACGCGAGTGGCCATTGTCGATCATGGCAGGGTCATCGCCCAGGGAACGAAGGAAGAACTAACCTCGCTCGTTTCCACTGAGGAAAAATTGGTTATTGAATTATCTTCTATCAATTACACAGTCGTAGAACAAATTAAATCAATCTCTAGCATTCGCGAATGCAGCATCAAAGGAAACAGCTTAGAAGTGATTGGGAAAAAAGGAGAACATAATGTCAGTCGTGTGATCAATCTTTTGACGGAGGTTGGAATAGAAATTCTATCTTTGAATGTGGAAAAACCGAGTTTAGAAGCCGTGTTCCTAACCCTTACAGGAAGATCCCTACGAGATTAAGAGAAGGAAGAGGTGAATTCAATGAAATTATTATCCATTGCCTACTATACGTTTATTCGTAATGTAAGAGATATTAAAGCAATGACTGCGTTTATTTTACTGCCTATTCTAATGATCCTTATTCTTGGTAAGGCACTTGATAGTGCCTATACGCCAAAGAAAATCGATCCAATGAATGTTGGTTATTTTACTAAAGATGACGGGATTTTAAACAGTTCGATGACTGAATTTTTATCAGCAAAAGAAACACGCTCCATATTGGAAGTGAAAAAGGTTAATTCGCTTGAAAGTGGCATAGATCAAGTCAAGTCCGGAAAGTTAAAAGGGCTGATTTATCTTTCAACAGGAACCTCCGACCAATTCAAAAAGGGCGAACAAGTGAAAATTAATTTTTACAGCAAGGAGAAAAACTCCTACGTGCAGCCAGTATTAGAGAGTTTTGTTCGCACTTTTAATATTGGAAACACACTCATCAAGCTTAATGGAAAGCAGCTACAGCCTAATTCCAACCCTTCTATTATTAAAGAAGTAAAGTTAGTGACAGAAGGAAAAATACCACGCGGAATTGATTATTATGCGCTAACTGCTTTATTTCAATCGCTGCTGTTCGGAGCCATATTTGGGGTATTTGCGATTACGAAGGATATGGGAAATCACACAAATATCCGTATGATCGCCGCTCCAATCCAGGGTAGTAAAATCATTCTTGGAAAATTAACAGGAAGTACGATGACCTTGTTTGGGATTTCCATATTAATTTTTCTTATCTCTAAATTTGCCTTTAAAGCAAATTGGGATGGCAGCTTATGGATTATTCTGCTAGTACTCTTCTTGTTTTCAACTATTTCCGTCGCCTTGGGCATGATTTTAGCGTATTTGTCAAAAAGCACAATGGCGTCTTCGCTCGGTATCTTCATTGTTGGAACTGTTCTAACGTTAGTTGCCGGTGGATTTTCGCGAATGGATGGGAAAGTAATTGAAATGCTAAGTTACCTTTCACCGAACACCTATGCGCAAAAGACGTTATTCACGAATATTTATGAAGGTACCTTCGCGCAATCGAATATTTTAAGCCTAGTTTGCTATACAATTATTGTTGTTACCCTTACTTTTATAACCGGAAGGAGGAGAGTGGCATGACTATTTTTGTAAATACTTTAAAAAGAATTTTCCGCAATAAAGTTCAAATTTTCTTTATCTTGCTGTTTCCACTTGCATTTATGTCGTTGGGCTTTATTGGTCAGGAACAAACTGTAAAGGTAGCGGTAATCGATCATGATCATACGAAGTTTACAGCTGATTTGGTACGGAATCTAAAAACTAAAGCAGAAATTCGGGACGTTAAAGAGGAAAATATAAGCAATGATCTCAAAATATTAAAGGTTGATTATGTTGTTGTGATTGAAAAGGGGTTTACTGATGACCTTATTCAAGGGAAAGATGGAGGGATTACGAGTTATTCTGTCAAAGAGTCAAACTTCTCTAAGCCGGTAAGTGCATTCCTAGAGCAATGGCTTAATCATGCCAAGATGGTTGTGGAGGCGGCGCAGCATAATCCTGATTCCTTTTACACTGAATTCACAAATTACGATCAGCATGGTGCGATTCAACTTGACCACAAGTTAGCCGTTAATGAAGGAGCAGAAAGAACAAGATCGGTGTTGGGCTACCTGATTATATCAATGTTGTACACCTCCTTAATTGTTGGATTGTTCATCATTTTTAATAAGAATAACCACACACTCTATCGAACACTTACAGCACCTGTAAAAATTAAAACCTACATGCTTCAAATTGTTAGCAGCTTTCTATGTGTTTCTTTTATTCAAATTTCTTTTGTCCTTCTGATTTTAAAATATGTTTACAAACTGTATCTCGGCAGTGCTGGATTTTCTATCTTTGTCTTGTTGCTACTGTTTTCATTAGTGACTGTATCATTCGGAGTGGCAATCAGCTCAATTTCGAAAAATATCATTCAAGCATGCTTAATCGGTATTTGTTTGGTTGCACCGCTGGCAATGCTCGGTGGTGCTTACTTCCCACTCGAATTTGCGCCGGATATCATCAAGACTTTAAGTAACTTCACACCAGTATCATGGGTGATTACAGGCATAGAAAAACTATTGCAGGGACAGTCGCTATTTGCACTTGGAAAAGAAGTATTAATATTAATCGTTTTCTCCTTTATTTTCTTCCTGTTAGGCACATTTAGAAAGGCAGATATTGCTAAATAAAGTATAATGAAGGAAAAGATTACAGGCAGGGGATGACATGAATTATATCGTTAAGGTAGCGATTCTCCTATACCTTTGTTTAGAAATAATTATCAATCAGGATATACCATACCAACAATTCTTAATTCTCCTGGTAATAATAGCTGTTAATATTTTTAAAGAAAGATATTTCGCTTCTGTTTATTTAACCATCGTAACGCTGCTGCTCACATGTGCAGCCGTTACGATGGATTTCCGTTTTTCCATATTATTTGCACTTTGCAGCTATGACTTTATGTTAAAAAGAATATATGTTGGAGTGGGTGTAACGGTTTTCAGTATGATCTATTTACTTAGATTAAGTGATTTGCTTCAAACCAACCTTTTAATCGTTCTTATTAGCAGTTTACTAGCTTTTGTTATTCGTTATGGGAAGGAAGAGCGAGAACGTTTTAAACAAACAGTCGATAACGAGCGCCGGCTCCGGTATGAACTTGAAGATACAAAGGCAAAGCTGCTGCATTCGTCAAAAGAAGTAGCGAATATTGCTGAGGTCAGGGAGCGGAATCGAATTGCCCAGGAGATACATGATAGTATTGGGCACAGCATTGCAGGGATCTTGTTTCAACTACAAGCGGCATACAAACTTCATTCAAGGGATCAAGGGAAATCACTGCTAATGATTGAAAAATCAATTGAGGGTTTGGCAAAATCGGTCGAGTTACTTCGCGATACTGTACATAATATCAAGCCAAAACAACATTTAGGCATAGACTATATAAAAAACATTATAGACCATTTCGGTTTTTGCCCAGTTGAGTTTAAATTGAGCGGTGATATTAATACCATACCTGCTAGTCATCTAGAATTATTGAGTACGAATTTAAAAGAGGCACTAACGAATGCATCGCGGTATTCGCATGCAACAAAAATGTATGTACAAATTGAAATAACAGATCAATATACAAGGCTTTACATTAAAGACAATGGGGTAGGGTGTAAAACAATTAAGGATGGGCTTGGACTTAGCGGTATGAGGGAAAGGGTTAGAAATGTTGGTGGCAGCCTTTCGATCTCTGCAAGTGCTGGCTTTTTAATTGTGTGTTTAATTCCTAAGCAAGAAGGGAGTGGGATTTTTGAAGGTTCTAATCGTTGATGATGATGCATTAATTCGTGATGGATTGAAGATTCTAATTGAACTTGAAGCAGATTTTGAGGTTACGGGAACCGCAGTAAATGGTCAGGAAGCGTTTGAAATGTGTCAAAAGCAGCGCCCTGACCTTGTCTTAATGGATATTCGCATGCCTGTTATGGACGGTGTATTGGGTACAAAACTAATAAAGCAACATTTCAATAATATTAAAGTAGTAATCTTAACAACCTTTAAGGATGATGATTATATCAAAGAGGCGATAAAAAGCGGCGCTGAAGGGTATATCTTGAAAAACCAACCATCTGATAGCATCATTGAAAGCCTTCGGGCAGTGGGGATGGGGAATATCGTTTTAGAAAGAGAAGTTGCCAGTGCTCTTTCGACAATGCTTAAGGATGGGAAGAAGGCTCCCTTAAAGTTGGGGTTATCTGATCGTGAACAAGAAATTTTAAGTCTTATTGCTGAAGGCCTATCCAATAAGGAAATTGCGGAACGGATTTATTTAAGTGAGGGAACAATACGGAACTATACAACGGGGCTACTTGAAAAATTGAAGCTTAGGGATCGGACGCAGCTGGCGATTTTTTATTTGAAGAATTTTTAATAAATCAAATCAAAGTTCTTGCTAAAGCAGGAGCTTTTTTTATGCATAAATATTGTATAATTATAAAATCAATAATGTAAGCGTTTTCAATATAAAAGGTTATTATTTTCAGTCTAAATAAAAAATTAAGTCATTTTAATATTGAATAATTATATATATGTATGTATAATAATTCATTATATAAGCAACATGGGAGTTGAAGAAATGAAGGCTGCGATTATCGGTGGAACAGGTTATGGGTCAATTGAGTTAGTCAGATTAATAAATAAGCATCCTTTTATGGAGATTGGTTCTGTAGTTTCTAACTCCCAAGCAGGGTTTAGATTTAGCGATGTTTATCCACATCTTTCTAACATTATTGTTGAACCACTTGAAACGTTCAATCCTGATAGATTAAGTGAAGAAAATGATTTTGTATTTTTTGCAACACCATCAGGGGTGAGTAGTAAGCTTGCTCCGAAACTAATAGAAAAAGGTAAAAAATGTGTAGATTTGTCTGGAGATTTCCGGCTAAGAAATGCGAAGGAATATGAATCATGGTATAAGCACTCACCTGCTGATGAGAAATATATAAATCAAGCAACCTATGGATTAAGTGAAATTTATGCAGAAAAAATAAAAACTTCTAATCTAATCGCGAACCCGGGCTGCTATCCTACAGCATCCACTCTTGGATTATTGCCCATCTTGAAAACAAATTTGGCGGATTACGAATCCATTATTATTGATGCCAAATCAGGAGTGTCCGGTGCGGGAAGAGGGCTTTCATTAACCGCGCATTACGGTGAAATAAATGAAAACTTAAAAGCTTATAAACTAGGAGCACATCAGCATATTCCGGAAATTGAGCAAGTGTTACAGGATGAATCGGGAAATCCTATCACGATTACCTTTACTACTCACCTGGTACCAATGACAAGGGGAATAATGTGTACGATATACGTGAAGCTAAAAGAAAATATTAAAACAAAGGAAATTCACCATATATACAGTGAATTTTATAAAAATAAACCATTTGTCAGAGTCAGACCGGAAGGAATGGTACCGGCTACAAAAGAAGTACTTGGCTCAAACTTTTGTGACCTAGGTCTTCATGTGGATCCTAGAACAAATTGCTTAACTATAATTTCTGTCATTGACAATTTAGTAAAAGGGGCGGCAGGTCAGGCGATTCAAAACGCCAATATCATGAACGGCTGGGATGAACGAACAGGACTCACAGATATTCCATTGTATCCATAAAAAATAAATTGTTAGTCACCTAGTTATACGACCAAGGGGAATAATAAGGGGGAAATAAAATTGGCGCAAGCAACATCATTAAAGGAAATTGTTGTTATAGAAGTTGGGAGTATAACATTGCCTCAGGGATATAAAGCTGGCGGAATACACTGTGGCATTAAAAGAAAAAGACTCGATTTAGGCTATATTGTTTCGGAAGTACCAGCTACAGTAGCTGGTGTTTATACAACAAATATTTTCCAGGCAGCTCCATTATTGGTTACGCAAGAAAGTATTGCAAAAGAAAATAAAGCTCAAGCGATTCTCG
The DNA here is from genome assembly GCF_044762155.1 of Neobacillus sp. NPDC097160. NCBI lineage: Bacteria > Bacillati > Bacillota > Bacilli > Caryophanales > Bacillaceae > Neobacillus > Neobacillus sp. NPDC097160. Next base: position 42,827 of record NZ_JBIWDU010000002.1, on the reverse strand, counting down.
TGAATTCTGGTAATGCAAATGCTTGTACAGGTGAGCAAGGAATTGCTGATGCACTTCAAATGCAAAAAGAATTCGCTAACGAACTTGGAATTCAAGAACATCTAGTTGCAGTAACCTCCACAGGAGTTATTGGTGAACTGTTGCCAATGGATAAAATCAAAACTGGCATTAAGCAAATTCTCCAGAAAGAGTATGAACATGAAGAAAATTTCAAACAAGCAATTTTAACAACAGATACTTGTACAAAGCAGATTGCCGTTCAGTTTACCATTGATGGTAAAAAAGTGAGTATCGGTGGAACATCCAAGGGTTCAGGAATGATTCATCCAAACATGGCGACAATGCTTGGTTTCGTCACCACAGATGCAAATATTGCCCATGAAGATCTTCTAAATGCATTAAGAGAAGTAACGAATACAACATTCAATATGATCACAGTCGACGGGGACACGAGTACAAATGACATGGTGTTGGTAATGGCAAACGGCTTAGCAGAGAATAACCAACTGACAAAGGATCATCCAGAATGGGACATTTTTAAACAAGGATTACAAATCGTTTGTGAATCACTTGCTAAAAAAATTGCCCGTGACGGTGAAGGCGCAACTAAGCTAGTTGAAGTGCAAGTTGATGGGGCGTTTAGTCTGGAAGCAGCAAGAGCAGTTGGAAAATCAATCATCTCTTCTAATCTTGTAAAAACAGCCATCTATGGAACGGATCCAAACTGGGGAAGAATCGTAACAGCTGCTGGATACAGTGGAGTTCCAATCGAACCTAACTTATTAGAGGTTTCCATAGGCGAATACAAGGTTTTTGAAAAAGGTTTGCCTTGCCCGTTTGTTGAAGAGGAAGTAAAAGGCTATTTAGAAAATGAAAATGTTGTCATTCATGTTGAATTAAATCAAGGCGATTTCAGCGCAACTGCTTGGGGATGCGACCTAACCTATGATTATGTAAAAATCAACGCATCCTACCGTACTTAAGGAGGAAGGAAAATGAAATATTTAGTCATTAAGTGCGGCGGAAGTGTATTAGATAATCTGCCAAGGTCATTCTTCGAAGATGTGGTCAAAATGCACCAATTTGGAGAGTGGGCACCCATTATTGTCCATGGCGGCGGCCCGTTAATAACTTCATTATTAAAAAGCCTTAACGTAGAAACCAAATTTGTGAATGGTCTCAGAGTAACAGACCACCAAGTATTAGATGTAGTCGAAATGGTCCTAAGTGGATCTGTAAATAAGCAAGTTGTCCGAAATATTGCCGAAGTAGGAGGGAGTGCCGTTGGCATTAGTGGTGTCGATGGCGGCCTACTGAAGGCAGTGCCAACAGAGAATGCTAAAACATTAGGCTTTGTTGGTGAAGTAGTCGAAGTGAATCAAAGCATCATTAAAGGTATTATCTATCAGGGATATATTCCCGTAATTTCCCCAGTCGGGGTTGATTCCGGTGGTCAACGCTACAACATTAACGGTGATATTGCCGCTTCAGCTGTTGCCAAAGCTTTAGAAGCCAATCTTTGCTTTATTAGTGATATACCCGGAATCTTAGTTGAAAAGAACGGTATCAAGACAAAGCTCGACAAAGTTTCAAAAGTCATTATCGAAGAAATGATCGATAATCAAACGATTTACGGCGGTATGATTCCAAAAGTAAAAGCAGCTATTGATGGTTTAGTTCATAACATCCCAGAGGTTGGAATCATAAACGGATTTGAAAAAAATAGTCTAATAGATTATTCGAACGGAAAATGCGTCGGAACAAAAATTGTCTTAGAAGAGGTGATTGCATAATGCCAACTAATACTTCTGTCTCTCATATCTCATCGGTAATGCCAACGTACGCGCGTTTCCCCGTCACCATAGCTAAAGGAAAAGGAAGTTACGTTTGGGACGATCAAGAAAACAAATATTTAGATTTCACTTCCGGGATTGCTACCTGTAACCTAGGCCATGTGCCCGAGACAGTTAAAGAAAAACTCGAAGAACAATTGCAAAACATATGGCACTGCTCAAACCTCTACAACATCCCGAACCAGGAGCAGCTTGCAGCGCTGCTTACGGCAAACAGCTGTGGTGATCAAGTCTTTTTCTGCAACAGCGGTGCGGAAGCAAACGAAGCAGCCATTAAATTAGCACGAAGATATGCAAACAAGGTAAAGGGCAGCGGCTCGGCTGAAGTTGTTACATTCGAGCAATCATTTCATGGAAGAACATTAGCGACCTTAACGGCCACTGGTCAGGAAAAAATCCAGCAGGGATTTTCACCACTTATGCCGGGATTCAGCTACCTCCCGTTCAATGACAGCGAGGCGCTTGATCAGCTTCAGACAATCAAACCGACTGCAGTACTACTTGAGCTAGTCCAAGGCGAAGGCGGCGTCATTCCCGCAAACCAGGACTGGGTGAAAAAACTTGCCGAAATTTGTAAAGACAACGACATCCTGCTGATGGTCGATGAAATTCAAACAGGAATCGGTCGAACAGGCACCCTTTTTGTCTACGAGCAATACGGAATCGAACCGGATGTCATCAGCATTGCGAAAGGTCTCGGCTCAGGATTTCCAATCGGAGCCATCATTGCCAAAGAAGAAGCGGCAAAGGGCTTTGAACCAGGCAGCCACGGCAGTACATTTGGCGGGAATCCATTGGCGACAGCAGCGGGACTTGCGACCGTTACCCATATACTTGAAAGTAATTTACTTAAACATGTTACCGATATCACGGTGTACTTAGATCAGCAACTCCAAGACCTGAAGGAAAAATACACTTTTATAAAAGAAATCCGCGGAATTGGGCTGCTAAAAGGATTGGTCATCGAGACGAATGCCTTAGAAATTGTCCAAAAGGCAATTAATAATAACCTACTTATTTTAACAGCTGGCCCGAATGTCATTCGGATTTTACCACCGTTAACCGTCACAAAAGAAGAAATCAACGAATTTGCGAACAAATTGGAAAGTGCTTTCCAAAGTATAGAGAAGGGCGAGTGAGTATTTTGGAGAATGGATATCTTACTTTGGAAACGGGAGAAGTATTTGAAGGAGTCCTAATCGGTGCAGAAATGGATTCACACGGAGAAGTAGTCTTTAACACGAGCATGACCGGATACCAGGAGATCATCACTGATCCTTCGTACGCCGGTCAAATCATAACCTTCTGTTATCCGATAATCGGAAGCTATGGAATCAATGCACTGGATGATGAAAGTATTACACCTGCCTTATCGGGGGTCGTTATAGGTGATTTATGTGAAACACCGAGCCATTATCAATCAATTAATAAATTTTCAGAAAAACTAAAACAGGCAGGGGTTACCGGAATTGCGGGGGTTGATACAAGACTTCTTGTCAAAACAATTCGCAGCCGCGGGACAGTCAAAGGTTACTTAAGCAATACAAAGGAAGCAAACTTTTCCACAGCAGAAAAGCTGCCATTATGGGTAGAAAAAGTATCAACGAAGAAGACGCAATTTTTCAAAAACCGCGGACCGCATGTAGTCTTAATGGATTTTGGCTATAAAAAATCCATTCTAAATGCCCTATTAGAAGAAAATTGTGCGGTGACGATTGTGCCTTACAATACTTCTTTTGAAAAAATTAAAGCCATTAATCCGGAAGGTGTCCTGTTAAGCAACGGACCTGGCGACCCAATGGAACTTAAAAAGTGGTTCCCTGAAATTCAAAAAATTACCCAATCCTACCCGACACTCGGAATTTGCCTAGGACACCAACTTATTGCTCTTGCCTATGGAGCCAAAACCACGAAACTCGCCTATGGCCATCGCGGCGGCAATCATCCGGTTAAGGAGCTTAACACTGGAAAGGTAAAAATTACTGCCCAAAATCACGGGTATGTTGTCGTTGATGACAGTATTGATGAGAACGTTTTTGATGTCACCTACCGAAATGTGAATGACAAATCGATAGAAGGATTAAAGCATCAAAGCTATCAAATCCAAACGGTACAATTTCATCCGGAAGCCCATCCGGGGCCAAGCGATACAGAATATATTTTAAAAGATTTCGTAAAACAGTTAGCTTCATTAGGAGAGAAAGTCTATGCCGTTAAATAAAAACCTGAAAAAAGTACTTGTCATCGGATCTGGCCCGATCGTCATTGGCCAGGCAGCAGAATTTGATTATGCCGGTACCCAAGCGTGTATCGCCCTAAAAGAAGAGGGGATCGAGGTCGTTTTAATCAATAATAACCCGGCAACAATTATGACGGATGAGGCCATTGCCGACAAGGTATATATCGAACCGCTAAACGTGGCAACCATTGAAAAAATCATTCAAAAAGAACAGCCGGATGGAGTGATTGGCACCCTTGGCGGCCAGACGGGTCTGAATTTAACCGTTCAGCTTTTTGAACAAAACATTTTAGAAAAATACAATGTGGAACTTCTTGGCACCTCCGTTGAATCGATTAAAAATGGTGAGGACAGAGAAAAGTTTCGCAACCTGATGCTTGAAATCGGTGAACCGATCCCGGAATCAGCGATCATTCACAGCCTTGCAGAAGGGGCAGCCTTTGTTAAAGAAATTGGCTTTCCGGTTATTATTCGCCCAGCCTATACCCTTGGTGGAGAAGGAGGCGGCTTTGCCTACAATAATGAAGAATTCGAAATCGTCCTTAAGAAGGGCTTAGCAGCAAGTCCAATTCAACAAGTTTTAGTCGAAAAAAGCATTAAGGGCTGGAAAGAAATTGAATATGAGGTCATGAGGGACGCAAATGATACCTGCATCATTGTGTGCAACATGGAAAACATGGATCCTGTCGGTGTTCATACAGGTGATTCCATTGTTGTCGCACCATCGCAGACATTAACAGATGTTCAATATCAAATGCTCCGTGACGTTTCGATAAAAGTAATCAGAGAACTAAAGATTATTGGTGGCTGCAACATCCAGTTCGCCCTTCACCCGGAATCGAACCAATATTACATCATTGAAGTAAACCCAAGGGTAAGCCGTTCGTCAGCACTTGCTTCAAAGGCAACCGGTTATCCGATTGCCCGAATGGCAGCCAAATGTGCCATTGGGTATCACCTCGATGAGATTATCAATCCGATAACAGGTAACACCTTTGCTTCATTTGAGCCGGCGATTGATTATATTGTGGTAAAACTGCCCCGCTTTCCGTTTGACAAGTTTCCTGAAGCAGACAGGACGCTTGGGACACAAATGAAAGCAACGGGAGAGGTCATGGCGATTGACCGGACCTTTGAAGGGGCATTAAATAAAGCAATTCGGTCGATGGAAATGAACGTTTATGGACTTTGTCGAGATGTAAATAAATCATTACGTGAAGGAGTCCTTTTTGAACTGCTTGAAAAGGCCAATGATCAACGATTATTTATTATTGCTGAAGCATTCCGAAGAGGGATCTCACTTGAAAAAGTTCAACAGTTGACCGAGATTGACCCATGGTTTTTGCACAAAATTAGCTCAATCGTTGCGTTAGAAAAAGAACTAGCCTCCTATCAATGGAGTAATGTTCCCATAACACTGCTGAAAGAAGCAAAACGAAATAATGTTGCTGATAAGCTGTTAGCGCAAATGTTTACGATCCCGGAAAAACAGGTCAGAAACAAGTGGAAAGAACTCAACTGGAAGCCAGGTTATAAAATGGTTGACACTTGTTCTGCAGAGTTCGATGCTGTAACTCCTTACTACTATTCGACTTGGCACGGCTTTGATGAAGTAGAAATAACGGACAAGAAAAAGATTCTCGTTATTGGCTCAGGTCCGATTCGGATTGGCCAGGGCATTGAATTTGATTACTGCTCCGTCCACACCGCAAAAGCCATCAAGAAAAAAGGCTATGAGGCAGTTGTCATTAATAACAATCCGGAGACTGTTAGTACCGATTATTCTATAGCTGACAGCCTTTATTTTGAACCACTTGCTGCTGAAGATGTCCTTCATGTTATTGAAAAAGAGCAGGTTGAAGGTGTATTGATTCAGTTCGGCGGACAAACGGCAATTAATTTGGCACATGAGTTAAAAGAAGAGGGCGTCAACATTTTAGGGACAACAGTTGAAAATATAAATCTTCTTGAAGATCGAAAGGAATTTTATCAGCTTTTAGAAGACTTAAATATCCCGCATATCGAAGGTAAAACCGTTTCCCAGCCGGAAGAACTAATTGAGGCTGCGGCTACTCTTGGCTACCCGGTTCTAGTACGGCCATCATACGTTATCGGCGGTCAAGCGATGTTTACGATTTTTTCAGAAGAGGAATTAAAGCAGTATATCATTCAGCTGGAGGAAAATTCTCATGCTGAGATGTGGCCGTTATTAGTCGACAAATTTATGCCTGGGCTTGAGTCTGAGATTGATGTGATCAGTGATGGCTGCACAATCGTTATTCCGGGAATTTTCGAGCATGTTGAAAAAGCCGGTGTTCACTCTGGTGACAGTATTTCGGTGTTCCCGCCAATCTCGATGTCTGAAAAAACTAAAGAAACCATCATTCATTATGCAGAAAAAATTGCTGCATCAGCACCAGTGATCGGCATGATGAACATTCAATTTGTTATTTATGATGACGAGGTATATGTGCTAGAAGTAAATCCACGTTCGTCAAGAACAGTGCCGATCATTAGTAAAGTAACAAGTATTCCAATGATTGAATGGGCTGTAAGAGTCCAATTAGGAGAAAAGTTAACCGATTTATCTGAAGTTCAAGGTTTGCTCCCTGAGCCGGATTACTATTCCGTCAAAGCTCCCGTATTTTCATCAAGTAAGCTGAAAGGCGTGGATCATGTGCTTGGCCCGGAAATGAAGTCCACAGGGGAAGTTCTTGGGATGGGCGTAACGTATCAAGCAGCACTTGAAAAAGCGTTTCCCGCGCTTGGGGAAAATACAGAAGAAAATTATCTGTTTTGTTCTATATCTGATCGAGAAAAACCGGCAAGTCTTTCTATTGTTCAAGAACTTTGCCAACTCGATTATAAGATTGCTGCGACAGAGGGAACAGCGAGGTATTTTCAAAACAATGGGATTCCTGTTGAATGTGTAGTCAAGGATGAAAAAGAAGTAAATGAACTTTTCAGAAACCAGCCCATTAAGTCTGTCATTAATATTCCGAACCAAGGACGACAAAAGCAAAAATTTGGTTTTCAAATTCGTGAGCATGCTGTACGTTACAAAGTCCCTGTGTTTACACATTTAGATACAGTTGAGGCGATCATCGGATTACGTGGTCAATTTTTATCAGACTCTGAAGTTCTAACAGTCCGTGAGTTTTACGATTTAGAAAAAAGGGGTGCAAAAACATGGTAGAAACCTATAAAGTAAGTGAAATAGAAAAAACACAATTAAAAGGGAAAGATTTTTTACAACTCTCCGATTTCAGCACAGATGAAATCCTCTACATGCTGGATATGGCACAGGAATTAAAGGCATTGCAAAAACAAGGTAAACCACAGCCGCATTTAAGCGGAAAGGTGTTAGGAATGATTTTTGAAAAATCCTCAACCCGTACAAGGGTATCGTTTGAGGTCGGCATGTTGCAGCTCGGCGGCCATGCCATTTTCCTAAGCTCGAAAGATATCCAGCTTGGAAGGGGAGAGAGTATTTCCGATACAGCGAAGGTATTATCCCGCTATGTAGACGGTATTATGATTCGAACTTTTTCACATGATTCGGTCGAAGAATTAGCTAGTCACGCAACTGTACCTGTTATAAACGGATTAACAGACCTCCAGCACCCAACCCAGGTGTTGGCAGACCTGCTGACCATCTTAGAGCATAAAGGTAAATTAGCCGGCTTAAAGCTGTGTTATATCGGTGACGGCAATAACAATATGGCCCATTCATTAATGGAGGGCGCGGTCAAAGTAGGAATGGATATAAGCATCGCAAGTCCAGCCGGATATTTGCCTAATGGAAAAATTACCGAAAAAGCCATTCAGGCTGGTAAATTGACAGGTAGTCAAATTGTGGTAACAAATGATCCGATTGAAGCTATTAAGGATGCGGATGTCATCGTCACAGATGTTTGGACCAGTATGGGTCAGGAAGAAGAAACTGCATTAAGATTAGAGGCATTCCGAGGCTTCCAAGTTAATGAGAATTTATGCAAGCATGCGAAAGCCGATTTTATCTTTTTACACTGTTTACCGGCTCATCGAGGCGAAGAGGTTACCGCGGAGGTCATTGATGGCTCTCATTCAGTCGTATTTGATGAAGCAGAGAATCGCCTTCATGCACAAAAAGCAATTTTAAAACTTTTATTAACTTAATTGTTTCATTTTTTATGAGAATTGTTGTATAATAATTCTATTGTTTGAATAAAAATTCATAAAAAACATGAGGAGAATACAGATGACGAAAGAAAAAATTGTTTTAGCATACTCCGGTGGTTTAGATACATCGGTTTCCGTTAAATGGATCCAAGAAAAATATGGTTATGATGTTATTGCTTTAGGTCTTGATGTTGGTGAAGGTAAGGATCTAGAGGCAATCAAAACAAAGGCACTGAATGTTGGTGCCGTTAAAGCCTATATCGTGGATGCGAAGGAATTATTAGCGAAGGAATATATTTTACCAGCCCTAAAAGCTAATTGTTTATATGAAGGAAAATACCCGCTATCCTCTGCCCTTTCTCGACCGCTTATTTCAAAATTATTAGTGGAGGTTGCAGAAAAAGAAGGCGCTGCAGCTGTTGCACACGGCTGTACTGGAAAAGGGAATGACCAGGTTCGTTTTGAAGTATCAATCCAAGCATTGAATCCAAGCTTAAAAGTAGTTGCTCCGGTTCGTGAGTGGGGCATGACCCGTGATGAAGAAATTGCCTATGCCGAGGAAAACGGTATTCCGATTCCTGTTGATTTAGACAATCCATTTTCGATTGATGCTAATATCTGGGGGCGTGCCTGTGAGGCAGGTGTGCTTGAGGATCCATGGGAAGAGGCGCCGGAAGCAGCATTTGATTGGACGAATCCGATTGAATTAACACCAGATGCAGCGGAATATGTAGAAATTGAATTTGAACAAGGTGTCCCTGTTGCCCTTAATGGCGAACAGCTGCCATTAGTTCAATTAATCGAAACCTTAAATGAGCTTGGAGGCAAGCACGGTGTTGGCCGAATCGATCATATTGAAAATAGATTAGTAGGCATTAAATCACGTGAAGTATATGAAAATCCGGCAGCGTTAATTTTAATCAATGCGCATAAAGAATTAGAGTTTTTAACTTTAACTCGTGAGGTCACTCAATTTAAAACACAGGTTGAACAGCAGATGGCAAAAATTATCTATGAAGGCCTCTGGTATTCACCAATAAAACCGGCCCTTGATGCCTTTATTAATGAAACGCAAAAGACCGTTTCCGGAACGATTCGTGTCAAGCTTCATAAAGGAAATTATACCGTTGTTGGCAGAAAATCGCCGCATAGCTTGTATAACGAGGAACTAGCAACCTATGCAAAAGGCGATGCGTTTGATCATAATGCAGCAGTTGGTTTTATTAAGCTTTGGGGCTTACCAACGAAAGTATATTCAGAGGTAAATAAAAAAGAATCGGTTGTAAAATAATTTGGACAGTGCCCCCGAAGCTAAATTTCGGGGGCAAACTTCTATTAAATGTAAGGTATTTTGCGATTCGCTGATATAATTGAAAATTCGCCGATATAGTGGTCGAATTCGCCGATATAATCAAAAATTCGCCGATATCCACTCGAAATTCGCCGATAAAATTTATAAATACTAAAATTTGCCCAGTTTGAAGGGAGAAAACATACATGTCTAAGCTATGGGGCGGACGTTTTACGAAAGAAACGAATAAATTGGTGGAAGAATTCACTGCTTCTATCAATTTTGATCAAAAACTAGCAAAAGAGGACATTGCCGGCAGCCTTGCCCATGTACAAATGTTAGGGGAATGCGGCATTATTCCAGTAGAGGATGTCGAAAAAATTAAGGATGGTCTTCTATCGATTAAACAGATGGTAGAAAATAATGAGGTTGAGTTCTTAGTAGAAGATGAAGATATTCATATGAATATCGAAAAATTATTGATTGAAAAAATAGGCCCTGTCGGCGGCAAGCTTCATACGGGCCGCAGCCGAAATGACCAAGTGGCAACGGATATGCATCTTTATTTACGTACAAAAACAACGGAATTAATTAAATTGCTTGAGGATGTCCAGGGAGCATTAATCGGGCAGGCGAAAGAGAATGTTCAAACGTTACTTCCGGGGTACACACACTTGCAGCGTGCCCAGCCGGTTTCCTTTGCCCACCATTTAATGGCTTATTTTTGGATGTTTGAACGCGATAAAGAGAGATTAATAGACTCGCTTAAACGAATTAATTGGCTTCCACTTGGCTCCGGGGCATTGGCCGGGACGACCTTCCCGATTAACCGTGAGCGTGTAGCCGAGCTGCTAGGGTTTGAAACGGTGTATCCAAATAGCATGGATGCCGTTAGCGACCGCGACTTTATACTTGAATTTTTATCGATTGGTTCCATCATTATGACCCATATTTCAAGACTTTCTGAGGAATTGGTCATTTGGTCGAGCCAGGAGTTTCAGTTCGTGGAGCTGGATGATTCATTTTGCACAGGTTCAAGTATTATGCCGCAAAAGAAAAACCCGGATGTTCCTGAGCTTCTAAGAGGGAAAACCGGCCGCACATATGGTAATTTGATTGGCCTATTAACCGTTTTAAAAGGCTTGCCGCTCGCGTACAACAAGGATTTGCAGGAAGATAAAGAAGGCATGTTTGATACAGTGGAGACACTAGAAGGCTCATTAAAGCTGTTAGCACCAATGATCGAGACGATGACCGTCAACAAAGATGTAATGCGTAAAGCTATTAATAATGATTTTTCCAATGCCACAGACATTGCCGATTATTTAGTACGAAAGGGGTTACCATTCCGAGAAGCTCATGAAGTGATTGGAAAAATTGTTTTATACGCGATTCAGGCTAATAAATTTTTGCTAGATTTAACTTTCGAAGAATATCAAGGATTCAGTCCATTATTTGAAGAAGACATTTATAAAGTACTGGCTCCTGAGCATGTAGTTGCCGTCAGAAACAGCTTTGGCGGAACAGCCCCTGAACAGGTGATGAAGCAAATCTCGCTTGCCGAAGGGAAACTGCAAGAATAATTGATGTTAAATGCCCGCTACTTGGCGGGCTTTAATTATTTAATTAAGGGATGAAGTTTGAATAAAATACTAAAATATTAGATAATTCCTTTAAAAGAATCAAAACTGGAGGAGAAAAATGAAACTAAGAGTATCTGTTGTGCAGTACCATCTGCATACAATTCAATCCTTTGAGGAATTCGCCGCACAATGCGAGCATTACATAAAAACGGCTGAAGAATTTGGTGCGGAGTTTGTCCTGTTTCCGGAATTCTTTACCACCCAGCTCCTCTCCATTGGCAGCGAACAGGGGCAAAGTCTAACGATCGACGACCTGCCAAGCTTTACTGAACAATACCGTGAACTCTTTTCGAATTTTGCAAAACAAACAAATATGCATATTATTGCAGGAACACATGTTATTAAAAAGGATGATCAGCTCTATAATACCGCTCATTTATTTTATCCAGATGGGAGGATCGGTGAGCAAGCTAAGCTGCATATTACCCCAACAGAAGTGAACGAGTGGAATATGGCGCCAGGGGATTCGTTTCAAATATTTGAAACGGATAAAGGAAAAATTGCACTGCTTACTTGCTATGATATTGAGTTTCCGGAAATTGTCCGCATGGCAAAAGCTAAGGGTGCCGATGTCATTTTCTGTCCATCCTGCACAGATGATCGTCATGGTTTTCATAGAGTACGATATACAAGCCATGCCCGCGCAGTGGAAAACCAAGTATATGTGGTCTTAACAGGAACTGTCGGTTCACTGCCAACAGTCGATTTTATGCGGGCAAATTTTGGCCAGGCGGCAATAATAACCCCAAATGATATCCCATTTCCGCCAAAAGGCATATTGGTAGAAGGGGAAATTAATAATGATATGGTTGTAACAGCCGATCTGGATTTAGAACTTTTATATAAAGTTCGCGAGCACGGCTCGGTCACAACCTGGCGTGACCGCAGAACAGACCTTTATACCGATTGGTAATTAGAAAAACTTGGGGCTTACTTTTAGCGAAGCCCACTAGCAGATGAATGTTGTAGCTAGATATAACAAGGGGTGTGAAACCAAACCGTGTATCGAAGTGAATTTTATGTATATGACCAGGGTCAGCCCGTAAAGGCGATCATTCGCAATTACACCAAAAATGATTTTGATCAGCTCATTGAAATCCAGTCTGAATGCTTTCCACCGCCTTTCCCAGCCGAATTATGGTGGAATAAACAGCAGCTAACGAATCATGTAACCATTTTTCCAGATGGTGCGCTATGCTGTGAAATTGCAGGGAAACTGGCTGGTTCGCTCACAGGTCTTTGTGTCGAGTTTGACCCAAATAATCTCAATCATTCTTGGGAAGAAATCACCGACAACGGGTACATCCGCAGCCATAATCCGAATGGCGATACATTGTATATTGTCGATATCAGTGTTCGCCCACAATACAGGAAACTAGGGCTAGGTAAATTAATGATGCAAGCGATGTACCATATAGTCATTGAAAAGGGATATGCCCGACTGCTGGGCGGAGGCAGGATGCCAGGCTATCATAATGTGGTTGATCAAATGACCCCCAATGAGTATCTAACAGCGGTCATTAGTGGAGAATTAGACGATCCCGTCATTAGCTTTTTGCTACGGTGCGGCCGTGTACCAGTCGGCATTGCAAAAAATTATCTCGATGATGAAGAGTCCTGCAACAATGCAGCCTTAATGGAATGGAAGAACCCGTTTAAATCACAAGAAGGGGGCGTATAAGCCGATGGAATATAAAAGAATAACCAGTATTGGAGATCCCAATTTTAAAAAGCTTCATGATTTAATGAAAGAAATTTTCCCACCGGAAGAAGTATTGGAATATGACCATTGGAAAGAACCGTTGGAAGACCCAAGCATTCGTGTGTTTGTTGCCACAAAAGCAGACCAAGTTGTCGGAGCAACGGAATACCGATATTACCCCGATTGGAATATTGCTATGACGGATTTTACCATTATCAGCGAACCGGGATTAGGGCTTGGACGATTTTTAGCGCAAAACCGTTTAAAGGATTTAAACCAGCTTGCCAAAGAAAATGGCAAAGTGTTGTTCGGAATGTTTGCAGAAATCTATGATCCTTACCGAGTAGAACATCACGAATTTGGCGGCGTTAAGGTGATGGACCCCTATGTGCGCCGGGAAGTATTGTCGCATTTAGGCTATAAGCGCCTTGATCTTACTTATGTTCACCCTTCTTGGGAAAATACTGGGGAGGCTGTAGAGGGACTTGATTTGTGTTTCATGCCAACAGATGATGAGTTTGGTCAATTACCAGCCGCTTTAGTAAAGGATTTTCTGACTACTTACTATTCGGTTTTATCCAATAAACCGCAGAAATGGCTCCAGATGATTGAAAAAATCACGACAATAGAATCAATCGCTTTATTACCGTTATAAAAATCTATTGACATTGACAGAAGATTCAGCTAACATTCTCTTTATAACTTGGTAAATTAATGAAACTAAATACAACTCTTATCCAGAGCGGCGGAGGGACTAGGCCCGATGAAGCCCGGCAACCTTCAAGGTATTCCTTGAAAAGGTGCTAATTCCTGCAGGTTATTTTTAACCTGACAGATAAGAGGAGGATTCTGCCCTCTTCTTATGAAGAGGGCTTTTCCTGTTTTAAAAAAAATATCTAAATAGGGGTGGATGGACAATGACTGTAATAAAAGTGGCAATCCTAGGTTTTGGAACAGTTGGGGAAGGTGTTTATCGGACGATTCAATCACATGCGGAGGAATTAACAGCGGTATTGGGTAAAAAGGTTGAGGTTGCCGCTGTCCTAATAAAAAATAAGCAGAAGGAAAGAAACGTCAGTGAGGATGTTCTCCTTACTACAGATTTTGAAGACATTCTAAATATGCCGGAGCTTGATATTGTCATTGAAGCCATCGTGGACAAGGACCCAACATTTTCATTTTTGAAAAAGGCCATCGAACGGGGATGTCACATTATTACAGCGAATAAAGAGATGTTTGCCCATCATGGACAAGAGCTGCTCGAGCTGGCAGAAAAAAATAATGTATCGGTTGGTTTTGAAGCAACGGTAGCAGGGGGAATCCCAGTAATTCAAACCTTTAGACAATTATTAAACATCAATCGCATTCAACAGGTTCAAGGAATCTTAAATGGAACTTCGAATTTTATCCTGACCGAAATGCGGGAGGGTAAGCAGTCATTTGCCGAAGCACTAAGCTTAGCCCAAGAAAACGGATTTGCTGAAGCTGACCCGACAAATGATATTGAGGGCTATGACGCCTTTTATAAAGCGATGATTCTTAGCCGGATTGCCTTTGGAGAGGAACCAAACTGGCATGATGTTGAGCGTGAAGGGATTACCGCTATTACAAGTGAATTAATTGAAAAAGCTGAAGAATTAGGCTTACGGTATAAACATATTGCCCAAATAAGTAAGTCGGGAAATCAGATTAAAGCAACCATAAAGCCGGTCCTTGTTGGAAAGGAGCATCCATTTTACCATGTGGAAGGGGTTCAGAATGCTGTCAGTGTCCACTCTGATATTGTGGGTGAAATCACGCTGCAAGGACCAGGTGCTGGAATGTTTCCAACTGCAAGTGCTATCATCGAAGATTTGGTTTATGTGTGTAAAAACAATGCACCAGCCCCTCGACTAACGGCATTAACAACATGATAGAAATTTCTCCAGAAAAAAAGAGTCCTCAAGCTCTTTTTTTCTTTGCTTTCAATAAAAAATAAACGAAATTAACAAAACTGGGCTCAAGTTTAGTCAAAACTAAATGGTAAACATATTGTGTAAAAGCTCGACCAAATGGACTAGTTATTTGATAAAACAAAAATTGAAGGGGTGCGTCATGTCAGGAAGTTTTAAAAAAGAAAGTACACAAAAAGAAAGTACACAAAAAGAGATGATGCAAAGTCCCCAAAAAAGTAACACTGAAGGTTCATCGGTAAATAAAATTGATCAAGACATTGAAGTCAGTGTTATTATGCCGTCACAAAATAAATATCCACTTAATCTATTTTCCCTCTATTCACTTGAACTCCAAACCTTTAATCCTGCAAAAATGGAAGTCATCTTTATTAATGATGCCTCAACAGACCAAACGGAAGAAAAACTAAAAGGCTACTCTCCGCCCTATCACTTTAAATATATCCATAGTAATCAAAAGCTGGGAAGAGCAAAGGTCAGAAATTTAGGTGTTCGTTCTGCAAGGGGAAGCATTTTGATCTTTCTAGATGCGGAAATGATCACGGAACCTGATTTTGTTGAAAATCACTATAAGTATCATCAATCCAAAAATAACGTGATTTTGTCAGGGGTTATGCATTCCAAAGCACTATATACATGTGTTTTCCCCAGTTTCTCTGAGCAAAAAATAGACACCATTGCAGATTTAACAAAAAATAATAAAGAAATATATACGAGATTCCAAAATCGTAAAACCCATTATGATGAACCATATTCATTATTAGAGAAAAGCGATTTCGCAAGAAAAACCTATAGGGATTTAGCGTTTAAATCATTTCCATGGTTTCGGCAGATTATCCGAAATTTCAGTGCAGATTTAGAAGGGTTTGCATTTCCATGGATGGCCTTTCTAACAGGGAACGTCTCTATACGGAAAGAAATGATCGTTAAGGCAGGAGGATTTGATGAAGAGTTTTTCCATTACGGTTACGAAGATTGGGAATTAGGATACCGATTATACAAAATGGGTGCTCAAAATATTGTCAGCGATCAATTATTCACCTACCATCAGGAGCATCCGGTTGGGGAAAGCAAATGGAGAGAGGCAGTCGGGAACTTTGGCCTTTTTACGATAAAACATCATGATGTTGATATCCTCATTCTAGGATTAGAGCTTTCTGGACTCACGGATTTATTAACGATGAATAATATCCTAAGGGAATATAAAATACTTGGAAAATCTAGGCCGGAGCAATTTCAAAAATTCGAAGAAAAATTCATCCTCATCCTTGAAACCATTATTCTTATGCTCCAGGTCGATATCCGTCATTTCAATATCTTAGGGGCTGCAGGCTTCGGCTCAGAGGATCGAAAAGAGCTCCTTAATGATATAAAAAGTCTAAGCGACTATCCTAATTTAACAAACTTTATAAATCAAGTTATAAAATCATAATCATAGAAGGAGTGAAAAAGTGGTTTCCATTATAACGTGCACCATAAGAGAAGAAAGTATCGATAATGTTTTTAATAATTATCAACAGCAAACCTGGCAGGATAAAGAGTTAATTATAATCTTGAATAAAGACACGATAGATATTGACCGATGGATCAAAAAGGCAAGGAATTATCCAAATGTACAGGTATTTCAATTACATGAAAAAGCAGCCTTAGGCGACTGCTTAAATTTTGGGGTAATGAACGCAAGCTATGACATTATAGCGAAATTTGATGATGATGACTATTACGGTCCTGAATATATTTCCAGTTCAATGGATGCGTTTAATAATAAAAAGGTTTCGATTGTCGGCAAAAGCTCGTACTATATTTATTTCAAAAATAAAAAGGCATTAATACATGTTAAAGGTACTGAAAACTCAGTTACGGATACTGTTGCCGGTGCGACTTTACTTTTCCGTAAAGATATATTTTATTATGTCCGCTTTGAAAAGGTGAATCGTGCCGAAGATTACTTTTTTATTGATCAATCTAAAAAAGAAGGTTATCAAGTTTATTCTACCGATCCCCGCCATTTTGCTGTCATTCGCCAAGACTCAGAACAACACACTTGGAAGATTTCTGATGAAGATTTGATGGAATGGGGCGACTTAGTCGGTTATACAGATGATTATCAGTCAATCGTGTCAAAAAGCAAGACATAAGAAAATAAGGAGAGGCTCTGAGATGAAATGGACTAAAAAAGAGACAGCATCACGTTTTAGATGCCGTCTTTTGAGTTTCTAACATTAGCAACTTATTAAGTTCACATTCTATTCAAATTTCTAACATTAATATGTTAAGAAACTGTGAAAGTCGTTGTCATTTTAATAACGGCAGAGTATATTATAAGTGTAGAGAAGATAGTGAAACAATTCACAAACCTTCACTACAAGAAACAGCTAGCTGATCGCCCCTAGTCGAAATGGGGAAAGAAATTATTTTTACATTAATTTGTGAATTATTTCACAAAAATTAATAGGAGATGATTGTGATGAGATGGTATAAAACCCCTCAAGCAGCAGTTGTGTGGACAGTATTAAGGGTATGGCTTGGATTACAATGGATTGAGGCAGGTTATCATAAATTAACAGGCGGATTTGACGCAGGTGGATTCTTAAAAGGAGCACTTGCAAATGCAACTGGTGATCATCCAGCAGTCCAAGGCTGGTACGCAGATTTCTTACAACAATTCGCAGTACCAAATGTTCATATCTTTAACGTTTTAATCCCTTGGGGAGAATTATTGGTTGGTTTAGGATTAATCATTGGTTTAGCTACTATCCCAGCATTAATTGCCGGAGCCTTCATGAACTTAAACTTTATGCTTGCAGGAACAACTAGCACAAACCCAATTCTTTATACTGCAGCAATGATTTTATTATTCGCAGGAACTGGTGCTTATCTCTTTGGTCTTGACCGCTACACAGTACCATTTATCAAGGGCTATTTCAAAAAGGTTCATGTAAAAGGCGTTAAAATGAATCATCAGCAGTAACGAGTTCTATATGTAAACCTCTCGATAGAACTTACAAGTTTCCCCCTTTAATAAGCTTGAGAAGCAGGGCAATCCTGCTTCTCTTTGTTTGAAGACTTTTTTTTACCTCTAACGACTTTTTACGCGCTGGTTAGCGGCATTTGAACGTGCCTGTGCTTCCAAGTCTGCGTTATCCGCTAATTCTTGTGAATATTCTACATCGATTCCATCTGATTTCATGTTTTTCGGCACTTGTGGAAGTGACGCTTTGTTTTTATCGCGGCTTCCATGTCCACGTGAACGACCCATTATAAAAACCCCTTTCATTTGTAAAAACGATAAGGAGCAAGAAACGCTCCCAATACTAGCTTTTACAGTTAGGAAGAGGTTCATTAGTGGAAAAAACTTTAAATCAATTTAAAGCCTTGTTTTTCTATCATGAAAGCCGCCGGCGCGATCTGCCATTTTAAATTCCCGCTGATAAGATACTTCCTGCATGCTTGAAAGTGTATACTTACCTCTATCCTTATCTTTTTTCTTCTTTTCTGCCATTTTGCTCATTCCTTTCAACATAATATAGTCAATCGTCATCAAGCTAATTGGAAAAAATATAAAGCACTATATGTACTTATTTCCATTTTTGCCTTTTTGGAATGGAATGATACGGATTTTTGGTAAAAAATTTTTTAAATCGTGCTGGCTGTGAAAAATATGGTAAAGTAATTTTGAGGTGAATGAAATGGCCGTTATTACAAAAATCACCACACAGCAGAAAAATCAAGATCGTTTTAATGTGTTCATGGATTATGGCAAGGGTGAGAAATTTGCGTTTAGTGTCGACAGCGATGTATTAATCAAATTTCAATTAAAAAAAGGAATGGAGCTTGATGATTTTTCTTTCATGGAAATTCAATATCAAGACGACATTCGCAAGGCTTACAATGTAGCCGTCAATTATTTGGCTAGAAGAATGAGATCTGAAAAAGAGATAAAGGATCACCTTGTTAAAAAAGAATTGGACGAACCAATCATCGAGGAAGTCATACATAGATTGACCGCTCAAAAATACATTAATGACGAGGAATTTGCTTTAGCCTACGTTAGGACGCAAGCCAATACGACCGATAAAGGCTCAAATGTAATTAAAATGGAATTAAAGGAAAAAGGAATTGAAGAGAGGACTCTTCTTCTAGCGCTAAAGGAATACCCTTTAGAGCAGCAAATTGAAAAGGCTGCTAAGATAAGTGAGAAGTTTTTTCAAAAGAATGCAAAGGAATCAATCAAAGTTCTAAAACAAAAGCTTGAGAATGTCCTGCTTAGAAAGGGGTATTCCTTTGAAGTGATTTCTATTGCTATGAATGAAACAGAAGTATCTAAAGAGGCTGATGAGGAAATGGATGCCATCAGATATCAAGGTGAAAAGGCCCATCGGAAATTTTCTCAATTCGATGGTTTTGAGTATCAACAAAAGATGAAACAAGCTTTATATCGGAAAGGCTTTTCGATGGATTTAATTGAACGGTTCCTAATGGAAATAGAAAACTCATGACAATAAACGTCATGAGTTTTTGTTTTCTATTATGATTGAATCTTGATCCAATTGATCCATAATGATTTCTGCGATTTCCTTTGCCGATCTGAGGCGGGATTTATCTTTAATATGGTCGCTTTCATCCCAAAATGGGGTGTTCATGCCGCCCATATAGACAGCATTAAACTTAATACTGCTTTCTTCGTATTCCTTTTGCAGGCTTTCGGTAAATCCCCTAACTGCAAACTTGCTTGCAACATACACCGCTTCATTCAATTTTCCACGCAAACCGGCGGTTGAGATAATATTCATTATTTGCCCCTCGCCATTTTGTTTTAGAAAAGGCAGGATTGCCTTTGTCATCAAGATGGTTCCTAGAACATTCGTATCTAACATTTCGCCAATTTGCTGCTCATTTATTTCCGTAAATGGTCCAAAGTGACCAACTCCCGCATTATTAATCAAGCCGAAAATTTTGTATGTCCCGCTAATTTCCTCCATTTTCTGGATAACATCTGCATTGTTTCGAATATCTAATTGAATAATATCTGCTTTTCCTCCAGCCGACTCAATTTCATGTTTTACCGAAATTAATTTTTCAGTTGTCCTCCCTGCTAACAAAAGGTTATAGCCCTTTTGCGAAAAAAGAAGAGCCAATTCCTTACCTAGACCCGATCCTGCTCCAGTAATAATGATTGTTCTCATTGTTTAGTCTCCTTTAAATATGTTATACCTTTATTAAATGTACAAATATTACTATACTAAAATAAAAGGGTAAATGGGAGTGAATGTGATGCAGCAGGAGAAACGTTATAGTGAATTGACTGAACATGAATTAAGACAAGAGATTGCGACCCTTCAAGAAAAGGCAAGGAAAGCAGAGCAATTGGGAATGGTAAATGAATTTGCTGTCCTTGAAAGAAAGGTACAAATGGCAAGGGCATATCTAATGAACCCGGACTCATTTAAACCAGGGGAAATTTATGAGATTGAAGGGGATCCTGGCCAATATTTTAAAATTGATTATATGAATGGCGTTTTTGCTTGGGGTTACAGGCTAAAAGGCGATGGAAAAGAAGAGGCACTACCGATTTCTTTGTTAAAATGGTTAAAATAAAGAGAGAAGCCAGAGAATTCGTTCTCTGGCTTTTCTTTTTTTGTCCAGTTCTAACGTCTAGGGGCTCGGGGTCATAAGCGTGTCTAGTTGCGGCTCCTTGGGACTCGAGTCGTAAGCCGTCCCTGAAGAAGGCAAAAAGCGCCTTCTTGCAGTGGTCGTCTTACGCCTTCGTCCCAAAACAGTCGCCTCCACATTTCGGTCAATCCGTCAAGAAGACTAAAGAGCAGCCTTCTCGCCGGCTCGTCTTATGCCTGCCGCCCCTGAGCAAGGCGCTTCCACTTTTCTTTTAGTATTGAGGGGATTCATCATCGCGCTCCCCAGAGGCGCGCATCCTCTCTTGTGGATGGGTATTAATTGTACCATTAGCTCTCTTTGAAGCATATTCTGCCTTCGCTCTTGGCTCTCCCTCAAGCTTGTTATTATTTTGATTTGGGAATCCTGTTTCTTTATTTCTCATGCTTTACCTCCAATTAGGGAATGAGAAAAACGTGAAAAGCAAAGCATTCTCAATGCTTACCACGTACTGTTAGTATTCACGCTTTGAACGAGGCTTATGTTAAAAGAAAATGGCAAAAAAGCGATGACCACATGTCATCGCTTTATAAGAAATAGGAAAGTATAAATTTCGACTTTGAGAATTGTCCAGCTCCAGCGTCCTAGCGGCTAGTGTCCCTCGCTCTCCGCCCTACGATAAGTCAACATCGAATCGCCTCCGGCTCTTCGTGTTTCCTTTATCTCAGTTGGAGCGCTCCAGGCCATACGCCGCTGACCAGGGCGCTTGCGCTTTTCTTAACTAGGAATAATACTCAATTTTTTCCGTAATTTCTTTTCGCTAAACACCCAGCCCGTATAAGAGCTGATTGGGTTTAAGTCACAGTCTAATTGGACAACCGCCACAAACGGGTAGTGGCCATTACTGCGATAGCGCAAATCAATAAAACGGACTTCGTAAAAATCATTGTATTCATCGACTTCCCACCGGTAAACAGGAGAAAAAGATAAAAACGCTGAAAGATTCTTATCCTTTTTGGCCGCTTCGATGACCGGTGTTTTAGGTACTGGTACACGGTTAAAACGGTCCAGGATTTCCACTTGATCCTTAGCTGCCCTTCCTACAAAAAATTGCTGTTTATTCATGGCAGCAATTCTCCATTGATGAAATCGCATTGTCGGCGCAATAATGATATCAGTAGCATCGGGAATAATGGTTCTTACCTCAAACAAAACTTTTTTCTTTGCTTGATAACGCCTGATATAATAAGCAATAATGACGGCATACATCAGTAAAAAGGTAATACCCGGGTTTGCCCCTATAAGCCAAATAATAATCCCGATGATATGAATTCCGAAAATAATCGGATCAAAGGTATTAATGACCCCTAGAGCGACCCACTTCGATGAAAAGGGTCTTAGTGCTTGAGTACCATAGGCATTAAAGATATCAACAAATACATGGATGAACACAGCTGCAAACGTCCAAGCCCATAAATGGAATAGATTGGCGTCCGGAAAAAAAGGATAAACGACAGCTACAATGAGAAGCGGCCATAATAATACAGCTGGTATAGAGTGAGTAACTCCACGATGATTCCGAATATAAATCGCATTATTTCTTAATTTTAATACAGTATCAATATCCGGTATTTGCGAACCTGCAATCGTGGCAATTAACACACTGGTTGCAGTAGCATGGCTAGCAGCAACGGATGGATCAAGGGTTGCAAGACCGCCAAGGGCAATGCCCATTACAACATGAGTTCCTGTATCCAAAAGGAAAATCCTCCTTCAATAAATTCTTGTCAAAATAACCAATCTAGATTATTGTAAAACGAAAATGTCTTATTATTATATTTCCTTTTTTCGTATTGTTTAACAAAATGGAGGCAAAAAAGTTATGTTAATTGAACAAGAAAATTCAGAAAAAATCAATATAAATGCTTTTCAACATGATTTAATTTCCTGGTTTAAAAATGAACAGCGTGACTTGCCGTGGCGGAAAGACCAGGATCCCTATAAAGTCTGGGTATCAGAAATTATGCTGCAGCAAACAAGAGTAGATACAGTCATTCCTTATTTTAATCGTTTTATTGACTGGTTTCCTACGATCGATGATTTGGCTGATGCAGATGAAGATAAAGTGCTTAAAGCATGGGAGGGGCTTGGATATTATTCAAGGGTGAGAAACCTGCAATCTGCGGTTAAGGAAGTAAAGGAAAAATACAACGGGGAAGTGCCAAATACACCGAAGCAAATTGCTGAACTGAAAGGGGTCGGGCCCTATACCGCTGGTGCGATTTTAAGTATTGCTTACGGAATCCCAGAGCCTGCCGTTGATGGAAATGTGATGAGGGTTTTATCACGAATTCTTACGATTTGGGAAGATATTGCTAAACCTTCGTCTCGGAAGATTTTTGAAAAAGCAGTCCGTGAATTAATTTCCCACGAAGATCCATCCTCGTTTAATCAGGCATTAATGGAATTAGGGGCATTAGTTTGCACACCTACATCTCCTTCTTGTTTATTATGTCCGGTAAGTGATCATTGCCACGCTTTTTTTGAAGGAGTGCAGAACGAGCTGCCGGTCAAAACGAAAAAGGCGAAAACACGTGACGTTCAACTTGCTGCAGCCATAATAACTGATTCAACTGGAAAAATAGTCATTCACAAGCGCCCCGCAAATGGGCTGCTCGCGAATTTATGGGAGTTCCCCACTATCGAGCTCCATCATCCAATACAAAACAGCCGGGAGGACGCTGTTAACCTTTTTAATCAAAACCATGAATTTGAAATCAAACTTGAGCAGACCATCGGTCAAGTTGATCATGTGTTTTCACATTTAGTTTGGAATATGAAGGTATACACTGGGACAATTAACGCCAAATTTCAGGAAACAGAGGAGTGGAAGCTCGTTTCCTTTGAAGAAATGAAAGAATATGCTTTCCCTGTCCCATATCAAAAAATGTTCAAACTATATCAAAGTCTTTAAAGAATAGACCGCTGCTTAAACCTGCGGTCTATTTCTCTTATTGCTGATTAATGCCGCCGCGATTTTCAATTTCTTCGATAATTTCGCGATGGATAGTCTGCCCTTCACTATTTAAATAGGGGGCAATTTGCTGCAAGGAATGATGAAAAAAAGCAAGCTCGGTATCCTGCCAATCAGATTTAGCCATCATCGATAGCTCCGTCATATCACGTCCACCATACATACCTTTCACCCGCCTCTCAATTGTTATTTTGCCCTTAGTGTCTTATTTTAATTGTCTTCTATACGTGGAAAAGATAAAATAGTACCATTACTTGAATGAAGAAGGGAAAAGAAAAAATGACACAAAAAGTGGCACTAATTACTGGAAGCAGTAGAGGAATTGGCAAGGCAACAGCACTAAGGTTAGCAGAAGCAGGATATGATATTGTCATAAACTATGCAAGAAGTAAAAAGTCTGCCCTTGAGGTTGCTGAACAAATTGAAGCATTAGGGAGAAAGGTTTTAATTGTAAAAGCCAACGTGGGTGATGTCGCTAAAATAAAAGATATGTTTGCTCAAATCGAACAGGAGTATGGCCGTTTAGATATATTTGTCAATAATGCTGCTTCGGGCGTGCAGCGCCCAATTATGGAACTAGAAGAGTCTCATTGGGATTGGACCTTGAATATTAATAGTAAAGCCCTGTTATTCTGTGCCCAAGAAGCAGCAAAATTGATGGAAAGAAACGGTGGCGGAAAAATTGTCAGCATCAGTTCTCTTGGGTCGATTCGTTATTTGGAAAATTACACGGTAGTGGGTGTTTCTAAGGCAGCTCTAGAAGCGTTAACAAGATACTTAGCAGTAGAATTGGCACCTAAGAATATTATTGTCAATGCTGTTTCCGGCGGTGCAGTTGATACTGAAGCATTAAAGCATTTTCCAAATCGAGAAGAGCTGCTTCAAGAAGCGAAAGAAAAAACCCCAGCTGGAAGAATGGTTGAAATTGACGACATGGTCAATAGCGTCATGTTCCTTCTATCAGATCAATCGAGTATGATCAGGGGGCAAACCATCATTGTTGATGGAGGAATTTCATTACTCGTATAAGTTATTTTTAAATAATAAAATTTTAGGGATAATCTCCACGGAGCAGGGATACATTATATTCGTGGAGGTGATAACTATGGCAAATTTCAATCAACAGCCTAACAAAACTTCAGCTGGAACGAACATCCAGGAAGTAAGACAACAAAATGCTCAAGCAGGTGCAGGTGCAGGTGCTGGTGCAGGTGCTGCTGGTCAATTTGGTACTGAATTTGCGAGCGAAACAAATGCACAAGAAGTAAAAAAGCAAAACCAAGCTGCAGAAGCTCGTAAAAACCAAAACGCAGGTCAATTTGGTCAAGACTAATCATACTTAAATAGGAGGCGCTCTTTTTCGTTAAAGAGTGCCTTCTTCCTGTAATTCAAAGTGTTTTAGCTTTTCTACTTTTTAAGCTGCAGCCCCAGAGCAAGGCACTTCCGCTTTTCGCTTTTTCGACAAAACTTCCCCTAGTTTTACAGAAGTAGTCAAAGGAAAAAAGTAGTTATTACAGAATACATATAGTAGCTTAAAAATAAGGCGGTGAGGGAAATGGATCAGTTTAACCGATTAGTTTCCGAACAAATGGCGACAATGGAAAAATTATTGTACCTTCAAACTGAGCTTGAGCGTTGTCAACAAATCGAAGAGGAACTCCAGACATTGCAAAATGCTACTGACCTTGAAAGTGTCCAAAACGACATTCAACTGATGAAAAAAGAGCTTAAAGAGATTCAATTAATTTTTGGAAAGCAGACAGAAGAGGTCATTAATTCCTATCGAGAAATGAACTTAACCGCTTCTATCTAGTTTCAGAACTAAAAATGCTGAAAAAAATTCGCAAATTTTTACAAAGAGCCACCTAATTGTGGCTCTTTTGTTTTAAATTCTGTTCTTAACCGTTATAATAATAAAAAATAGGAATTTTACTTTGTTACCTCTTGTCGAAAATTATTAAGGGTTTAAGAATAGGTTGCAAAGCGTTCAGGAATGAAGGTAGGGGAGAACATGGGCGTACCCATCGAAGGTGAACCAATGCAAATACATAGCTATAAGCACAATGGGCACATCCATCGCGTCTGGGAAGAAACAACCGTATTAAAAGGGTCACAGAATTTGGTAATTGGTGGAAATGACCGCACACTTGTTACAGAATCAGATGGGAGAACATGGATTACAAGGGAACCGGCAATTTGCTATTTTCACTCACAGTACTGGTTTAATGTAATTGGAATGATTCGTGAAGACGGCATTTATTATTACTGTAATCTTAGTTCTCCGTTTATTTTTGACGGTGAAGCACTAAAGTATATTGATTACGACCTTGATATCAAGGTGTATCCTGATATGACCTTTAATTTACTAGACGAGGATGAGTATGAACGCCATCGCCGTGAAATGAATTATCCAGATGTGATTGATCAAATTTTAAAAAGAAATGTGGAAAAATTGATTCAATGGATTCGGCAGAGAAATGGCCCGTTTGCACCAGATTTTATAGATATTTGGTATGAACGTTATTTAACATATAGACGTTAGATAGCTAATGACCTGTTGATTTTTTATCAACAGGTTTTCGTATGTTGATTAATAAAATGTAAGGGGGGCACATTTACTTGAGCAGCATTCGCAGGTACCTTCAATTTGTAAAACCATATCGGCTGCAGATTATTGGCACGGTCATAATCGGGGTTATTAAATTTTCCATCCCGCTGATCATTCCCATGCTGATTAAGTACGTGGTTGATGATATTGTTGGGAATCACAGCTTATCCCATGATGAGAAAATTAATAAACTAATGCTCATTATGGGTGTCATGATTGTTGTTTTTGTCATCCTAAGACCACCGATAGAATATTACCGCCAATATTTTGCCCAGTGGACGGCAAGTAAAATTTTATATGATATTCGCGATACGATGTACACCCATATTCAAAAATTAAGCTTTAAGTATTATTCAAACACAAGGGCAGGGGAAATTATTTCACGTGTGATTAATGATGTGGAGCAGACAAAGACATTTGTTATTTCAGGATTAATGAACCTTTGGCTTGATATTGCAACTATTATTATTGCTATTATTCTTATGTTTTACATGAATGTTAAATTAACAGTCGTATCAATTCTGCTATTCCCTCTCTACGCCTTTTCCATTCGGTTCTTTTTTGGAAAGCTCCGAAGCCTTACAAGGAAACGTTCGCAAGCTCTTGCCGAGGTCCAGAGCTATTTGCATGAACGAGTGCAGGGGATGCCGGTCATCAAGAGCTTTGCCATTGAAGAATATGAACAAACACAGTTTGATAAACAGAATAAAAACTTTTTAGATAAAGCATTACAGCACACAAGCTGGAATGCAAAGTCATTTTCGGCAGTTAATACGATTACAGATATTGCCCCTTTGATTGTCATTGGTTACTCTGCCTATCTGGTTATTCAGGATGAATTGTCACTCGGTACCATGGTTGCGTTTTTTGCCTATATCGACAAGCTGTATAGCCCATTAAGAAGGTTGGTGAATTCATCCACCACCATCACGCAATCCTTTGCTTCAATGGACAGGGTATTTGAATTTTTAGATGAGAAATATGACATTATTGATGACCCAAATGCCCGAGTCTGCAGTGAGGTAAAGGGCGATATTTCTTTTGAAGATGTTTCTTTTTCTTATGACAAAGAAGATGAAATGGTCTTAAAAAAGATTAATTTAGATGTCAAAAGGGGAGAAACAATTGCGCTTGTCGGGATGAGCGGTGGTGGGAAATCTAGTCTTGTCAGCCTGATACCCCGTTTTTACGATGTGACAAAAGGAAGAATTACTTTAGATGGCGTGGATATCCGACAGTTTAAGGTTCAAACGCTAAGAGATAAAATTGGGGTAGTTTTTCAAGATAATATTTTATTTAGCGAATCAGTTAGGGACAATATTTTATTAGGAAAGCCCGAGTCCACAGAAGAAGAAGTATATCAGGCGGCTAAAGCAGCAAATGCCCATGAATTTATCCTTAACCTTTCAGATGGTTACAGCACCAAGGTCGGTGAAAGAGGTGTGAAGCTTTCCGGAGGTCAGAAACAGCGTGTAGCGATTGCCAGGGTATTTTTAAAAAATCCGCCAATCTTAATTTTGGATGAGGCAACGTCAGCGCTGGATTTAGAAAGCGAACATTTAATTCAAGAATCGTTAGAGGAACTGGCAAAGGATCGAACAACCTTTATTGTCGCTCATCGGTTGTCGACGATTACACACGCCAATCGGATTATCCTGATTGAACACGGCCAAATCGTTGAAGTCGGGACACATGAGGAACTAATGGCCAAGCGAGGAAATTATTATAATTTATTTCAGGTGCAGCAACTAGATAGTAAAGAACCCGAAGCAGAATAATCTGCCTCGGGTTCTTTTTTATTAGATAAGAAAGTATAATTTTGACTTTGAAAATTGTCCAGCTCCAGCGCCCTAGTGGCTAGTGTCCTTCGCTCTCCGCCCTACGATAAGTCAAGCACGAATGCGCCTCCGGCTCTTCGTGTTTCCTTTATCTCAGTTGGAGCGCTCCAGGCCATACGCCGCTGACCAGGGCGCTTCCGCTTTTCTTATTATTCATGATTTTCTTCTTCAATCGATACTTCGTTGTGATGATAGGAATGAAAGCTGGTTATCAAGGTGTCAAGATGTTCAACTTGCTCTCCATAATCAATAATGGAGGCGATGATTTGCATCGTATGAAAAAGATGCGGATTATTATCGTCGGAAGATTCCCTTTGATCGGCTAAAAAGAAGTCAAATAGCTCCTTTTTATTCAAGTAAACATTTTCTTCAGCATACGGAGGTGGGGTGGGAATTTTCCCAATGAATCTGAGTAGAACCTGTTCATGATGATAAATAAGGCTATCTAACTGATCCTGTACCGATTGCTTAAAATTTTCTGAAAGATGCAGCAGCTCATTTTCAAAACGATGCAGTCTTTTTAATGTATCCAGCGCTCTTTTGGCTGTTAAATTAAATTGTCGGTAAATAACCAGCTTTCTGGATTTTTCTAAATTATTCTTTTTAAAATAACTTCGCTCTTCCTTGTACAACGTATAAAACTGATCCATTATATGGATGCTTTCTTTAAATTTCTTAATATCTGTTTTAAGAAGTTGATGATCATAGTCATGACGTGCACTTAAGCGGATCCACTTAATAATGTCCTCAGTTGTATTGACGATTTTAAAATAAAGCTTATTTTCATACTTTGGCGGCATAAACACGAGATTGACTAAAAATGCCGAAAATATTCCTATCATGATGGTCGAGAACCGGATACCAGCAAACTGAATAAAGCTTCCACTCTGTGTTTCCATAATCGAAATTAATGTTACCAGCGAAAGTCCAATTGTATTCTCTAGTTTAAGCTTAAGATTAATAATAATGACAATAATAGCAGCCAAACCGATAACAATAATATGATTCCCTAATAAAAGTACAAAAATAACTGCCAGCAATGCACCAATGATATTTCCTTGAATTTGTTCAATAATCGTCAAATAGGAGCGGTAAATGGTCGGTTGAATCGCAAATATAGCAGCGATCCCAGCAAATACCGGCGAAGGTGAATGCAGCAACTGACTTAAATAGAGGGATAAAACAATAGCTATTCCCGTTTTAAAAATGCGGGCACCTAACTTCATTCCAAATGAGTTCCTTTCAAATATAATGATTATTTTTTTATTTTGCTCATTAAAGAACAAATATGTACTATACATGGATTTAACCATTTAATCAAGAGAAAGTATATGAAATTAGTATTCAAATTGTTACAAATTTATGTACCCAAAAAACGTCCGCTATAATAGCGGACGTTCAATATCATTAAATAAGAAAGTATAAATATTGACTTTGAGAATTGTCCAGCTCCAGCGCCCTAGCAGCTAGTGTCCTTCGCTCTCCGCCCTACGATAAGTCAACATCGAATCGCCTCCGGCTCTTCGTGTTTCCTTTATCTCAGTTGGAGCGCTCCAGGCCATACGCTGCTGACCAGGGCGTTTGCGCATTTCTTATTCTGTAGAAACTGATGGATCTGCCTGTTCTTTAACAGGAAGAATTTGCACAAAGTGATTTTCCGGGCAGGTTAAAAGGCTACGAAGCTGGTTTGCTTCATCGGACTGGCCATTTTGCTCAAGCAGGTTAGTATATTGACCTAAAAGCTCGTTAATATCCTGTATGCCTTTTTCATTTAATTCAATGACAGATACTTTTGCACCTTTGGCAACACGTCTTTTAATCGCATCCTTCGTCAGCCCCATTTCAGGCTGATGGCGGACATAAACGACACCACCGGTCATACCGGCACAAATCCAAGGTCCTGGGTCACCTAACACTAATCCACGGCCGTTTGTCATATATTCAAAGGCAAATCCTTTAATATTAGAATTTGCGCCAATGTTTCCGGCTTCTGTTGCTGGGAGCGGTTTTTTCATCCCGCCGCCGATAATTAAATCAGCTCCAGAGAGACGTATTCCAGCGCGGGCATCGGCATTTCCTTGAGCAACAAGCAGCCCTTTTTGAGCGCCATATCCAAAACCTTTTCCTACAGAACCATTAAGCATAAGACCATTTTTTCCTTTAGACTTAAGAACATGAATATTACCGCCAAAGGAAGTTTTTCCGACTCCGTCTTGACCGCCTCCATTGACAGTGATCTCGATGCCCTCACTATTATAAGCGCCTAAGCCGTTTCCTGGAATGGAACCTTTCTTATACTTAAGCTGTACAGACGGCAGTTGCTTGTAGGAACCATCTAATCTTCCGCGGACACGGTGACAGGAAACACGGCTCCCTAACACCCTTTGCTCAGACGTCACACTTTCGAATTCGCGTGAGGAAAGGAGCTGATCCACACTTGAATCAAGATATTCAGCTCCCGCCGCTACCTGCATTTGAACTTCTTCGATTGATTTCGAAGCTCCTACTTTTACAAATTGGCTAATTTCCAAAGGTTTTAACAGATAGGAAAGGCTAAGCTGGTGCTCTCCCTTTACTTGCTCCAATAATTCGGAATGTCCAACAGCATCTTGCAAATTTCTGATTCCCAATGAACCAGCGAGAGCTTTTAATTCTGTACCAAAAGCTGTAAAAAGGTTCATGATTCCTTGCACGGCTAATTCGAGTTGTCTTGGAACAAAGCGTCTTAATCCATGTTCCTTCGCTTGTGCCTCTGATTCAATTTGGGTGGCAATCCCGACATGGCATGTATCCAAATGGCAGCCTCGGCAGGTCGTACAGCCGATTGCAAGCATTGACAATGTTCCAAAACCGACCCGGTTTGCCCCGAGAAGCATGATCTTGATAACATCCATCGCACTCTTCATGCCGCCATCGGCCCATATTTCTACTTTATGGCGGAGTCCACTCTCTAAGAGGGCATTATGGGCAGCCTTTACACCAATTTCTACCGGCAATCCGACGTACTGTAGAGCATGGATCCTTGCAGCACCAGTACCACCATCAAAACCGCTTAAGGTTATAATGTCTGCACCAGCTTTCGCAATACCTACTGCGATTGTTCCGATATTTGGCACAACTGGAACCTTTACAGCAATTTTTGCCTGGTCATTAGCTGTTTTTAATTCAAGAATCATTTGCGCTAAATCTTCGATTGAGTAAATATCATGGTTGTTTGATGGTGAAATCAAATCAGAACCAAGCGTTGCATTACGTGCTTCCGCAACCTTTGCTGTAACCTTTGATCCAGGCAAGTGACCGCCTTCACCAGGCTTCGCCCCCTGGCCAATCTTAATTTCTAATAGATTAGAAGAGTTTAACAGTTCCGCATTAACTCCGAACCGGCCAGATGCAATCTGCTGTCCGCGCGTTTTCGGATATTTGCCGAGCATATCCTTGATCTCACCGCCTTCACCATTAAGGCTGACCATATTTAACCGATCCGCCCCTTCAGCATAGGCCCTAAATGCTGTTTCATTTTGCGAACCAAATGACATCGAAGAAATAATAAACGGTAAATCATGATCACCGACATGAAGATTGACATCACTTGGAGCTAATTGCTTATTACCCTTTTTTAGCTGAACCAAATGGCGGATGGTGGTTGGATTTTCTGTTTCTTGCTCTGAGATTTTATCACGGTAAACACTGTAGTCGCCCGTTGCTGCTACCTCACCGATTGCTTTCCAAATACGCGGGAAGAGGTGAAAGGTTTTACCGATTCTTTCTTTTTCATTCTGGTAATCTTCAGCTCTTTTAAAAGCATCGAGCTTCATCGCTTCAAAATCTGATTCAATTTCTTTTGAACCAAAAAAGTTAACGATGTTTAAAACATTAGCAATTTCTTCATGTAAACCAATGCTTGAGAAGAGTCTTCCGTAACCGCGGAGCTCATGGATACCAATTGTCGAGATTACTTTTTCCAGGCCCTTCGTTAGAGCACTATAAAGGTTCAGTAACGGCTTTGGTGATTCGTCAAGAACCGTTAAGAACATGTAATATGGGCTAATCAAATCTGCTCCAAGTCCAAAGACAGTAATAATGTCGTGGAGCGAGCGAATGGAGGCTGAGCGTAACAGCAAAGAGCATTCTCTTCTTAATTCAGCCTTGACTAGCGCTTGGTCAATTGCCGACGTTATAAGGTGAGGATCAATCCAATAAAAATCCTCTTGATGGGATTTTGCATCATCAAGTATTAGTAATGTTTTCCCAGCATGAACAGCCTGAACAGCTTCCATTGAAAGTCTTTCCAAAGCATGTTCTACATTTTCGTCCTTTTTAACCGTAGTAGATAGATATGTGGCTAGTTTTTTCTCTTGGAAATGCTGCACAACTTGATCAAAGCTAGGCTGCCCTATGCTCTCTGAACAAGTAAAGCCGGCTTTACCTTCTAATAGAAGTGGTGCAGTTAACTCCATTACCGTTACTGTTTTTTCTTTTAAAAATAATGTTGGCCGCTTACCAATAATGACACGCGTAGAGAAATGCTCTGTTTCCCGGTCGCGGTCAATTGCCGGATTGGTAACGACAGCAACACTTTCTTTAATATAATCAGCGATATTCACTCGTTCAGGGTTTAGGGCTGCGAGTGGAGCGTCATGACCTAGGGAACGAATTGGTTCCACACCTTTTTCAGCCATTTGCTCGATTAACTGAATATGATCCCGTTCCCATCCAAAGGCCTTATATTGTCCATTATGGATTTTGTCAGGATAATTCATTGTAACGGTTTTAGTTAAGGATGGCGGCTGTAAACGGAACCTTGATTCGCCAATAGTTAAGCGCACAGAAAAGCGCTGGTATACTTCTTCTTGATAACGATTTTGCTCGTAAACCTCTAATTTTTTATCGTTCCACTTAAACCCAACCTTCTCACCGGGTGCCAATGGCTTTGGATCGTTTACATACTCTGAGGAAGGAATGATCCCAGGTTCAGAGGAAAATAAGTATGAGCTTTCTGTTTCCAGCATCCAAAGAGGACGGAGGCCAAGTGCATCAACACTAAATACTGCTTCATCTCCGAAACGCGAGATAATTCCTGCTGGTCCTTGGGCAAAGTGTCCCCATGCTTCACGAAGATACGTATATAAATCTTGCAGGTGTTCAGGGTAGGCTTTAATTTCATTAATAATTGGCGGAAACAAGAGGTCCATTGCTTCAAATAAAGTATATCCTTCACGGCAAATTAATGTTTCCATGGTTCGGCTTAAATCCTGTGAGTCACTACCGTCCTTTACAAGCGGTACCCTTATCATTCGCGCTTCATCGCGCAGTTTTGAAATGGTATTGATTTCTCCGTTATGCCCAAGGACACTGAACGGCTGTACCCGGAAAAAGCTTGATAGAGTGTTCGTAGAATAACGATTATGACCTAATGTCATGGTTGATGCAACTAGTGGATTTGCTAAGTCAAGATAGTAACGGGGAAGAATATCTCCGGCACCCATTACTTTATAGACAACATGATTTTGGCTTAGTGAGGCTACATGGACATGTTCATTGATTTCAAAATCAATTAAAGTATCGAAAAGAATCTTCGTTAATTCTCGGTTTTTTCTAGGTGAAAGACAAGCAAATTGCCAAAAAACAGGGTTTTCCTGGATGGCGATTGGACCAAGGGCGGAAGAGTCAGTAACATCAATGGTTTCAAAAACTAACTCTAAATCATGATAGGCTAACTTTTCTACTAATTCTTGTTTCGTTGCTTCCCAGTTAACCTTTTGGCTGATAAAGACATGGCCGACAGCAAATTCTTCTTTTTCAGCAAGCTGCGGATCGAGGCCTTTCTTGGAAAGCTTTTCCTTCCAAAGATCGGTTGGAATATCCATGTGGATTCCCACACCATCACCTTCACCGTTAATAAAGCCGGCGCGATGATTCATGGTCACAAGAGCATCAATACAGTCAAAAATATTCTTTCTTGTCGGGATTTTGCTCTTTTCAAGGCAAGCTACTATTCCACATGCATCGTGTTCATGTTTATGGAAGTCTTTAAATAGGGAAGGGGTCCATTTTTGTGTCATTCAGTTGGGCTTCATCGGTTCACCGCTAAAGCCGCTTCACCTCCTATGAAACTATTAGAATAGAAATACTTTTTTAGTGTAAAAAATTTGTTACTTTAACGAGGTATTATAGTAAAGGGCTAAAAGAAAAATAATAATCTAATAATATCATAAGAATTTTCAGAAATCAAATAAATATACATTATTTTGGATAGGGGAAATGAAAAAAAAACTGACGGTTTCACGGGATAAAGTTGTCTATGTAACCGTTTTCAATCAAAGTTAAAAATAAAAGGAAGTGATTTCCACTCCCTTGTGTGCATAAAAAATGCATATTTATTCGGACTTTAGCGAAGAAAATGCATTTCTTACTGCGTGTAATGTTGCTTCAACATCCTCTTCTGTATGAGCGATGGTCAGGAACCATGCTTCGTATTTTGATGGTGCAAGATTAATTCCTTGCTTTAGCATCAGCTTAAAGAACTTTGCAAACATTTCACCATCAGTGTTTTCAGCCTGCTCGTAGTTTTCAATCGTTTCATTTGTAAAATAAACGGTGAAGGCACCCTTCAATCGGTTAATGGTAATCTGGATATCATATTCCTTGGCTGCCGCTAAGATTCCATCTTCCAGCATCGCACCTAATCGATCTAAATAATCATATATTCCTTCTTGTTTTAGCACTTCAAGGCAAGCGATACCGGAAAGCATGGAAGCGGGGTTACCGGCCATTGTTCCGGCTTGATAGGCTGGCCCAAGTGGTGCAACTGTTTCCATAATTTCCTTACGTCCACCGTAAGCGCCTATTGGAAGGCCGCCGCCAATTATTTTTCCAAGCGCAGTTAAGTCCGGATAAATGCCTAATAAATCTTGGGCACCGCCATACATAAAACGGAAAGCTGTTATCACTTCATCATAAATGACTAGTGCACCTGCCGCATGGGTAAGGTCATTGACTTGCTGTAAGAAGCCGGGTTTAGGCTCGACAATCCCAAAGTTTCCGACAATCGGCTCCACTAAAACAGCGGCAATTTGGTCGCCCCACTTTTCTAACGCCTCTTTAAGTGGTTCGATATCATTGAATGGTACCGTAATCACCTCTTGGGCAATGCTTTTTGGAACTCCGGCGGAATCTGGTGTTCCAAGTGTTGAAGGACCAGAACCCGCAGCAACAAGGACGAGATCAGAGTGACCATGATAACAACCGGCAAACTTGATAATTTTATCACGGCCGGTATAGGCTCTGGCAACACGGATTGTGGTCATTACCGCTTCTGTCCCAGAGTTAACAAAACGAACTTTATCCAGAGACGGAATGGCCTCTTTTATCATTTTAGCGAATTTTACTTCATGTGGTGTTGGAGTTCCGTAAAGGACGCCGGTTTCTGCGGCACGTTTTATTGCTTCCGTAATATGTGGGTGGGCATGGCCGGTAATAATTGGCCCATATGCTGCAAGGTAATCGATATATTGGTTACCGTCGACATCCCAAAAGTAAGCTCCTTGTCCACGCTCCATTACAACAGGAGCACCGCCGCCAACCGCTTTGAAGGATCTTGATGGGCTGTTAACTCCACCGACAATATGTTCTATTGCTTCATTATGTATTTGTTCTGACTTTGTAAAATGCACTGGGGTTTCCTCCTTAAATGTTTTCTTTCTTATTTTAGCACTATTTTTTTTGACTTCTATGTGTTTTATATTTTCGAAAATTTGCTGAATACGGGAAAGTTGTGTTGCCATCACGATTTGGCTAAACTAATTAATTAGGGCAATGCTTCAGGAGGAAAAAACAATGGAAAATGTGATTGAAGTAAAAAAATTACGAAAAGAGTTTAAAGCCTATTCCAGCCGGACTGGCTTAAAAGGTGCTTTTAGAGACTTGTTAACGCGGAATTATAAAGTAGTGCCAGCGGTAAACGATATAAATTTTTCCGTAGGAAAAGGCGAGATGGTAGGTTATATCGGTGAGAATGGCGCAGGAAAATCAACTACAATTAAAATGCTGACCGGGATTTTAACTCCTACTTCCGGGGAAATCATCGTGAATGGAATGAATCCTCATAAAGAGCGAGAAAGATTTGTCCAGACAATAGGAGTGGTGTTTGGCCAACGCTCCCAATTATGGTGGGACATTGCAGTTCAGGAATCGTTTCGCCTCTTAAAAAAGGTGTATAAGGTATCCGATGAACAGTATGATGACCATATGAACCACGTGATTAAAACATTAGACATAGAACCGCTGCTTGATAAGCCGGTTCGTAAATTGTCTCTTGGCCAGCGCATGCGCTGTGAGCTTGCAGCTGCATTAATTCATAACCCACCCTTGCTTTTTTTAGATGAACCAACCATCGGCCTTGATGTATTAGTGAAGTTAAAAATTCGTGAATTTTTAAAGGAAATTAACGAGAAATACAATACTACGATCCTACTGACAACCCATGACCTTTCCGATATAGAGGCATTGTGTGAGCGGGTTGTTATGCTTGATGAAGGCAAGGTAATCTATGACGGCGCACTTAGGGAATTAAAGGAGAAATGGGGAGATCGAAAGGAACTCCAATTTCAATTTTTGGAGAACGTTAATTTCGAGGCGCTCAAGAAGCTTACTGTTGGTCTGCCGCTTGAATGGAATTTGGACGAAAAGGAGCAAATTTATTCAGCGGCCTTGGATGATAACGATGAACTTATTTCACAGGTTATTGCGAAGGTCGTCGCAGCTTTTACAGTTAAAGACGTAAAAATAAATGAAACTTCGACAGAAGAAATCATTCGTAATATTTATGAAAAGGGTGCTGTGGAAGTTGGATAAATATTTAGAAATGATTAGAATCCGTTTTCTCATGATGCTTGCTTACAGGACAAATTATTATACAGGGATTCTTATTTATAGCATTAATATTGGCGCCTATTATTTTTTATGGACCGCCATTTATGGGGGGAAGGAGCAAATAGAGGGGCTTACGGTTGTTCAAATGACCTCCTATGTGGCAGTATCCTGGATGGCAAGAGCCTTTTATTTCAACAACCTTGATCGTGAAATGGCACAAGAGATAATGGAAGGTAAAGTAGCCATTGAATTAATTAGACCCTATAACTATCTTGGAATGAAAACAATGCAAGGGTTAGGGGAAGGTATTTTTAGACTATTCTTTTTTTCGGCTCCAGGGCTTATCATTGTGTATTTTGTCTTTCCAATCCAATTTACGGGGGAACCAAGTGTTTGGGGTTTATTCGTTGTCTCTACACTGTTAAGTTTTTTCATTAATACAGAGCTAAACTTATTAACGGGAATTACCACTTTCTTCTTATATAATAATTCAGGTCTAATCCGGGCGAAGCGAGTGGTTATTGATTTGTTTTCCGGACTACTTCTTCCTATCAGCTTTTTTCCGGGATGGGCACAAAATATCATGAAATATTTACCCTTTCAAGGGATCAGTTATACCCCAAGTATGATCTTTACCAAAGGCTTTTCACATCCGCAGGCAATTGCCGCAATTGGACAGCAATTTATTTGGGTGATCATTCTCACTTTGCCGATTTATCTGCTTTGGCGTTCGGCAAAAAAACAGCTGATTATTCAAGGGGGTTAAGCCATGTTTTACATTTCGATGTTTTTTCAATATATGTCGCAATATTTAAAAACAAGATTTCAATATCGTGCAGATTTGTTCGTCGAGTTCTTTTCTGATTTGCTTTCACAGGCAATTAATCTTATCTTCATTCTTGTCGTTTTTGGGCACACTAATTTGCTGCATGGATGGAGCAGGGATGAAATTATTTTTATATATGGATTTTTTCTTGTTCCATTTGCCGTTTTTTCTGCCTTTTTTAATATTTGGGATTTTAATGAACGTTATATCGTGCGGGGCGAATTGGACCGGATTTTAACAAGGCCGATCCATAGTCTTTTTCAAATCATCCTAGAACGACTGGAATTGGAGTCATTATTAGGGTCGATTACGGGACTGGCCATCATGGTTTATGCCGGTTATCGGCTTGGACTGAAGGTGGATTGGTATGATCCTTTTTTATTCGTTATTTTCGTCATTGGCGGGGCGCTGGTTTATGGCGGGATTTTCATTATGCTTGCTTGCATTAGCTTTTGGGCTGATGCACGGACATCCCTTATGCCGATGATGTATAATATTAGCAATTATGGCAGATATCCGGTGAATATTTATAATAATGTCATTCGGTTTGTATTAACCTGGGTTTTGCCGTTTGCCTTTGTTGGTGTGTACCCTGCTGCCTTTTTTCTTGAAAAAAAGGAGTGGTATTGGTATTCGTTTTTAACACCGGTAATCGGAGTCATCTTTTTTATCCTGTCGGTACTCCTGTGGAATCAAGGGGTAAAGAAATACAGGGGGGCAGGGAATTAACAAGATACCTGGATATTTTATTGTCCAAGCAAGCATAGAAATAGAATAACTTACGCTGAATAAGAGGTGGTCTTAAGTGTTCTATTTTTTGCTTCCTATCGTTATCTTTTGCATCTTTATGAGCTTACGAACGTTATTTATTCCTAACACGGTTAGAGGGAAATTTGTGTCGGTTGAAAATTTTCTTTATTTAGGAACAGTCTATCTAACCATTATCATTGGTTTTGGATTAATTTATCTTCTATTTAATTTAATCGGGATGCCACTGCTTAAAGAAGTGAACGCCCATCATCTTAATAACATCTTTGAAACAAGTTTTTATTTTAGCGCTATGACACTTTTTTCTGTAGGCAATGGAGATGTGCTACCACAAGGAATCGGAAGATTTATTGCCGTGATCGAGGCATTAATTGGTTATACACTGCCCGCGGCATTTGTTGCTAGAGTCATGTTAAACAGGGAAAAATAAACCATTTCTTTGCAATATATTTGTTTTATCTGAAAAGATTGGTTACGCTAGTAGAAAGGAATATTTTACAATTGGAGTGATAAAAATTGACAGTTGAAATAGGGATGGAAGCTCCTAATTTTGAGTTAGAAGCGAATAATGGAGAGACAATAAATTTAGCGAATTTCCGTGGCACAAACGTTGTACTTTACTTTTATCCAAAGGACATGACTCCTGGCTGTACAACTGAAGCATGTGATTTTCGTGACCAGATTCAACAATTTACTGATGTGAATGCAGTAGTACTGGGAGTAAGTCCAGATCCAGTGTCAAGCCATCAAAAATTTATTGATAAATATTGTTTGCCATTCTTACTTCTGGCTGATATTGATCATCAAGTTGCTGAAAGCTATGGTGTTTGGAAGTTAAAAAAGAACTTCGGTAAAGAATATATGGGTATCGAAAGATCTACCTTTATTATTGATAAAGAGGGCAGACTGGTAAAAGAATGGAGAAAGGTCAAAGTGAAAGGGCATGTTGAGGAAGCGTTAACATACATACGTGAAAATCTAAGTTAATTTTTAGGGCCCATTTTCTTTAGCAAAGGCATTTGTCCAATGCAAGAACCGGCAAATTGAATATCATTTTATTAGGGCATACCTCCTCAGATAAACTTTTTGGGTCCATCGTGACCCTTTTTTTTGTGGAAAGAGGATTTTCACAATTTCGAGTTATATAAATATAAATTCAGGTGTTATGATGAAGATAATAAATACTTTTTATAATAAAAGGATAAAAACATATTAGAAGTAGGACTTTGAATACATAAGTATAAAAGCTATGTTAACAACGTTATTATTTTTAAAGGGGGAATAAAAATGAAAATCTATACAAAGACGGGTGATAAGGGAACAACTTCCCTTATATATGGAACCAGGGTGGCAAAGGACGATTTGCGGGTAGAAGCATATGGAACCTGTGATGAAACTAATTCAATGATTGGCCTTGCATTGAGTCACTTATATAAGGAAAAATTTCAAGGGAAAGAAATAATTGAAAATGTATATCATAAAATACAAACAAATCTTTTTCATGTGGGAGCGGAATTGGCTACGCCAAAAGGAAAAGAAGTGAAGTGGTCACTTGCTGCTACGGATATTGAGGAATTAGAAAACCACATTGATGAATGGGACACAGAACTTTCAGCATTAACCAATTTCATCCTGCCAGGCGGTCATCCAGCAGGTGCCGCTTTTCATGTAGCAAGAACAATTGCAAGGAGGGCAGAAAGATGTGCGGTTTCGTTGGGTGAAGATGCGAATCCATTAGTATTGGCCTATTTAAATCGACTTTCGGATTTATTGTTTGTAACTGCACGTTATGTTAATCAGAAATTAGGGGCAAGCGAACATGCCTTGCATTCAAAAAGTTAATTTATTCTTATATGAGATTACAATATTGACAAAAGTATAAATAACTTAGTAAAATTAATTATAACAATTATAATCTAAGAATATTTTTTAGAAAGAAGGTGCATGACGATGAATCAGTTAAAAGAAGCGTTGGATACCTTGAAAGATACTGGGGTGCGAATTACTCCGCAACGTCATGCGATACTTGAATATTTAATAAACTCGATGTCACATCCTACAGCAGATGAAATCTATAAAGCCCTTGAAGGGAAATTCCCTAATATGAGCGTGGCAACAGTTTACAATAATTTACGAGTATTTCGTGAAGTAGGTCTTGTAAAGGAATTAACCTATGGTGATGCATCAGCCCGTTTTGATTTTGTCACCTCGCACCATTATCATGTTATTTGTGAAAAGTGCGGCAAAATTGTTGATTTTCATTATCCGGGCCTTGATGAAGTGGAACACCTTGCTTCGCATGTGACGGGCTTTAAAATTGAAAATCACCGTATGGAAATTTACGGTTCCTGTCCAGAATGTGCAAGTAAAGAAGTGCATTAATTCGTTGGGTCAATGGCCAAATGAAAATTCCTTTTTGGATAAGAAAAAAATGAGGGTGACACAAACCTTTAAGGCTAAAAGCCGATAGGGTCTTGGTCATCCTCATTTTATTTTCCTGTGTTTTTACTATTGTACGATTCATCAAATTGATGTCCTTCAAGTTTAGCGTCTAGGGTCAATGGTTCACGACAATGCATACACATATCCACCCTGCCAAGCATTTTTGTGTGTTTCCCACAGTTTGGACACTTTACTTGGATCGTTTTAGTTGATAACATTCCAATCCAAAAATAGACGGCTGTACTCGCAATAATAAAAAGTAGACCAAAAAGCATGAAGATGGTCATGATAATTGGTGAAGTACGAAAATAGATTCCAACATACATAACTATAAACCCAACAAAAATTAAAGATAATGCAAAGGTACGGATTTTATTTATTTTACTCGAATATTTTGCCATATAACTCCCTCCTAGAGAAACTATACCATAATTTATATTCTAAGAAAAAACACTACGCAAAGAATGTCGAAATTTGTCTTAGATGAAAGAAGGAAATTAGGTTTCAATGTCGAACATATAAAGCTACCTGAAAAAATTGGAGGAATGATGAATGGAAGACATCCTTCGGCCCATTTACCAAGAAAGGGCGAGTCAATCAAATACACTTGGAGTCATGGTGATTGAAAAAAAGCAAAAATCAAGTCAAATTACAGATACATTTGATGTCATATTATTAATCATCGTTAAAGAGGCAGACCGTCCATTATTTATTAAACACTATACGTATAGCAATAAGAAGGCTGCCATGCACGTCATTGCAGAATCACAGCTCCAGGAATGGCTATTACTTGGCACGAATCGAAAAATATTTGAATGGATTCATGAGGCCAAAATCCTTTTTGATCGGAACGAATATGTTGCCAATTTAAAAACGGAACTGCGGGAATTTCCTTTTAATGGACGAAAGATCAAAATGGGATTAGAATTTGCAAAACTAATTCGTCGTTATGTAGATGGAAAAGCGCTATTTGAAGGTAAACAATTTTTAGATGCGTATAATCATGTTGTACATTCTTTACACCATCTTGCAAGATTAGCCGTGATAGAAAATGGTCTTCATCCTGAACTTACTGTTTGGCATCAAGTAAAGCAAATAGAACCGGAAATCTTTAAGTTATATGAAGAACTCGTGAATAGCGAAGAAACGCTTGAGAAAAGACTTGAACTTCTGTTCCTTGCAAGTGAGTTTATGATTCATTCCAGAACAAATATCGGAACTGCGCATTTATTGGATGTTCTAAGTCGTAAGGAATATTGGTTGTTTAATGAGATCATGAACGAAATAGAATTAATTCCTTACTCTGTTGATATGGCAGTACTGCTCGAGTATTTGATTGAAAAACATTTATTAGATGTTGTTAATGTGGAAACAAAGGGGCACGGGGTTTTTCACCGTTGTTATCAGGTGAATAAAAAATTATCTTAAAAAAACAATAAAACGTATTGACCTTTTATAGATTACTTGGTATATTAATAACCGTCGCTGCGAAACAATCTCAAAAAACTTTCGCGAGTGGCGGTTTTAAAAAAGTTATTGACAATGTAAAAAGCTTTGTGTTATATTAATAAAGTCGCTTACGACATGTGATAAAAATTGTTCTTTGAAAACTAAACAAACAAAAACGTCAACAAACAATAAATTATTAGCTTCTTATGAAGCTAAGCCAACGTAACTTTTTTGAGCTAATCAACTTTCTTGGAGAGTTTGATCCTGGCTCAGGACGAACGCTGGCGGCGTGCCTAATACATGCAAGTCGAGCGAATCTTTGGGAGCTTGCTCCCATTGGTTAGCGGCGGACGGGTGAGTAACACGTGGGCAACCTGCCTGTAAGACTGGGATAACTTCGGGAAACCGGAGCTAATACCGGATAATTCTTTTCCTCACATGAGGAAAAGCTGAAAGTCGGTTTCGGCTGACACTTACAGATGGGCCCGCGGCGCATTAGCTAGTTGGTGAGGTAACGGCTCACCAAGGCGACGATGCGTA